>NZ_BAAAYL010000001.1:3704676-4013399 GCF_039536205.1 Streptomyces sannanensis | reverse complement strand
ACCCGACCAGCACGCCTCATACACGGTTCGTGTTCCTCGGTACCCAGGTCTCGCCTCGGGCTTCCTCCAGACCCCACCTCACGATGACGCCCTTGCCTCCGGCTCGGGGTTAGCACCACCTCTTCCCCCAGGGGACTTTCACCCCCAAGCAATCGCCCATGCTGGGCGCACATGCCGAAGGGCCCCGGGACGAGTCCCGGGGCCCTTCAGTTGGTGCTCGTGGAGCGAGCTACCAGGTCAAACCGTCAAAACTTACTTGACGATCTTGGTGACCTGGCCGGCGCCGACGGTCCGGCCACCCTCACGGATGGCGAACTTCAGGCCCTCCTCCATGGCGACCGGCTGGATCAGCTGGACGGACATCTCGGTGTTGTCGCCCGGCATGACCATCTCGGTGCCCTCGGGGAGGGTCACAACGCCCGTCACGTCCGTGGTACGGAAGTAGAACTGCGGACGGTAGTTGTTGAAGAACGGCGTGTGGCGGCCACCCTCGTCCTTGGAGAGGATGTAGGCCTGGGCCTCGAAGTCGGTGTGCGGGGTGACCGAACCCGGCTTGATGATGACCTGGCCGCGCTCGACGTCCTCGCGCTTGATGCCACGGAGCAGCAGACCGACGTTCTCACCGGCCTGGCCCTCGTCGAGCAGCTTGCGGAACATCTCGATGCCGGTGACCGTGGTGGTGGTCTTCTCCGGCTTGATGCCGATGATGTCGACGGTCTCGTTGACCTTGAGCAGACCACGCTCGATACGACCGGTGACGACGGTGCCACGACCGGTGATCGTGAAGACGTCCTCGATCGGCATCAGGAACGGCTTGTCGACGTCGCGCTCGGGGGTCGGGATGGACTCGTCCACGGCCTTCATCAGGTCGAGGAGCTTGCCACCCCACTCCTTGTCGCCCTCGAGGGCCTTCAGAGCGGAGACACGGACGACCGGAACGTCGTCGCCCGGGAACTCGTACTCGGAGAGGAGCTCACGCACCTCGAGCTCGACGAGCTCCAGGATCTCCTCGTCGTCCACCATGTCGGCCTTGTTCAGGGCGACAACGATGTACGGAACGCCGACCTGGCGGGCCAGGAGCACGTGCTCCTTGGTCTGCGGCATCGGGCCGTCGGTGGCGGCGACCACGAGGATGGCGCCGTCCATCTGCGCGGCACCGGTGATCATGTTCTTGATGTAGTCCGCGTGACCGGGGCAGTCGACGTGGGCGTAGTGACGCGACTCGGTCTGGTACTCGACGTGCGCGATGGAGATGGTGATACCGCGCTGGCGCTCCTCAGGAGCCTTGTCGATCTGGTCGAAGGCCGAGGCCTCGTTCAGTTCCGGGTACGCGTCGTGCAGCACCTTGGTAATGGCGGCCGTGAGGGTCGTCTTACCGTGGTCGATGTGACCGATGGTGCCGATGTTGACGTGCGGCTTAGTCCGCTCGAACTTCGCCTTCGCCACTGGGGTCCTCCTGTGGAGTGGTTCTGTACGCCTTACTCATCGGCGCCAGGGTGATCTTTGCTGGGTTACCGGCCACCGGGGAGTCCCTCCGTATGCGGAGTCGCTCCCCGACGGTCGGTGTCAAGCCTAAAGCGTGTACTCGGGTGAGTTACTCGCCCTTGGCCTTCGCGATGATCTCCTCGGCGACGTTCCGCGGAACCTCGGCGTAGGAGTCGAACTGCATCGAGTAGCTTGCGCGACCCGAGGTCTTGCTGCGGAGGTCGCCGACGTAGCCGAACATCTCCGACAGCGGCACCAGGCCCTTGACAACGCGGGCGCCGGCACGCTCCTCCATGGCCTGGATCTGGCCACGGCGGGAGTTGATGTCGCCGATGACCTCACCCATGTAGTCCTCGGGCGTGGTGACCTCAACGGCCATCATCGGCTCGAGGAGCACGGGCGAAGCCTTGCGCGCGGCCTCCTTGAAGGCCTGCGAACCGGCGATCTTGAACGCGAGCTCGGAGGAGTCGACCTCGTGGTAGCCACCGTCGAGAAGAATGACGCGAACGCCCGTCATCTCGTAGCCGGCCAGGATGCCGAACTGCATCGCCTCCTGGCAGCCGGCGTCCACCGAGGGGATGTACTCCTTGGGGATGCGGCCACCGGTGACCTTGTTCACGAACTCGTACGAGGTGTCGCCACCCTCGAGCGGCTCGATCGCGATCTGCACCTTGGCGAACTGACCGGTACCACCGGTCTGCTTCTTGTGGGTGTAGTCGACGCGCTCGACCGTCTTGCGGATGGTCTCGCGGTACGCGACCTGCGGCTTGCCGACGTTGGCCTCGACCTTGAACTCACGCTTCATACGGTCGACGAGCACCTCGAGGTGAAGCTCGCCCATACCGCCGATGACGGTCTGGCCGGTCTCCTCGTTGGTGTGAACCTGGAAGGAGGGGTCCTCCTCCGCGAGACGCTGGATGGCGACACCCAGCTTCTCCTGGTCACCCTTGGACTTGGGCTCGATCGCGACCTCGATGACCGGCGCCGGGAAGTCCATGGACTCCAGGATCACCGGGTTCTTGTCGTCGCACAGCGTCTCGCCGGTCGTGGTCTGCTTCAGACCCATGACGGCGACGATGTCGCCGGCGCCCACCGCCTCGATCTCCTCACGCTTGTTGGCGTGCATGCGGTAGATCTTGCCGATGCGCTCCTTCTTGCCCTTGACGGAGTTCAGCACCGAGGTGCCGGACTCCAGGCGGCCGGAGTACACACGGACGAAGGTGAGCTTGCCGAGGTGCGGGTCGCTCATGATCTTGAACGCCAGCGCCGCGAGCGGCTCGTCCTCGGACGGCTTGCGCTTGACGACCGTCTCCGCGTCCTTGACGTCGTGGCCCTCGATGGCCTCGATGTCGAGCGGGGAGGGCAGGAAGCGCACGACCGCGTCGAGCAGGGGCTGAACACCCTTGTTCTTGAACGCGGTGCCACAGAACACCGGGGTCACCGTGGTGACGTCGGCGTTGCCGGACGCGATGGTGACACGACGGATCGCGGCGTACAGCTGCTCCTCGGAAGGCTCCTGGCCCTCGAGGTACAGCTCCATGATCTCTTCGTCGTTCTCGGCGACCGTCTCGAGGAGCTTGCCGCGCCATTCCTCGGCAGCCTCGGTGTGGGTGGCCGGGATGTCGACGACGTCGTACATCTCGCCCTTGGTGGCCTCGGCGGACCAGACCAGGGCCTTCATGCGGACCAGGTCGACAACGCCCTGGAAGTTCGCCTCGGCACCGATCGGGAGCTGCATGACGATCGGGGTCGCACCGAGGCGGTCCGAGATCATTTCGACGCAGCGGTGGAACTCGGCGCCGGTCCGGTCCAGCTTGTTGACGAAGCAGATACGGGGCACGCCGTAACGGTCGGCCTGACGCCACACCGTCTCGGACTGCGGCTCGACACCGGCGACACCGTCGAACACCGTCACGGCACCGTCGAGCACGCGGAGCGAACGCTCCACCTCGACGGTGAAGTCCACGTGACCCGGGGTGTCGATGATGTTGATGGTGTGGTCGACGTCCTCGAGCGGCCAGTGACAGGTCGTCGCGGCGGACGTGATCGTGATGCCGCGCTCCTGCTCCTGCTCCATCCAGTCCATCGTGGCGGAGCCCTCGTGGGTCTCGCCGATCTTGTACGAAACGCCGGTGTAGAACAGGATCCGCTCGGTGGTCGTCGTCTTGCCCGCGTCGATGTGGGCCATGATGCCGATGTTGCGCACCTTGGCCAGGTCAAGCGAAGTGGTAGCCATAAGGCTTCAGTCTTCTCTCGGTTTCGATGGGGGTAGTGACTACCAGCGGTAGTGGGCGAAGGCCTTGTTGGACTCGGCCATCTTGTGCGTGTCCTCGCGCTTCTTGACCGAAGCACCCAGGCCGTTGGCGGCGTCCAGGAGCTCGTTCATGAGGCGCTCGGTCATGGTCTTCTCGCGACGGGCGCGGGAGTAGCCCACGAGCCAGCGCAGCGCGAGGGTGGAGGCGCGGCCGGGCTTGACCTCGATCGGCACCTGGTAGGTGGCGCCACCGACACGGCGGGACTTGACCTCGAGCGCCGGCTTGACGTTCTCGAGGGCGCGCTTCAGCGTGATGACCGGGTCGTTGCCCGTCTTCTCGCGGATGCCTTCCATGGCGCCGTAGACGATGCGCTCAGCGGTGGAACGCTTGCCGTTGAGCAGGATCTTGTTGATCAGCGAGGTCACCAGAGGAGAACCGTAAACCGGGTCGATGATGACCGGGCGCTTCGGGGCGGGGCCCTTACGAGGCATTCTTACTTCTCCTTCTTGGCGCCGTAACGGCTGCGGGCCTGCTTGCGGTTCTTGACACCCTGGGTGTCCAGCGAACCGCGGATGATCTTGTAGCGAACACCCGGCAGGTCCTTCACACGGCCACCACGCACGAGCACGATGGAGTGCTCCTGCAGGTTGTGTCCCTCACCCGGGATGTAGGCCGTGACCTCGATACCCGAGGTCAGGCGCACACGCGCGACCTTGCGGAGGGCCGAGTTCGGCTTCTTCGGGGTGGTCGTGAACACACGCGTGCAGACGCCGCGGCGCTGGGGCGAACCCTCGAGTGCGGGCGTCTTGTTCTTCTCGACCTTGTCCTGCCGGCCCTTGCGGACCAGCTGCTGGATCGTAGGCACTACTTCTCCGGTTTCTGTGTGCCGTGTAGTAAAGCTAACCCGGAACTTCGCCGACCCACGCGGTCGGGTGTGTCGAATCCTGCAGACCTCCGCCGAGGGCGGATGAGGGCGCGGATCGCGGCGGCCGTTCTCGGACTCGCCATGCGGCTGAAGGCACGCACACGAGCCCAGGCACACCCCAGGCACAAGGTCTGAGCGTACCTACCGCACGAACTCCGGTCAAAACAAATGTCGACGCGCGGGAACGCCCGGCCGGCCCCGAAGAACCGGGGAAGGGACAGGGCGCGACAGCCCGGGCAGCGTCGACCGCGACGGCCGACGACGACGGGCCGGCGGCGTCAGCGATGCGCCACGGTGCAAGCGCTCGGGGCGGCGCCCACTACGGCCGGGGGAACAACCGAAGGAGTCGGGGTGACCTCCACCCCGACTCCTCGGCGTCCTCGCGGGCGGCGGTCCGCCCGGCGCTCGGCTCAGTCGCGAGCGGCGCGCTTCGCCTCGGCCGCGTCCCCACCGTGCTCACCTTCTTCCTCGGGCTCCAGGAACTGGTTCACCACCTTGATGAAGACCCCCATCCGCTCCTCGGGCACCCCGAGCCAGCGGGCGAAGTCCTCCATCGACGGCTGCCAGTCGCTCGGTGGCAGCAGGTCCGCGGTCAGCGGAAGCTCCTCCGAGGTCACCCGTCCCGACCTGATGAGCATGTCCCGGACGGACACCCCCAGCAGCGGGGCGATCCTGCGCATGGTCTCCAGGTCGGGCATGCTCTGCCGCTGAAGCAGCCGGGTCAGGGCAGCACGATGCACCCCGGCCTCGTCCGCCATCCGGGACTTCCCTCCACCGCGCGGGCTGTCGATGTCATAGCCGCGCTGCCGCATCAGGCTCTCGACCCAGCCTGCGAACTCATCCAGCCCATGACTGGTCATGTGCCGCTCCTCACTTCACACGCCTCCGGCCCCCACCTTAGCGTGCTTGCGCGCACGGAATTACGTGCTTTCGAGCACGCAACTGTGTCGAATCGAAGAAGCCACCCTCGCGAAGTAGTTGCGCGCTCGCACGCAACATGTCACGCTGGCTCGCCGCCGCACTCGTCGGCCCCCTGAGCCCCAGAGGCCCCACAGGCCCCACAGGACGCCCGGTGGCCCCGGACCGTGGAGAAACACCTTGCACCTGCCCGACTCCTCCTCATGGCAGGCCGCCGCCGCGTGCGCCGGCCTCTCCCCGTCCGTCGTCTTCGCCCGCCGCTCCCAGCAGGCGGCCCCGGCGCTGCGCGCCTGCGCCGTCTGCCTCGTGCAGCGCGAGTGCGAGGCGGCCGTCGCACCCGCGGAGAGCTGGTTCGACGGCGTCTGCGCGGGGCGCCTGTGGCGCAACGGCCGCCCGGTGGCCGCGAAGCGCAGGGCGACGACCCGTCGACCGGGCGGGACCGCCGTCGCGTCCGCCGGCACCTCCGCCCGTGCGACCGAGATCACGGGGGGCGGTCGTGGCTGAGTACACCGACGAGCCCGTCCTGCGGGACATCGCGCTCTGGACCGCCTCCCTCGTACAACAGTTCCCGGAGCTCACGGAGGAGCTGGCGCCCGGGCGGCGCTCGGCCGCCGGGACGACCCCCACCGCACCGCACCCGGGGCGGGACGAACTCATCCGGGAGGAGCGACGCGAGGCACTGCTCCTCCAGCAGCGGCACGGGCTCGCCGTGCCCGGTCATGGCGCCGCGCCGATACGGCTTCATGTGTCCGACGCCATCCGGGACATCACCGACGGCGTGGTGGAACTGGAGGAGGCGGTGCGCTCGCGCCTCGGGCTGCCGCGGCCGCCGCGGGCGGGGGTGATCGAGCGGCTCCGGCGCGTCGTCGGACTGCTCGACGACATCGCGGCCCACCCCGTCCTGGCCCGGCACGTGCGCAACGAGATCCGCCGGATGGCCCGCCGGTGCGCACGCACACTCGGGGACACGGAGACCGTCGTCCGGGTCTCGGGGCGCTGCCCCTGGTGCGACTCGGTGTCGCTGCGCGCCTTCCCGGATCGCCGGGCGGTGCTGTGCGTCAACCCGGCGTGCGTGTGCACCGACGAGAGCTGCGGCTGCCAGGACGACCCCTCCTACCGGCACCTGTGGCCGGAGGAGGAGTGGAGCGAGCTGGCGGACGCGTCGGGCGCCCGCACCGAGGAGATCGCCGCGGCGATGGATTCGACGAACGTGATGGAGGAGACCTCGTGCTGACCTCACCGTCCCTGTCCCTGCCGGCGCTGATCCCCGGCCCGCTCGCCGCCGAGGAGGCCGGGGTCGCCCCGGCGACCATTCGCAAGTGGGTCCAGCTGGGCCATCTGAAGGCGGCGGGCAAGGCCGGCCGTGCGCAGCTCTTCCGTCTGGAGGACGTCTTCGCCGCCGAACGCCTGGCCCGCCGCCGCCACCCGCGCCCCACCGGCGCCTGATCCCGCATCCGTTCCCAGCGCCCCGCGTCCGTCCCTGGACGCGGGGCGCTTTCGCGTATGCGGGGAAGAAGGGGTGCCGTGGGACGCCTGGCCCGCCACCGCCCGCGCCCGCCCGCGCCCGATCCCGCATCCCCCCGCGCCCCACGTCCGTCCCTGGACGCGGGGCGGTTTCGCATACGCGGGGTGGGGGTGCCGTGAGGACCTTTTCCACGACCTCACAGAACTAGTTGCGTGCGCGCACGCTCTCTGTCACAGTTGGTGCAGCGGCGGAGCTGTGCCCGCAGGACGGGCCGCAGCTCCGCCGTCCGCTGTCCGGGCGCGCTCCCGCGCCGTGCGCCCCCCTTCCCCGTGGGAGCGCCCCGGCGGCGGCCCTCACGCTCTCACGTTCCCGAGGAGAACCGTCATGACCACTCCCCCGAGTGCTTTCCCAGACGTCGAGAAGCTGGTCGTCGACGTCCTCAAGGCCGATCCCGCCCTGGCCGGCGCCACGGTTGCCGTCAACCCGCCGACCGGCTTCGACGGCACGCAGAGCGCCGTCCTCGTCAACCGCCGCGGCGGTGCCTGGATCGGCGACCTGCACCTCGACAAGCCGCTGATCGAGTTCGAGGTGTACGGCCCGAGCAAGAACGCCGCCCACACCCTCGCCAACGCGGCCCGGCGCGCGCTGCTCGCCACCATCGGCAAGCAGATCGGCAGCAACCTCGTCCAGGACGTGGAGGAGATGGACGGGCCGCGCTGGATGCCCGACTACCTCTACCGAGGCGCCAACCGCTACCTCTGCGTCATCCAGCTCTCCCTGAGCGTCTTCTGAGCCGGTCCGGCTCCCTGACGGACGCTCACCCCACAGACCAGGCCCTGCCGTACGGCGGGGCCTTTGCCGTACCCGGGTCCGATGCCCGGGGCGGCGCTCACTCACACCCCTCTCATCAAGGAGAAACCCACCATGGCAGGAACCAACTCCGCCGAGATCCGCGTCGCCGGCACCGGCCGCCTCTACGTCGCCACCGCCGACACCGACGCCCCGGCCACCTTCGGCGCCGACTCCGCCGCCGACTGGACCGACCTCGACTGGAAGGACCTCGGCTTCACCTCCGGCGAAGGCGTCACCTTCTCGAAGAAGGACAAGCTGGAGCCGGTCGACTCGTGGCAGTCGGTCTCCCCGGTGCACTACATCTACTCCGCCCGTGACCTCACGCTGAAGTTCTCGCTGCTCCAGTTCAACGAGGACACGCTGCCGTTCTTCATGGGCGGCGGCGACGTCAAGGCGGAGGGCACCGCCGGCACCGACATCTACCGCTACGACATCGCCGAGCGCCCGTTCTCCGACGTGCGCGCCCTTGGCCTGGAGTTCACCGACGTCAAGGCGGGCACCACGGACGTGGTGAAGTACCGCTTCTACATCCCGCGCGGCCAGGTCACCGCGTCCGACGACATCAAGCTGGCCCGCAAGTCCGCGGCCCAGCTGGGCATCACCTTCACCGCCATGTCGAAGGGCGACGGCAAGGCGCTGGCCAGCTTCATCATGAAGGACGGCCAGTACTCCACGACCGCCTGACCCTTCCCCCCAGGGGCGGGACGGCCCGACCGTCCCGCCCCACCCCCTCTCCTCTTCACTCACTCGAACAAGGAGTACGCATCACCATGGCCCGTTTCGACGTCAACGCCGCCCGCGCCCAGCGCCTGGAGGCCACCGGCCGCAAGTGGTCCTTCGAGCTGGACGGCGAATCCTACGAACTCCCCACCGAGCTCAGCCGGTCGACCGCCAAGGCGCTGCGCAGGCTCGACGACAACGACGTGGACGGTCTGCTCGAACTCCTGATGGGTGAGAAGCAGTTCGCTCGCTTCGAGCAGCACGACATCACGATGCAGGACATCGCCGCCATCCTGGAGGCGTACGGCAAGGAGACCGGGCTCGGCCTGGGGGAAGACTGAGCCTCGTCGCGTTCGTCGACGAACACGCCGAGGCCCTTGAAGCGGACCTCCTCCGCTACTACGGCACCGATCTCCTCGACTGGTACCGCGGTGAGCTCTCCAGCCGGCGCGTCATGACTCTGATCAAGCATCTGCCGCAAGACAGCGCCGTGCAGCGGGAGCTGCACGGCGAGGCCGCGGAGTGGTCGATCTCCGACCATCTGCTCGCGGCGGCGGTGGACCATCTGGCCGTCGCCAACTGGATGTTCGCCTGCGTCAACACGGGCGAGGACGACGACCCGCCCGAACCGCCGACGCCGGTACCGCGTCCGGGAGGCCACGATCCGGACGAGGACACCGACGACACCGATGCCCCGGAGGACGGGGAGGCGGCACCGTCACCGGAAAGGCTCGCCCGGTTCTTCGGGTGAGCCAACAGCCCTCGGAGTCCATCCCGTTTCAGAGGTTGGACTCCGGGGGCGCTTCCGGTGCTCGCTCGGACAGTTCGCCCTCCAGTGCCCGGGCCCGCTCCGAGAGCCTGCGCCCCTTGCGCTCACGCGCATTCGGTTCGGATGCTTCGGAGGCACGGCGTTGGGCTGTGGCCCCTGACTGTGCGGGTACACCGGCGAGCGGCGGCACAACGGGCCGTCCGCCCTTGCCGCGTACGACCTTCCGTGCCGGTTGCGGGGTCTTGGGCACCTGTATGTCCTGGGTGGAGAACAGGACGTCCGGGCCGGGAACGGCTTCTTCCTCGGTGTGCGGGCGCGAGCGCTCGTCGTCCGGGAGTGCGGACGTATGCATATGCCCCTGGCCCGGGCTCTGGTCGAAGCGCTCGCGTTCGCGGCGGACCCGCTCCTCGGTCTCGACCACGACGGCCGGCGGTTCGAGGAACTGGGTGAAAGGCAGCGGGATCACCTGGGCCCCGTCCACGGGGCCTTCGATGCGTCGCCGCGGCCGCCGTATGCCCTGGGCGTCACGCTGCCCCTGGGCGTATGCGTCGGCGACGCGCTTCTCGTACTCGCGCCGGATGCGCGGGAGTTCCTCGGTGACGGCCTCGGCCCATCCGGCGGTGAAGGCTGCCGTCTCGCGCCGGTCGCTCTCGGCGCGGGGCAGCACCACGAGGTCGGCGGGTGAGTAACCGTGCCGGAAGACGAGTTCGGAGATCCAGGCGATGAGATGAGGGAGGTCGGGCGACTGCTCGAACCAGTCGACCGGGGGAACGCTTCCTCCCACTGCCCTGTTTCCGTCCATGAATCCGCACTGCCTTCCCACCCCAGGCTGCCCCGGCACCCCTGGAACGCGGACGGTCCTCCACCCGTGCCTCCCATGGTGGCGCGTGTTCGGCGACCTGCGACTTCACACGTGAGGAGGGCAGACGTCAGCGTACCGCAAGGTTGTTGACACCCCCTCATGTGTTCGAAGCGGGCTCCGGCGGGCGACACGGGGCCTTTCGTGCTCGACACATGACGAAGCCACGTTCGACAACCGATTCGTACGCCAGTTCGATACAGTCGATAGAGCGGAGGCCGCAGGGAGACCCGCGCCCCGATCGCACTCGCAAGTAATCGGAAGTCAGGGGGCACCAATGCCGCAATCCGAGGCAAGTCGCACACAGACCACCCTTCACGACCGCCTCAACGAGCTTCTGCACCGCCCCGGCCCCCTCGACAAGCGCGCCCTCCTCGCCACCCTCGACGCCGAAATCGCGGCTCGCGAGACCCGCGCGTACACGGCCGGCTGGAACGACGCACTCGCCGAACTGCGTCGTCGACGCTCCTCCTGAACCGCACCGGACTCCCGTGCCCGTCGAGGGCCCGGCACTTGGCCCAGCGAGCTCGCAAAACCGTGAGACCCGGCCCATGAGGTCGGGTCCTCTCATTCCGTTTCACCCTGCCCGCTTCAGGCAATCACGACCAGGAGCGCCCCGAGCGCGAAGACGGGCAGCCCCACGAGCAGCAGGCGCCGCGCGACACCCAGTTCGCTACGGGAGCCGAAGTCGACCCCTGCCACGCCGATCTTCGCCCGGCGGGGGTCCCGTCGGTCGTAGACCACGGGCCTCACCTCCCCAACTGCGACAGGTGGCGGGTACTGGCGCTCACTCATCCGGACCGTCCGCCCCTCCTCACCCTGGACGCGGATGTCGAGAAACACCTTCGTGCGCGCGTCGGCGGTGGGTGCATGGGCCACACACACGGCCTCACCGGCGACCCCATTCCACTCCAAGTGCCGATATCGAAGGAACGCCGTGAGATGCGGAATGACAACGGACGAGAAAGCAAGACCGGCGAATGCGATGAAGGAACCCGCGACAACAAGGACGACGCCCACTGAAACCCATTCCTTACCCCCGTACGGACGGACGGAAAAATAGCAGCCATTCGGACAACGGTCAACCATTGAGGTGGAAATGACTCAAGATAATTCCGAGGTCCTCACAAGGATCGACGACGTAAAAACAGAGGTCAGCGGCGTCAGAAGTGACCTGAAGGCGAACAATCACGTCACCGTCACGTCTTTCAAGGAGCGCACCGCCGAAATCATCACGGCCGTCAAGAAAGGGCCAGACAAGGAGGTGAAAACCCTCTGGGAGTCCATCTTCGAGGCCCTCGGACTGAAAGACGTGGTCGCGGCCATCAAGGAGGAAGGACTCGTCAACAAGATCCTCCTCGGTGTCGCCGCACTGCTCGCTACATTCGCGCTCAAGCTCGACTGGGCCAAGGGGCTCAACTGGATCATTGAACGCCTCACCCGCACGGAAGCCAACCCCAATGGTCGCATTATCGCGCCCAACGACGGCGGCATCCCGCGGCTCCAGCGACGGGCCGATGTCGATGCGCTCGCTGCCCTCCGCGCGATACCCCCGTCGCTACAGCCCGAGAACATCAGTGCACTCAAGGAGAAGCTGGAAGAAATCAACCCTCATCTCAGGACATTCAACGAGCAGTCGCGCCAATTGCCATCCGCTCGCTCCATAAGTAAGACGGCGGATGCTTTCGGACACCTGAAGGAGAAAATGCCCACGGCCAACAGGATGAACAACACGGCGGATGCCGCCGGCCGGCTCGTCAATACGACGGGAACGCTCCGGGAACGCTTCGATGCACTCGCCAACGCCGCCCGCACCGCTTCCGGGGCCATCGGCTCCTGATTCCCCATCGACTGAAAGGAGGTAAGGAATGAGTCTCGTCAGTTCTCTCAAGAAGGCGGGCGGCTCCCTCGGATCCCTCAAGACGCAGGCATCCGGCGCCGCGACCTCGATCAAGAAGGTCGGTGACGCCGGTAACTCGGCGAATGGGCAGCTCAAGAACCTCAGGAGCAGCTCCCAGAGCTCCAGCACCCAGCTCAAAAATCTGAAGACAGCCTCGGACCAGGCCGAAAAGTCCATGATGAAGGCGGGCAAGACCTCCGAGTCCGCCGGCACCAAGATGGGTAAATACGAGTCCGGCGCGGGCAAGGCGGCCAAGGGCCAGGACAAGCTCAACAAGTCCATGAAGGGCAACTTCCTCGCCCGTCTGCTCGAACTCTTCATGCCGCTCATCGAGAAGGTCGTCGATATGGCGACCGAGTCGAAGACGATGCAGAGGATCATCAAGACGGCCTTCGGCGCCATCAAATCCGTGATCAGCTCGGTCATGAAGGCCATCGGCCCGATCATGAAGAAGGCCGGTTCGCTGATCAAGACGGTCTGGAACGGCATCAAGAAGGCCATCTCCACCGTCGTCAAGGCCGTCGCGACCGTCATCAAGACCTACGTGAAGATCTGGAAGACGGTCATCACCACGGTCATGAAAGCGATCAAGACGGTCATCGGCACCGTCTGGAAGGGCATCAAGGCCGTCATCACCCCGGTGGTGAACTGGATCAAGACCGCGATCCCGAACGCCTTCCGGGCCGTCAAGGACAAGATGTCCTCGATCTGGAACGGCCTCAAGGGCATCGCGTCCCGGGCGTTCGAGGGCATCAAGAGTGGCGTGTCCGGCCCGATCAACGCCGTCATCGGCCTGATCAACCGCATGATCAGCGCCGTCAACGGCGTCAAGGTCAGCGTCCCCGGCTGGGTGCCGCTCGTCGGCGGCAAGACCTTCGGCGTCAACATCCCCACCATCCCCATGCTCGCCACCGGTGGTGTCGTCATGCCCCGCCACGGCGGTGTCCCGGCGATCCTCGCCGAGGCCGGCGAGGCCGAGGCCGTCCTCCCGCTCTCCAAGCTGGACCGGCTGCTCGCCCTCACCGCCCGCCGCGCCCGCATGGCGGCGCACGACCACCAGCGCGGCGGCGCGGGCGCCGGGCTGCACATCGAGCACTACCACGCGGCCCGGGGCAGTGACCCGCAGTCGACGGCGGACGCGCTGATGTACCTGGCCAAGGCCCGCGGATGAGTGCCGCCGCAGTCCGCATGCCGGCGTTCGGGCGCGTCACCCCGGTGATGTCCTCCCTGCGGCGGGGCGCCGAAGGAGCGGGCGACACGCTCAAGCGGCTCAAGCAGGACGTCCAGCGGGCGGCCGGCGGCATGTCCCAGCTCGCCACCGAACTGCGTACCGCCGGCTCCTCCGTACGCACCCTCCGCACCAACGCCTCCGGCGCGGCGACCTCCGTCGGCCGGATCCAGCGGTCCACGGCAGCCACCGGCATCCGGCGGATCGGTGCCGCGGCGGGCAAGGCGAGGACGGCCGCCGGGAAGTTCGGCCCCGCGATCGGCGGCATCCTGTCGATCCTGGTGCCGCTGCTGCCCATCACCGACACCATCACCAAGCTGATGGAGACATACGACACGGTCATGACCATCGCCTCCGTGGCGATGACCGGCGTCAACGTCGCCATGCGTGCCAACCCGCTCGGCTTCCTCGTCGGCATCCTCGTGCCCGTCGCCGCGTGGCTCATCGAGTACGCGGCGAACACCAAGACCGGCCAACGAATCATGAAGCAGGTCTTCCAGCAGGCGCTGAAGGGCTTCCAGGCGGTCTGGAAGTTCCTCCAGCCGATCATGAAGGTGCTCGGACAGGCCGTCGGGACCTACTTCAAGGCGTATCTGACCCTGTTCACCACCGCACTGAAGGTCATCGGCTCCGGCATCAGCGGGCTCTCCAAGGTCCGCACGGCCGTCACCTCCGCCTCCAACGCGCTGCGCGGGATCGCCTCGCGCACCATCGGCGGGATCAAGAACGCCGTCAAGCCGATCCTGTCCTTCATCACCGACAAGATCCCGGGCTTCTTCCGGCACGCCAAGGACGCCGTGGCCAAGGCCCTGCGCGGCATGGGCGACCTCGTCAAGGGCGCCCTGAGCGCCGTCCTCGGCGTCGTCAAGGGTCCCATCAACGGCCTCATCGCCTTCGCCAACTGGATCATCGACGGGCTCAACAAGCTGAGCGTCAACATCCTCGGCAAGAAGTTCGGCGTCGACCTCGACAAGATCCCGATGCTCGCCGAGGGCGGTGTCGTCTTCCCCGGCGCCGCCGACGCGCCGCGCATCGACCCGCTCACCGTGCTCGAGAACCGCCGCATCCCGGCCCTCACCGAGGCCCCCCGACAGCCCCACCGCATACGGGACTTCCACGAGAAGCCCGGCGCCGGCCCCCGGTCGACCGCCGAGGACCTGCTCTTCCTCGCGGCCGCCCACCCCTGACACTCCATCAGAAGTGAGGTGACGGCCCCATGGCCGAGACCACAACCGCATACGACGCAAACGTGTACACCGCCGACCTCGCGCCCGGCTCACTCATCACCCAGGACGGACAGATGCAGTGGGCCGGGCTTCTCATCGGCCCCGGGACACCCTTCGCCGTCGACCGGTCCGGGCTCACCGGCTGGGAGGACCTGCCGGAGTACGACTCCTCGGACGCCGAGCGTCCCACCTCCCACGGCGCCTGGCCGGGCGCCCGGTACGCCAAGCCGCGCAAGATCGGCGGGACGATCGTGCTGATGCCGGAGTACGGCGCCGCGGCCGAGGCCGTCCGCGCCCTGCGGCAGTCGCTCGCCCTGCTCGACGAGGAGCGATGGCTCGCAGTGCGGCTGCACGGCGAGGTGCTCGCCGTGCGCGCCCGGATCGCCCAGCGCGTCGTACCCACCGACCAGGGCTTCGCCACGCAGGGCAGCTCCAGGATGTCCGTCCAGTGGCTGGCCACCGACCCGCGCCGCTACACCGTCAACGAGGAGATCGCCACCACCACGGCCCCGCAGCCCGAGGCCGGCCTGACCTGGCCGCTCGCCTGGCCGCTCGACTGGGGTCAGGCGAAGAGCACCGGTGACGCCGTCGTCGAGAACACCGGCTCCGCGCCCACTCACCCGGTGATCGCCTTCAGCGGTCCGTGCTCCATGCCGACCGTCATCGAAGGGGTCAACCGGCGCCGGCTGCGGTACGCGATCGACCTGGCGGCCGGCGAAGAGCTCGTCGTCGACACCGCCGCGGGCACGGTCACGCTCAACAACACCGCTTCCCGGCGGCATACGGCGATGGCGGACTCCAGCCCGGAGGAGCTGTTCACCCTGGAGCCGGGCCGCACCGAGCTGTCCTTCCGGCCCGACAAGGCGACCGAGGACGCGCTGATGACGGTCCGCTGGCGCAGCGCCGAGTGGTGACCCGTACGACCCCTGTCCGCACCTCCTTCTTCCCGCTCTTCGATCGGAGAACGCCATGAACCTGCGCAGCAGCTGGGTCGCCGAGACCGGCCAGACCCGCGAGGACACCCGCCTCACCCAGATCGGCGCGACCACCCCGGCCAACCCCGTCCAGGCCCTCTCCGGCGTCCTGCCGGGCTCCCACGACGGCCGGTCCCGGCTGGCCGGCTTCCGGCTGGAGGGGACCGCCGCCATGTCGGCGACGATCCACGAGGGCCGGGCCGTCATCCAGGGCCAGACCTCCCAGGGCTTCTACCCGGTGACGCTGACCTCGTCCGAGGTGGTCACCTTCGCCGCCGGCAACGCCCAGTACTCCCGCATCGACCTGGTCGTCCTGAGGATCTACGACAACCTGTACGACAAGTCCTCGAACCTCAACGAGGCGAAGATCGAGATCATCGAGGGCACCGCCGGCCCGACCCCGAAGCCCCCGGCCGTTCCGGCGCTGTGCCTCCCGCTGTGGAAGGTGACCGTCGTCGCCGGCGCCAGCGCGGGCAACGGCGGCATCAACTGGAGCACCTCCGTCGAGGACCTGCGCAACTCGGTCGTCGCCATCGGCGGCATCCTCCCGGTCGAGAAAACGGTCCAGCCGGGCGCCTACCCGGGCCAGTACCAGGACTCCGGCGGCGCCCTGCAGCGCTGGGACGGCGGCGCCTGGGTGCCGTACCCGTCGGCGCTCGGCGGCATCGTCCCGTCCAGCGCGTCCACCCTCATCGCCAGCTACACGGGCCAGTACCGGGACACCGCGGGCGGCCAGCTCCAGCGCTGGAACGGCTCCGCGTGGGTGCCGGCGGTGCCGGGGCCGTACTTCAACGACTCGCTGGACTCCGGGTACACCGTGTCGACGACCTACGGGACGGCTCTGACCGGCCGGACGACCCTCTTGACGCTCACGTTCACGGCGCCGGCGTCCAAGGCCGTCATCCTCACCTTCGGCTCGAAGATCACGCTGGTCGGCACGAACCTCGCCGGCTCCGGCCTCATGAGCCTGCGTATCACCAAGGGCACCGAGGTCTACCGCGACATAACAACCGACGATTACGCCGTGGTGGGCTCCACCTCGACCGCGGCCACCGGTGCCGTCTCCACCTCGACCACACAGCGCCTCTCCAACCTGACACCGGGCGCCAGCTACACGCTCACCCCGCACTACAAGACCACCAACACATCGCTGAAGGCGCATTTCGACAACTGCTTCATCCGCGTCGACCCGCAGGCCTGACCCACCGTCCGCTTCCCCCGACAGGAGTGACCCCATGACACTGCGCACCGGCTGGCTCGCCCCCACCGGCCAGACCCGCCTGGACACCCGACACACCGCCCTCGGTGCCACCACCCCGACGGGCCCGCTCGCCTCCCGTTCCGGCATCCTGCCCGGCTCCTACGACCCCAAGTTCCGTGTCGGCGGCCTGTGGCTGAACAGCAACGGGCCGATGACCGCGACCGTCTACCACGGCCGGGCCGTCATCCAGGGGTCGACCGCCCAGGGTGCCTACCCGGTCGCCCTCGACGAGGACACCGTCATCACCTTCGCGGACGGCCACCCGCTCTATCCGCGCATCGACCTCGTCGTCCTGCGCGTGTACGACGACGATGTCGACAAGTCGAACAAGAGCGAAGCCGCCATCGAGATCGTCAAGGGCGCCGAGGTCGCCAACCCGGTGGCGCCGGACGCGCCCCCGCTCTCACTGCCGCTGTTCTCCGTCAAGGTCCCCGCCAAGACCTCCGCCGGGACCGGCGGCATCCCGTGGTCCGCGCCCGGGTCCGTCACCGACCTCCGGACGACGCTCGTGAGCATCGGCGGCATCCTGCCCGTGTACGGCAACGCCGGAGTGGCGGGCGCGTACCCGGGCCAGTACCAGGACAACGACGAGGCCCATTACCTCCAGCGCTGGAACGGCACCGCCTGGGTCGCGTACCCGAAGGAGATCGGTGGCATCGCCCCCAACGGGACGCTGTCCACCGGCGGTTACACCGGCCAGTACCGGGAGGCGAACGGCGTGCTCCAGCGCTGGAACGGCACCGCCTGGGTGAACTACCAGCCGCCGGTCGAGGTGGAGACCCTCTCCACCGGTGTGACCGTGGCCACGGGCTGGTCACTGGTCGGCTTCGCCGCCCGGCGCACCCGCGGGATCGTCACCATGGCCATCACCGTCACCCGCAGCGGCGCCGACATCACCGCCACCAGCCAGGGAAACATCACCGACGAGACGCTGTGCACGCTGCCCGCCGGCTGGCGCCCCGCGCTCGACACCGAGACAACGGCCAGCGACGGCTACGGCTCCGGCAGCGCCACCGTGTATCCCAACGGAACCGTCACGCTGCGGACGTGGTCCTCCACCGGCGTCCTGACCGCCACGCCGCCGACCCGGATCGTACGCCTCACCGCCACCTTCATCCAGTGAGAGCCGCCCCATGAGTCTCGACACGCCCTACCGGGCGATCTTCTGCGATCTGCTCACCGACCAGACCCTCGACATCCTGCCCCTGCGGGACGTCCAGTTCGACGACTACATCGGCAAGGCCGGCTCCCTGTCCGGCACCGTCCCCATCCCCGACAAGGCCATCGCCGAGCGGGTCAAGAAGGTCCGCGAGGGCCGCACCGCGGTCTACCTGGAGCGCGGCGGGGACCTGTGGTGGGGCGGCATCGTCTGGACCACCACCCTGCAGTCCAGCGGCCGCGGTGTGCTGACCCTCGGCATCCAGGCGGCCACCTTCGACTCGTACGCGAGCCGTCGCCGCATCCGCACCGAGATCCGCTACGACATCCCGACCGACCAGCTGGATATCGCCCGCCGGCTCTGGCGCGAACTCGACGTCCAGAACTACCCGGGCGCCCCCGCCGGCAAGGAGCCTCCCCGCCTCGGCATCACCTTCGGCGAGGAGACCTCCGACTTCAAGCGCACGGTCGCCTGGCGGCCCGGCGACGAGACCGTCTACCAGGAGGCGATCGACCAGATCGCCGCCCTGGAGAACGGCTTCGAGCACCAGATCCTGGTCTACCGCGACCCGGTCACCGGCGCCCGGATCAAGCAGCTCCGGCTCGGTTCCCCCAAGATCGTCACCGGCGCGACCGACCTGGTCTTCGACCGGCCCGGCGTCATCCTGTCGTACTCCTTCCCGTACGACGCGACCCGCGGCGGCACCACCGCCGTGGCCCGCGGCGCGTCCGTCAACTCCAACGCCGCCGCCGAGTCCCGGCCGCTCGTCTCCACCCAGCAGACCGCCACCGATCTGCTCAAGGACGGCTGGCCGCTGCTCGACCTGTCCTCGGACCACAACGAGGTAGCCGACCCGCTCACACTCGACTCGCTGGCCAACGTGGAGCTCGCCCAGGCCCGCGGCGCCGTCGTGATCCCGGCGATCAGCATCCACCTCGGCGGGATAGTCCCGCCACAGCTCCTGGGCCGCGTCGCCCGCATCCGGATCACCGACGAGTGGTACAGCCAGGGCCTCGACGCCCGCTACCGGATCATCGGCGTCAAGGTCACTCCCCCGGAGCGCGGCCGCCCCGACACCGCCGAGCTCTACCTTGAGGAGGCCTGATGCCCCAGCTGCCCGAGGACATCATCGACCGGCTCACCCAGATGGAACGCCGGATCCAGGCCCTGTCCACCGCCGTCAACACGCGCCCCGCGCTCAACGAGATCAGAGACGGCGCGCTCACCGTGAAGCTGCCCAACGGCACCGCCGCCCTCCAGGTCGGCAAGTGGAACGGTGAGGAGTACGGGTTCGCGGTACGCCGCCAGACCGGCGAGACCGCGCTGTCGCTGTACAACGGCAACGGCTCCGGCACCTCCAAGCAGGTGCTGCGGCTCTACGACGCGTACAACCACGAGATCGTCTCGGACGACGTCAACAGCGGAGGCCTGGCCCGGCCCTGGCTGCAGATGCTGCCGCCGCAGAGCCTGGGCACGCCCCAGTGGGCGCAGACGACGTCCACGACCTGGTCACCGATCTCCCGGTCCGTCAACCCGATCTGGCAACCGAGGATGCGGCTGGCGATCTACACCCGGGTCTCCAGCGGCGCCACCGGCCAGGTGAGGGTGCTCGTCGACGGCACTCCGTGGGGCCCCGTCGTCAACGCGGGCGCGCCCTTCGACCACACCAACCTGATCGTCCCCGACATCACCACCCGCTTCAGCTCCTCCGTGACCGTGGAGATCCAGGCCATGGTCACCAGCGCCTCCGGGACGGTCTCCGCCCAGCCGTACCTGATGCACGGCCTCCAGAGCTGACCCCCGATCCTTCCGAGTCCTTCCGAGGAGAGCAGCATGAACATCGACCCGGCCCAGCCCTGGGGCCTGGCCATCGACTACGCAGGCCGCGCCACCGTCACCGAGGGCGGTCACACCCTCGGTGTGCGGATCTACGACAACACCCTGGGCGGCGCCCTGGAACCGGACTCGCTCACCGGCGAGTTCCCGCCCGTGTACGTCACCGCCCAGATCGGCGAGAGCGGCGAGGCGGGCTCCGTGATCCGCGGCAGCAGCTTCGTCGTCCTCACCCCGCAGGCCGGCCAGCCGGTCGTCCCGGACCCGAACGCCGTGCGCGACGCCGTAGAGGCCGCGCTGGCCGACTTCGAGAACCGCCGCGCCGCCTACGCCGCGCTCTGCGCCACCTGGACCCCGGCCCCGCCGGCGCCGGATCCCGCTCCGTAACAAGAAGTCCGCCCCCGCCCCGCGCCCCCGCCGGCCCGGGGCTTTCGCATGTCTGGAGGACACCACCATGGCCACTCCCCTCACCGCGGACAGGTTCGTCGCCGCGCTCCGGGCCGAGGGCGTCACCGTCGTCGAGCACACCGGCTGGCGCACCCACAACCGCAACCACGCCGGGGCCTGGGGCCCCGTGGCCGGTGTGATGATCCACCACACCGTCTCCAGCGGCACCGACTCCACCGTCGAGCTCTGCCACAACGGCTACGACGGTCTGCCGGGGCCGCTGTGCCACGGCGTCATCGCCAAGGACGGCACCGTCCACCTCGTCGGCAACGGCCGCGCCAACCACGCCGGCGGCGGCGACCCCTCCGTCCTCCAGGCCGTGATCACCGAGGCGTACGGGGACCGGCCGCCCGTCCCGCGCGCACACCAGGGCAGCTCCGGAGCCGTCGACGGCAACGCCCGCTTCTACGGCTTCGAGTGCATCAACCTCGGCAACGGCACCGACCCCTGGCCGGCCGCCCAGCTCGACGCCATCGAGCGGGTGTCGGCGGCGCTCTGCCGGGCCCACGGCTGGGGCGCCAGGTCCGTGATCGGCCACCTGGAGTGGTCCGACTGGAAGAGCGACCCGCGCGGCTTCGGCATGGCCGGCATGCGCGAACGCGTCCAGAAGCGGCTCGGCGCGGCCCCGTCGAAGACCCCCGCCCCGCCCGCGAAGCCGGCCCCGCCGCGCTACCAGCCCTTCCCGGGGACCTCGTTCTTCACGAACGACCCCAGCTCCCCGATCGTCACCGCGATGGGCCGCCGCCTGGTGGCCGAGGGCTGCTCCGCGTACACCGTCGGACCGGGCCCGCGCTGGGGGGAGGCCGACCGGCGCAGCTACGCGAAGTGGCAGCGCAAGCTCGGCTTCAGCGGCTCCGCGGCCGACGGCCGGCCGGGCCGGACCTCCTGGAACGCGCTGAAGGTCCCGTACACCCAGTAAGGAGAGTCCCTGTGTCCGAAGCCGCCAAGCGCACGGCCCGTACAGTCCTCCAGTCCGCTGTCGGCATCGCCGTCGTGCTGCCGGCGATCACCGACGCCGCCGGCCTCCCGGCGACCCTGCCCTGGGTGGCCGGAGCGCTGGCCGTCGCCGGTGCTCTCACCCGGGTGATGGCGATTCCGGCCGTGCAGAACCTGCTGCCCCCGTGGCTGCGCACCTCCCCGGGAGCGGCCGATGGCCGAGTCTGACCAGCCGAACGACCCGGTCACCGTCGCGGTCGAACTGGAGCGGCTGCGCGGCACGCTGGAGGCCGGGTTCGCCCGGGTCGACGGCTCGCTCGCGCTGCTCGTCCAGCGCAGCGACCAGACCGACAAGCAGCTCGCCGACCACGAGTCCCGGCTCGACGCCCTGGAGCGGGCCCGCTGGCCGGTCGCCTCCATCGGCGCGGTGACGGCGAGCGCCGGCCTGATGATCGCCGTCTGGGAGCTGGTCAGGCGGTGACGGCCCGAAAGCGCCGAAGGGCGGTCACCCGCACGGGGTGACCGCCCTTCGGTCAAGCGACTCGCCTACTGGCGGGACGGACTACTGGTTGTACGGACCGTAGTCGTAGTCCTCCAGCGGAACGGCCTGGCCGGAGCCGGTGCCGAACGGCGAGTAGTCGATGTCGTCGTAGCCGACGGCCGAGTACATCGCGGCCTTGGCCTCCTCGGTCGGCTCGACCCGGATGTTGCGGTAACGGTTCAGGCCCGTACCGGCCGGGATGAGCTTACCGATGATGACGTTCTCCTTGAGGCCGATCAGGGAGTCCGACTTGGCGTTGATCGCCGCGTCGGTCAGAACCCTGGTCGTCTCCTGGAAGGACGCCGCCGACAGCCACGACTCGGTGGCGAGCGAGGCCTTGGTGATACCCATCAGCTGCGGACGGCCGGAGGCCGGGTGGCCGCCTTCCTGGACCACACGACGGTTCTCGGTCTCGAACTTCGAGCGCTCCACGAGCTCGCCCGGCAGCAGCTCGGCGTCGCCGGACTCGATGATCGTCACGCGGCGCAGCATCTGCCGGATGATGATCTCGATGTGCTTGTCGTGGATCGACACACCCTGCGAGTTGTAGACCTTCTGGACCTCGCCGACCAGGTGGATCTGGACGGCCCGCTGGCCGAGGATGCGCAGCACGTCGTGCGGGTTCATGGTGCCCACGGTGAGCTTCTGGCCCACCTCGACGTGATCGCCCTCGCCGACCTCGAGACGCGCGCGCTTCGAGATCGGGTACGCCATCTCTTCGCTGCCGTCGTCCGGGGTGACGATGATCTTCTTGGTCTTCTCGGTCTCCTCGATCCGGACGCGGCCGACGGCCTCGGCGATCGGGGCGACACCCTTCGGCGTACGGGCTTCGAAGAGCTCGACGACTCGGGGCAGACCCAGGGTGATGTCGTCACCGGCCACACCACCGGTGTGGAAGGTACGCATCGTCAGCTGGGTACCGGGCTCACCGATGGACTGGGCGGCGATGATGCCGACCGCCTCACCGATGTCGACCAGCTTGCCGGTGGCCAGCGAGCGGCCGTAGCACATGGCGCAGGTGCCGACGGCGGACTCACAGGTCAGGACCGAGCGGGTCTTGACCTCCTCCACGTCGGCCGCGACCAGCTGGCCGATGAGCACGTCACCGAGGTCGACACCGGCCGGGGCCAGCACCTTGCCGTCGACGACGACGTCCTCGGCCAGGCAGCGCGCGTACACGGTCGACTCGACGTCGTCCGCCTTGCGCAGCACGCCGTCGGCGCCCTTCTCGGCGATCCGCAGCTTGAGACCGCGCTCGGTGCCGCAGTCCTCCTCGCGGATGATGACGTCCTGCGAGACGTCCACCAGACGACGGGTGAGGTAACCCGAGTCGGCGGTACGGAGGGCGGTGTCGGCGAGACCCTTACGGGCACCGTGGGTGGAGATGAAGTACTCCAGCACGGAGAGACCCTCACGGAACGACGCCTTGATGGGCCGCGGGATGGTCTCGTTCTTCGCGTTCGACACCAGACCACGCATACCGGCGATCTGCCTCATCTGCATCATGTTTCCTCGGGCACCCGAGTCAACCATCATGAAGATGGGGTTCGTCTTGGGGAAGTTCTCGTTCATGGCCTCGGCAACCTCGTTGGTCGCCTTGGTCCAGATCGCGATGAGTTCCTGCGTGCGCTCGTCCTTGGTGATCAGACCGCGCTCGTACTGCTTCTGGACCTTCTCGTCCTGGGCCTCGTAGCCCGCGACGATGGCCTTCTTGGCCTCCGGGACGACGATGTCCGTGACGGCGACGGTGACGCCGGAACGGGTCGCCCAGTGGAAGCCGGCCGCCTTCAGGTTGTCGAGCGTCGCCGCCACGATGACCTTGGGGTAGCGCTCGGCCAGGTCGTTGACGATCTCGGAGAGCTGCTTCTTGCCCACCGAGTAGTCGACGAACGGGTAGTCCTCGGGCAGCAGCTCGTTGAAGAGCGCGCGGCCCAGGGTCGTCCGCAGCCGGAAGCTGTCACCCTGCTGCCAGGTCGAGCCCGCGAAGGAGTCGCTGTCGGACGCAGCCTCGTCCACCGGCGGGGTCCAGCCACGCGGCGGGACGGTGCCGATCGGGAAGCGGATGTCGACCTTCGCCTGGAGCGAGAGCTCCCGGGCGTCGAACGCCATGATCGCTTCGGCGGTGGAGTTGAAGGCGCGGCCCTCGCCGCGGACCTCGCGCTCCTCCTCGTCCGTGGTCAGGAAGAAGAGGCCGAGCACCATGTCCTGCGTCGGCATGGTGACCGGACGGCCGTCGGCCGGCTTGAGGATGTTGTTCGAGGACAGCATCAGGATGCGTGCCTCGGCCTGCGCCTCCGCGGAGAGCGGCAGGTGGACGGCCATCTGGTCACCGTCGAAGTCCGCGTTGAACGCGGTGCAGACGAGCGGGTGGATCTGGATGGCCTTGCCCTCGACCAGCTGCGGCTCGAAGGCCTGGATGCCGAGGCGGTGCAGGGTGGGTGCACGGTTCAGCAGAACCGGGTGCTCGGCGATGACCTCTTCGAGCACGTCGTACACGACCGTGCGGCCGCGCTCGACCATGCGCTTCGCCGACTTGATGTTCTGCGCGTGGTTCAGGTCGACCAGACGCTTCATCACGAACGGCTTGAAGAGCTCCAGCGCCATGGCCTTGGGCAGACCGCACTGGTGCAGCTTCAGCTGCGGACCGACGACGATCACGGAACGCGCGGAGTAGTCCACACGCTTACCGAGCAGGTTCTGACGGAATCGGCCCTGCTTACCCTTCAGCATGTCGCTGAGGGACTTCAGCGGACGGTTGCCGGGGCCCGTGACCGGGCGGCCACGACGGCCGTTGTCGAAGAGGGCGTCGACCGCCTCCTGGAGCATCCGCTTCTCGTTGTTCACGATGATCTCGGGGGCACCGAGGTCGAGCAGACGCTTCAGTCGGTTGTTGCGGTTGATCACACGGCGGTACAGGTCGTTCAGGTCGGAGGTCGCGAAGCGGCCACCGTCCAGCTGCACCATCGGACGCAGGTCCGGCGGGATCACCGGGACGCAGTCCAGCACCATGCCCTTGGGGCTGTTGCTGGTCTGCAGGAAGGCGGAGACGACCTTGAGGCGCTTGAGCGCACGGGTCTTCTTCTGGCCCTTGCCGGTACGGATGATCTCGCGGAGACGCTCGGCCTCCTCCTCCAGGTCGAAGGACTCCAGGCGCTTCTGCAGCGCCGCGGCACCCATCGAGCCGTCGAAGTACGTGCCGAAGCGGTCACGCAGCTCGCGGTAGAGCAGCTCGTCGCCCTCGAGGTCCTGGACCTTGAGGTTCTTGAAGCGGTTCCACACCTCGTCGAGGCGGTCGACCTCGCGCTGGGCGCGGTCGCGCAGCTGCTTCATCTCACGCTCGGCACCCTCGCGCACCTTGCGGCGCACATCGGCCTTGGCACCCTCGGCCTCGAGCTCGGCCAGGTCGGTCTCGAGCTTCTTGGCCCGGGCCTCGACATCGGCGTCGCGACGGTTCTCGATCTGCTGGCGCTCGACGGAGACATGGGCCTCCAGCGAGGGCAGGTCGCGGGTGCGGCGCTCGTCGTCGACGTACGTGATCATGTACGCCGCGAAGTAGATGACCTTCTCCAGGTCCTTCGGGGCGAGGTCGAGCAGGTAGCCCAGACGCGACGGAACGCCCTTGAAGTACCAGATGTGGGTGACGGGGGCGGCCAGCTCGATGTGGCCCATCCGCTCACGGCGCACCTTGGCGCGCGTGACCTCGACGCCACAGCGCTCACAGATGATGCCCTTGAAGCGGACACGCTTGTACTTGCCGCAGTAGCACTCCCAGTCCCGGGTCGGACCGAAGATCTTCTCGCAGAAGAGTCCGTCCTTTTCCGGCTTCAGGGTGCGGTAGTTGATGGTCTCCGGCTTCTTCACCTCGCCGTGGGACCACTGTCGGATGTCGTCCGCGGTCGCCAGGCCGATCCGCAGCTCGTCGAAGAAGTTGACGTCGAGCACTGTTCGTCAAGCCCTCTTTCGGGGTCGAGTCTCAATCATGGTCTGAGGGGGTCCGGCTGGGGGTCCCCCAGGCCGCGCCGGCGGCACTGGGGGAGGTGGGGGCTCTTCGTGGGAGCCCCCACCAGACCCGTCAGACCTCTTCGACGCTGCTCGGCTCGCGCCGGGACAGGTCGATACCGAGCTCCTCCGCCGCGCGGAAGACGTCCTCGTCGGTGTCGCGCATCTCGATGGACATGCCGTCCGAGGACAGCACCTCCACGTTGAGGCACAGGGACTGCATCTCCTTGATGAGCACCTTGAAGGACTCGGGGATGCCGGGCTCCGGGATGTTCTCGCCCTTGACGATGGCCTCGTAGACCTTCACGCGGCCGGTCACGTCGTCGGACTTGATGGTCAGCAGCTCCTGGAGGGCGTACGCGGCGCCGTAAGCCTCCAGCGCCCACACCTCCATCTCACCGAAGCGCTGGCCACCGAACTGGGCCTTACCACCCAGCGGCTGCTGGGTGATCATCGAGTACGGACCGGTCGACCGGGCGTGCAGCTTGTCGTCGACCAGGTGGTGGAGCTTGAGGATGTACATGTACCCGACCGAGATCGGGTCCGGGAACGGCTCACCGGAGCGGCCGTCGAACAGCCGGGCCTTGCCGGACGGGAGGACCAGACGGTCGCCGTCGCGGTTCGGCAGGGTGTTCTCCAGCAGGCCGGCCAGCTCGTCCTCGCGGGCGCCGTCGAAGACCGGGGTGGCAACGTTCGTCCGCGGCTCGACCTGGTCGGCGCCGATGGTCTGCAGTCGCTTCGCCCACTCCTCGCCGAGGCCGGAGACGTCCCAGCCCTGGCTGGCGAGCCAGCCGAGGTGGATCTCCAGGACCTGTCCCGGGTTCATTCGGGACGGGACACCCAGCGGGTTGAGGATGATGTCGACCGGGGTGCCGTCCTCGAGGAACGGCATGTCCTCGATCGGGAGGATCTTGGAGATGACACCCTTGTTGCCGTGACGGCCGGCGAGCTTGTCACCGTCGGTGATCTTGCGCTTCTGGGCGACGTAGACGCGGACCAGCTGGTTCACGCCCGGAGGAAGCTCGTCGCCCTCCTCGCGGTCGAAGACGCGGACGCCGATGACCTTGCCGGTCTCGCCGTGCGGCACCTTCAGCGAGGTGTCACGGACCTCGCGGGCCTTCTCACCGAAGATCGCGCGGAGCAGGCGCTCCTCCGGGGTCAGCTCGGTCTCACCCTTCGGGGTGACCTTGCCGACCAGGATGTCGCCGGCGACGACCTCGGCACCGATACGGATGATGCCGCGCTCGTCGAGGTCGGCGAGGACCTCCTCGGAGACGTTCGGGATGTCCCGGGTGATCTCCTCGGGGCCGAGCTTGGTGTCACGGGCGTCGACCTCGTGCTCCTCGATGTGGATCGAGGAGAGGACGTCGTCCTGCACGAGGCGCTGCGACAGGATGATCGCGTCCTCGTAGTTGTGACCCTCCCACGGCATGAACGCCACGAGCAGGTTCTTGCCCAGCGCCATCTCACCGTTCTGGGTGGCCGGACCGTCGCCGAGGACCTGGCCCTCGATGACGCGGTCGCCCTCGGAGACGATGACCTTCTGGTTGACCGAGGTGCCCTGGTTCGAGCGGAAGAACTTGGCCACGCGGTACGTGATGTACGTGCCGTCGTCGTTGGCCACGGTGATGTAGTCGGCGGAGACCTCCTGGACCACACCGTCCTTCTCGGCCTTGATGACGTCACCGGCGTCGACAGCGGCGCGGTACTCCATGCCCGTACCGACCAGCGGCGCCTCGGCCGTGATCAGCGGCACGGCCTGACGCATCATGTTCGCGCCCATGAGGGCACGGTTGGCGTCGTCGTGCTCGAGGAACGGGATCATGGCGGTCGCCGCGGACACCATCTGGCGCGGGGAGACGTCCATGTAGTCCACCTCGTCGGAGGCGACGATGTCGACCTCGCCACCACGACGGCGGACCAGCACACGCGCCTCGGCGAAGGTGCTCTCCTCGGTCAGGGGAGCGTTCGCCTGGGCGATGAGGAAGCGGTCCTCCTCGTCGGCGGTGAGGTACTCGACCTCTTCCGTGACGCGGCCGTCGACGACCTTGCGGTACGGCGTCTCGATGAAGCCGAAGACGTTGACCCGGCCGTACGAGGCGAGCGAGCCGATCAGACCGATGTTCGGGCCTTCCGGCGTCTCGATCGGACACATGCGGCCGTAGTGCGAGGGGTGCACGTCACGGACGTCCAGACCCGCCCGCTCACGGGACAGACCACCCGGGCCCAGCGCCGACAGACGGCGCTTGTGGGTGAGACCCGACAGCGGGTTGTTCTGGTCCATGAACTGGGACAGCTGGCTGGTGCCGAAGAACTCCTTGATGGAGGCGACGACCGGCCGGATGTTGATCAGGGTCTGCGGCGTGATCGCCTCGACGTCCTGGGTGGTCATGCGCTCGCGCACGACGCGCTCCATCCGCGCCAGACCCGTGCGGACCTGGTTCTGGATGAGCTCGCCCACGTTGCGCAGGCGGCGGTTGCCGAAGTGGTCGATGTCGTCGGTCTCGACGACGATCGTCTGGCCGTTCTCGGCGACCGTCTCGGTCTCGCCGGCGTGCAGCCTCACCAGGTACTTGATCGTCGCGAGGATGTCCTCGACGGTCAGGACACCGGCGTCGAGCGGCTGGTTGCCACCGAGCTTCTTGTTCACCTTGTAGCGGCCGACCTGCGCGAGGTCGTAGCGCTTCGGGTTGAAGTAGAGGTTCTCGAGCAGCGTCTGCGCGGCCTCACGCGTCGGGGGCTCGCCCGGGCGCAGCTTGCGGTAGATGTCGAGCAGCGCGTCGTCCTGGCCCTGGGTGTGGTCCTTCTCCAGGGTCGTACGCATGGACTCGTACTCGCCGAACTCCTCGAGGATCTGCTCGGTGGTGTAGCCGAGCGCCTTCAGGAGGACGGTGACGGACTGCTTGCGCTTCCGGTCGATGCGGACACCGACGGTGTCACGCTTGTCGATCTCCATCTCCAGCCAGGCACCCCGGGACGGGATGACCTTCGCGGAGTAGATGTCCTTGTCGGACGTCTTGTCGATCGAGGTGTCGAAGTACACACCCGGCGAGCGGACCAGCTGCGACACCACGACACGCTCGGTGCCGTTGATGACGAAGGTGCCCTTGTGCGTCATGAGCGGGAAGTCGCCCATGAAGACCGTCTGGGACTTGATCTCACCGGTCTCGTTGTTGGTGAACTCGGCAGTGACGAACAGCGGCGCGGCGAAGGTGAAGTCGCGCTCCTTGCACTCGTCGATGGAGTTCTTCGGAGGCTCGAAGCGGTGGTCCCGGAAGGTCAGCGACATCGACCCGGAGAAGTCCTCGATCGGGGAGATCTCCTCGAAGATCTCCTCCAGACCCGACTTCGTGGGGACGTCCTGTCCGTTCTCGAGAGCCGTCTCGACGCGAGCCTTCCAAGCGGCATTGCCGAGCAGCCAGTCGAAGCTCTCGGTTTGCAGCGCAAGGAGGTTCGGAACCTCGAGGGGCTCCTTGATCTTTGCAAAAGAGATGCGCAGCGGGGCAGTGCTGGCGCCGTTGTTCGTATTGGCAGTCGAGGCGTTGCGCGAGGCGGCCAAGAGGGGGTCCTTCCGAGGGCTCGGACTCACTACGCGCGTACCGGTCCCAAACCGTGCACGGAGACAGACGTTCCTGATTCGGCTAAACGGCCAGGTCAGGGCGGTTCGGTCGTCGATGCTTCAGCGTGGGCATGCCCCTGGTGACGGGCAGGAGGCAGCTAACAGGCAGCGCAAAGGGTCAGTGTAGCCACATGGCCCACTGATGTCCAGTGCGGGTTATGGAGGACCCTCGTTCTTCTCAACACCTGCGCCAACCCACGCGCGGAAGCGCATATCGATACTGCCCTCTTCGCCGTCGATCCATGCCTCGGATCCCGGATCGTTCGACGACGCGTCCTGAGAATTGCGCGCCTCGTGCGGTTCGTCAAGGGGCGCACGGAGAAGATCACCATACCCGCCGCGACGAACCCAGGACGACACGCGTCCGGGGAACGCCGAAGGGCGACCACCCGGATGGGTGATCGCCCTGGCAGGACTCATGGAGTCCGAAGAGTCAGAGACTCAACAAGGTCACTTGACCTCGACGGCCGCACCGGCAGCCTTGAGGGACTCGGCGGCCTTCTCGGCGGCCTCCTTGTTGACCTTCTCGAGGACCGGCTTCGGGGTGCCGTCGACGAGGTCCTTGGCCTCCTTCAGGCCCAGGGAGGTCAGCTCACGCACGACCTTGATGACCTGGATCTTCTTGTCGCCGGCGCCGGTGAGGATGACGTCGAACTCGTCCTTCTCCTCAGCAGCCTCGGCAGCCGGGGCGCCCGGGCCGGCCATCATGACCGGGGCGGCAGCGGCGGCGGTGACGTCGAACTTCTCCTCGAAAGCCTTCACGAACTCGGAGAGCTCGATGAGGGTCATCTCCTCGAACTGAGCGAGCAGGTCTTCCTGAGAGAGCTTCGCCATGATGGGCGATCCTTCCACTAATTCGGCTGGTGCCGAGATGTATCGAAAGGCGGGCGTAGCGGCCCGCTACGACCCACGCACTAGGCGGCGCGGATCAATGCGCGAGCCGAATTACTCGGCACCGCCCTGCTCGGCGAGCTTGACGCGAAGCGCTTCCGCGGTGCGGACGAACTTCGACGGCAGCGCCTGGAAGAGCGAGGCAGCCTGGGACTGCTTGCCCTTGAACGCGCCGGCCAGCTTGCTGAGCAGAACCTCGCGGGACTCGAGGTCCGCAAGCTTCTTGATCTCATCGGCGGAGAGCGCCTTGCCCTCAAGGACACCGGCCTTGATGATGAGATTCGGGTTGTCCTTGGCGAAGTCACGCAGGCTCTTCGCCGACTCCACCGGGTCTCCGGTGATGAAGGCGACCGCGGTCGGACCAGCGAAGTGCTCGTCCAGTGCGGTGATCCCGGCCTCGTTGGCCGCAATCTTGGTCAGCGTGTTCTTCACCACGGCGTACTGGGCGTTCTCACCGAGCGAACGACGCAGCGTCTTCAGCTGCGCGACGGTGAGACCCCGGTACTCGGTCAGCACAGCGGCGTTCGAGCTGCGGAACTGCTCCGCAATCTCGGCTACCGCGGCAGCCTTGTCGGGCCTTGCCATAGAGCGTCGGCCTCCTTCCGGGTGATGACGACCGCTCGGAAGGGGCTGAACAAAACGAAACGCCCCGAGCGCAGGCGCACGGGGCTCAGCTCGACCGGCTGTGTCCTTCAGAGAAGGGACGTCCGGGAACTCTTCCACAGTCACCTACGCGGGCCGCCCGCAGCTAGCGGATCCTTCGGCCACCGCACATCGAAGGCGCGGCAACAACCAGCGGTCTTTGGCTTCCGTGGAAGCGTACGGGAACGGTCCGCGTCAAGCAAATCGGGCGATCATGCCGTGCCGGCGGTGGCGCCGGCACCGTCCTTCATGCCCTCGCCCAGCTCCTTCATCATCTTGAACAGGTCGACGGTCTCATCGGCGGGCGGAGCCTGGACCGTGGCTGCGGCGCCGTAATCGGAGTAGTGCGCGCTCACCTTCACCGCGCCCTCCGGAGTGTCCATATCGACGTCCATCCGGACGGGATAGCCGTCCTTGTCGACCCAGACCTCGGTGTCGTACGCCTTGATGCCCGACTTCTTCATATCGGCCAGAAGCCGATCACGGTCCTGCTTGCTCAGCGTGTCGAGCGACTTGTTGGACGCCACCATCTCGTCGAGGGTGACCTTGCCCTTGTAGTGCTCGGTCCGCACGCCGTCCTCCGTCACCGGGCCCAGGTGATCCAGGTTCGGCGAGTCGAGCAGCAGGGCGAGCTGCTGGGCCGGGTCCTGGTTCATGTTCTCCAGGCCCTGGGCCATCTGCTGCTGCACGGCCTTGTCTCCGCTCGCCTCGGCCGCGGCGGCCAGATCGAGCTTCATCCAGCGCTTGCCGTCCATATCCTTGGCGCCGGCTGCCCCCATGTCCATGTACATGATGTTGTTCTGCCACACCATGCGCATCTGCTCGGGGCTGCCCGGGGCGGCGCCGAAGGCCCCGCCCTTCATGGTCATGTCCATCACGGTGGGGTCCCACCCCAGGACACCGGTCATCTCCATGTCACCGCCGCCCGGGGCGGAGGCAGGCATGGACATCGTCATCCGGACCTTGGCGGACTTCGCCGCCGCCGTCTTCTGGTAGGCGGCCGTGAGGGCCTGCGTGGCGTCCGCATGACTCTGGTGCTGCGTGGCCGGCTTCGACTCCCCGGCGGCCTTCTTGTCCCCGTCACCGGCCTGACAGCCCACGGCACCGGCCAGCACGGCCACAGCCGCCAGCGATACGCCCACACGCCTGAACATTTCCCACCCCTTGTGTCGATCTATGTACCACTGCACCGTAACGCAGCCCTCTGACAATGAAGACCGAATAAAGCCGGGCCCCGCACCTCGGGAAGAGGTGCGGGGCCCGGCTTCATGCTTGACCGATTCGAGCCGGTCGCGCTCGGCCCGGTCAGACGGCGGCCGGGTCCTCCTCGACGAGGAGGTTGCGGGTGCGGTTCGGGTCGACCGGAATGCCGGGGCCCATCGTGGTGGTGATGGCGGCCTTCTTGATGTACCGGCCCTTCGCGGCGGACGGCTTCAGACGGAGGATCTCCTCCAGCGCGGCGCCGTAGTTCTCCACCAGCTTGGTGTCGTCGAAGGACACCTTGCCGATGATGAAGTGCAGGTTCGAGTGCTTGTCGACGCGGAACTCGATCTTGCCGCCCTTGATGTCGGTGACGGCCTTGGTGACGTCCATCGTCACGGTGCCGGTCTTCGGGTTCGGCATCAGGCCACGGGGACCGAGCACACGGCCGAGGCGGCCGACCTTGCCCATGAGGTCCGGGGTGGCGACGACCGAGTCGAAGTCCAGACGGCCCTTCGCGACCTCGTCGATCAGCTCGTCGGCGCCGACGATGTCGGCGCCCGCGGCACGCGCGGCCTCGGCACGGTCGCCGGTCGCGAAGACCAGGACCCGGGCGGTCTTACCGGTGCCGTGCGGGAGGTTCACGGTGCCACGGACCATCTGGTCGGCCTTGCGCGGGTCGACACCCAGGCGGAAGGCGACCTCGACGGTGCCGTCGAACTTGGTCGCGGAGGTCTCCTTGGCAAGACGGACGGCCTCGAGGGGGGCGTACAGACGCTCCCGGTCGATCTTGGCGTCCGCAGCGCGGAGAGTCTTGCTGCGCTTCACTTCTGCTCCTGATTGTTTCGAGCGTGGAGTCGTGGTCCGGGCCAGCGCCTGGCCCTGCCACTGGAGGTCACAAGGGGGGTTGAGGTCAGCCCTCGACCGTGATGCCCATGGAACGAGCGGTACCGGCGATGATCTTCTCGGCGGCGTCCAGGTCGTTCGCGTTCAGGTCGGGCATCTTGGTGGTGGCGATCTCGCGGACCTGGTCACGCGTAAGCTTCGCGACCTTGGTCTTGTGCGGCTCGCCGGAGCCCTTCTCCACACCCGCGGCCTTGAGGATCATCTTCGCGGCCGGCGGAGTCTTGGTGATGAAGGTGAAGGAGCGGTCCTCGTAGACCGTGATCTCCACCGGGATCACCCAGCCACGCTGCGACTCGGTCGCGGCGTTGTAGGCCTTGCAGAACTCCATGATGTTGACGCCGTGCTGACCCAGCGCGGGGCCGACCGGCGGAGCCGGGTTCGCCGCACCGGCGTTGATCTGGAGCTTGATAAGCCCCGTGACCTTCTTCTTCTTGGGAGGCATTGCTCTCTCCGGGTCCTAGTGAGAGTTTTCCGCCCTCATCCGGATGATCCGGATGGAGGCATACCGCACAACGATAACGGGTACCTACGCGCGGCCAAAAACCGAGCAGGTCAGACAAGCCACTGGGGCTTGTCTGACCTGTCCGGAAGCGTGGGATCAGTTCTTCTGGATCTGGTCGAAGCTCAGCTCGACCGGAGTCTCGCGGCCGAAGATCTCGACGAGGCCCTTGACCTTCTTCGAGTCGGCGTTGATCTCGTTGATCGTGGCCTGGAGCGTGGCGAACGGGCCGTCCGTGACGGTGACCGAGTCGCCCACCTCGAAGTCCAGCACCTGGACCTCGAGCTTGCGGGCCGGCGCCGGCCTGCCCTCGGCCTCGGCGGCCTCGCGGGCGGCCTTGGCCTCGGCCTCCGGGGCGAGCATCTTGACGATCTCGTCCAGGGTCAGCGGGTACGGGTCGTAGGCGTTGCCCACGAAGCCGGTGACGCCGGGCGTGTTGCGGACAACACCCCAGGACTCGTTCGTCAGATCCATACGGACGAGCACATAGCCGGGCAGCTTGTTCTGCTTGACGTTCTTGCGCTCGCCGTTCTTGATCTGGACGATCTCTTCCTCGGGCACCTCGGCCTGGTAGATGAAGTCCTCGACGTTCAGCGAGACGGCACGCTGCTCCAGGTTGGCCTTCACGCGCTTCTCGTAGCCCGCGTAGGTGTGGATCACGTACCACTCGCCGGGCAGACCGCGCAGCTCCTGGCGCAGCGCCTCGACCGGGTCGACGGGAGCGGCGGCCTCGGTCTCCTCGGCAGCCTCGGCAGCCTCGGCGTCCTCTTCGAGGGACTCCTCGGCCTCGAGGTCCTCCACGTCCTGGGCGCCCTCGTCCTCGACGTGGATCGCGGCCTCTTCGGCGGCCTCGCCGGCGGCGGCGTCAGCAGCTTCGGCCTGGTCCTCGTCGGCCGCCTCCACGATGCCGAGCTGGTCCTCGATGGACTCGGCCGACTCGTTGGCGTCGTTCAGGTTCGGGTCAGACACGGTGGCTGCTTCTTCCTGGATACAGATGGGGTGGAACAAATGCGAAAGCGGGCGCCGGAAGAGGCGCCCTTCGCGAGATCAGCCGAAGACGTACTTGACGGCTTCCTGGAAGCCATAGTCAATCACGGTCACGATGCCGATCATGACGACCACGAAGACGATCACCACGGTGGTGTATGTCGACAGCTGGCTGCGCGTCGGCCAGACGACCTTGCGCAGCTCGGCGATGATCTGGCGGTAGAAGGTCGCGAGGCGGCCCAGAGGGCCCTTCTTGCCGCGCTTGCCGCCCTTGCGCGGCTTCTTGGACTCCGCTGCCTCATCCTGGGCATCAGGCATGTCGATGGAGCCCACGGCGTCCGTCACGTCTCTCACCTGATTCCGGGTCGTGGCCGTGCCGCGCCCGGTGGAGCCGCACGGCGGTGCATTGAAGTACGTACATGCGATGCGCACACATCCTGGCGAAAGGAGTGTGTAGCAGGGCCGGAGGGACTTGAACCCCCAACCGCCGGTTTTGGAGACCGGTGCTCTACCAATTGAGCTACGACCCTTTGTGGTGTCCCCCAACCTACCGCATCCGACCGAGTGCTCGGAGTGCACAAGGCAGACTTGCTGGTGAGGGCCAACGACAGGTGAGTGTACGTGGTCTTGGGCCACTCGTCGAACAGATAGCTCCGGAAGCTTCCCCGACCCGGTCCGGAAGCCCGTCCGGAACCGTCTTGTCCGCTTGGCGAAACCTGTGTGCCGATGCCGTTTGCGGTCTGGGACCATGGCCGCATGAGCGCTGCAACTCCTCCCACCGAGCGCCGGGTCTCCGCCCGTATCGGCGCGATCTCCGAGTCCGCGACCCTCGCTGTCGACGCCAAGGCCAAGGCCCTCAAGGCCGCCGGGCGTCCGGTGATCGGCTTCGGCGCCGGCGAGCCCGACTTCCCGACTCCCGGCTACATCGTCGACGCCGCGATCGAGGCCTGCAAGAACCCGAAGTACCACCGCTACACCCCGGCCGGCGGCCTGCCCGAGCTGAAGGAGGCGATCGCGGCCAAGACGCTGCGCGACTCCGGCTACGAGGTCGACGCCTCGCAGATCCTGGTCACCAACGGCGGCAAGCAGGCCATCTACGAGGCCTTCGCCGCGATCCTCGACCCGGGCGACGAGGTCATCGTCCCCGCGCCCTACTGGACCACCTACCCCGAGTCGATCCGGCTCGCGGGCGGTGTCCCGGTCGAGGTCGTCGCCGACGAGACCACCGGCTACCGGGTCTCGGTGGAGCAGCTGGAGGCGGCGCGCACGGAGCGCACGAAGGTGCTGCTCTTCGTCTCCCCGTCCAACCCCACCGGCGCCGTCTACCCCCGTGAGCAGGTCGAGGAGATCGGCCGCTGGGCCGCCGAGCACGGCCTGTGGGTGCTGACGGACGAGATCTACGAGCACCTGGTCTACGGCGACGCCGAGTTCTCGTCGCTCCCGGTCGTCGTGCCGGAGCTGCGCGACAAGTGCATCGTCGTCAACGGTGTCGCCAAGACGTACGCGATGACCGGCTGGCGTGTCGGGTGGGTCATCGGCCCGAAGGACATCGTCAAGGCCGCGACCAACCTCCAGTCGCACGCCACGTCCAACGTGTCGAACGTCGCCCAGGTCGCGGCCATCGCCGCCGTCTCCGGTGACCTGTCGGCCGTGGACGAGATGAAGGTCGCCTTCGACCGCCGCCGTCGCACGATCGTCCGGATGCTCAACGAGATCGACGGCGTGCTGTGCCCGGAGCCGGAGGGCGCCTTCTACGCGTACCCGTCCGTCAAGGGCCTGCTCGGCAAGGAGATCCGCGGCAAGCGCCCGGCCACCTCGGTCGAACTCGCCGCGCTGATCCTGGACGAGGCCGAGGTCGCGGTCGTCCCGGGCGAGGCCTTCGGCACGCCGGGCTACCTGCGGCTGTCCTACGCCCTGGGCGACGAGGACCTGGTCGAGGGCGTCTCGCGGATCCAGAAGCTGCTGGCCGAAGCCCGCGGCTGACTTTTGCGGCTGAACCTCCCCCGGCTGTCCCTGAGGGTGCCCCCAGGGGTGCCGCCAGCCGCTCTCGCGGACGTGGTTGCTCGCCGCGGGGGTCACTCAATTGATGGTTGCGGTTCTTTTGGGCGCCCGGAGCTTTCCGGGCGCCCGCTCGTTTCTGCGTTCGGACAAGAACCCGATCGGGGAAAGGGGGTGCCGGACCACGGACGCATGCGGCAAGATCCATGAATGCTGGCCTTTTCAGGGGAGCACCCCCCGAACCCCCCGGACGTACGAGATCTGCGGCTGCTGCCCAAGGCTCATCTTCATCTGCACTTCACCGGCTCGATGCGGCCCGCGACCCTGCTCGAGCTTGCCGACAAGTACGGCGTCCATCTGCCCGACGCACTGACCGGCGGGGAGCCCCCGAAACTGCGGGCCACCGATGAGCGCGGCTGGTTCCGCTTCCAGCGGCTGTACGACATGGCGCGTTCCTGCCTGCGCGAACCCGAGGACATCCAGCGGCTGGTGCGCGAGGCCGCCGAGGAGGACCTCCGGGACGGCTCCGGATGGCTGGAGATCCAGGTCGACCCCACCTCGTACGCACCCCGGCTAGGCGGTCTGATCCCGGCCCTGGAGATCATCCTGGACGCCGTGGAGACCGCCTCGCGGGACACCGGCCTCGGCATGCGCGTGCTGGTCGCCGCGAACCGTATGAAGCACCCGCTGGACGCCCGTACGCTCGCCCGGCTCGCGGTCCGGTACGCCGACCACGGAGTCGTCGGTTTCGGGCTCTCCAACGACGAGCGCCGGGGCCTGGCGCGTGACTTCGACCGTGCCTTCGCGATCGCCCGGGAGGGCGGGCTGCTCGCCGCGCCGCACGGCGGCGAGCTGGCCGGCCCGGCGAGTGTCCGGGACTGCCTGGACGACCTGCACGCCTCGCGCGTCGGCCACGGCGTGCGCGCGGCCGAGGACCCCCGGCTGCTGCGGAAGCTGGCCGAGCGGGGAGTGACCTGCGAGGTGTGCCCGGCCTCGAACGTGGCCCTGGGCGTCTACGGGACGCCCGAGGAGGTGCCCCTGCGCACCCTGTGGGACGCGGGCGTCCCGATGGCGCTCGGCGCGGACGACCCGCTGCTCTTCGGGTCCCGGCTGGCGGCGCAGTACGAGATCGCCCGGCACCACCACGGCTTCACCGACGCCGAGCTCGCCGAACTGGCGCGTCAGTCGGTGCGCGCCGCGGCGGCGCCTGCGGGTGTGCAGGCCAAGCTGCTGGCGGGCGTGGACGACTGGCTGGCCGGCTGACGCCGGCCGTCGGCGGTCAGTGGAGCAGCGAGCGTTTCAGTCGTTCGAAGGCGGTCGCGAACGCCTTCGGGCTGTGGAGGAGCCCGCCGTACTCCTTGGGGACGCGCTTGCCGTTGACCTCCATGGTGGGTCTCCCCGGTGCCCCTCCTCCTCGTACGCCTCCTGCGGCGCACACGACGCGGCCGGCCCCCTGGAAGACCGATGAAGATCTTGCTCCGGCCGCCTGACTCGCCCCGGATTGCCAGTAAATGTCAATCGCCATGAACCGGTGCAAGCCGGGCGCGATTCCAAGATCTTCAGGACACGCCTAGGAGCAGTCGTAGCCCCGGCCGTTCACGGCGTAATAGGTGATCTTCCGGGGCTCTTCCCCCGGAAAGGCCGGCATCTCGAGGACAGCCCTGTCCCGGGACACCTGGGTCATGTGCGCCGGGACGGGTAGGTCGTTCACCCACTCCACCAGCGAACCGGGGGCGAAACGTCCCGGGACCTTCCACAGGCGCCCGCCGAACACGGCGTAGCGCATGCCGCAGTCCTTGGTCATGTCGTACACGTACCTGACGCCGATGCGCGGGTGCGCAGGACCGGGTACGGCGGCCGGGGCATCGGAGTGCCTCCGCTTCGGCTCCTGGGAGACACAGGACGGCACGTCGCCGGAGAGTGGGTGGAAGGTCAGCGGGGGCAGGGCGGGCGAGTCGGTCTCGAACGTGGCCGTGTCCACCTCCGCCCGGGTCCGGTACCCCTCCGTCCAGCGCATGTACCCGTGCACGCGGTCCCCGATCAAGCTCGGCATGTGCTGCGGCCCGTCCGTGCTGCGCTCCCACACCCGGCCGTCGAAGACCGCGTACTGCATGCCGCAGACGGCGGACAGGTCGTAGCGGTAGCGCACGCCTGTCGCGGGCTTCACGGGCCCGGTGTCCAGCGGTTCGCCCGGCTTGGACGGTGGCTGCGGCGTGTACGGCCCGTGGAACGGCAGCGGGCGTGGCAACTTCGACTTGACGGCCAGCGGAGGGGGTTTCAGCGCCGGTTCCGTCTGCCACCACACACCGAGCACCGATCCCCCGGCGAACAGCAGCGTGGCTCCTCCGACGGCCAGCGACCGCCGGAGACGGCGTGTGCGGCGGCCACGTGCCACCAGGGTGTCCACGGGGGGCGGGCCCCCTGCCGGTTCCGACTCCGCCAGTTCCTGGAGTCCCCGCCGCAGCAGCTCCTCATCGCTCATCGCGCAGCCCTTCCCGCGTAACCGGCGAGCACGCCCGTGGCGCGCAGCCGCTCCAAGGCCCTGTTGGTCCGGCTCTTGACCGTCCCGGGCGAACAGCCGAGCAGTTCGGCCGTCTCTTCCACCGACAGGTCCTCGTAGAAGCGGAGCACCACGACCGCGCGCTGGGCCCGGGGGAGGGTGGTGAGCGCGCGGGCCAGTTCCAGCCGCGCCTCGGCGCCGCCCGCCATGTCCCGGCCGTCGGCCTCGGCGGCGTGGTCCGAGTGCGCGATCTCGGCGTGCCAGCGGCGCCGGCGCCAGGTCGCGTAGAGGTTGACGACCACTTTGCGGGCGTACGCCTGCGGTGACGCCCACGCGGCGGACCGGCTCCAGTGCAGGTAGACCTTGACCAGGGCGGCCTGGACCAGGTCCTCGGCAGCGTGACTGTCCCCTGTCAGCAGGCGGGCGGTGCGCAGCAGTGAGGCGTACGTCGCTTGTGTGAACGCCGTGAAGTCGGCTTCACCTGCGGCCCCCGTCCCCACGGGTGCTCCCCTCGACGAGTGTGCGGTCCGAAGACCCTGTCACCCACTCGACAACCTGGGGATTCCGCGGGGTTCCACTCTTTTCCGGAGCGTTCTCAGAGGGTCACGCCGACCGTCACCGGCTCGTTCACCAGCGTGATTCCGAAGGCGTCACGGACGCCGGCCACGACTTCGCGGGCCAGGGCCAGCAGGTCTTCGGTGGTCGCCTCGCCGCGGTTGGTGAGGGCGAGCGTGTGCTTGGTGGAGATACGGGCCGGGCCCATGCCGTAGCCCTTGGTGAAGCCGGCCTTGTCGATCAGCCAGGCGGCGGAGGTCTTGGTGCGGTCCTCCCCCGCCGGGAAGGCAGGAGGGGTGACGTCCGGGCCCAGACGCTCTCGCACACGGGCGAGGAAGGCCTCGTACTCACCGTTCGTCAGGATCGGGTTGGTGAAGAACGAACCCGCCGACCAGGTGTCATGGTCCTCCGGGTCCAGCACCATGCCCTTGCCCGCACGCAGCTTGAGCACCGTCTCGCGGGCGGCCGCCAGCGGGACCCGGTCGCCGGGCTCGACGCCCAGGGTGCGGGCCGTCTCGGCGTACTTGACGGGCGCCGACATGCCGTCCGCGTCCTCCAGCTCGAACCGGACGCGCAGCACGACGAAGCGGTCCGGGTCCTGCTTGAAACGGCTGTGCCGGTACGAGAACGCGCATTCGGTGGCGGGGATGGTGACCGTCTCACCGGAGCGGCGGTCGTAAGCGACCACCTCGGTGATCGTGCCGGCCACCTCCTGGCCGTACGCGCCGACGTTCTGGATCGGGGTCGCGCCGGCCGAGCCCGGGATGCCGGCGAGGCACTCGATCCCGGCCAGACCCGCCTCGACGGTGCGGGCGACGGCGTCCGTCCATACCTCGCCGGCGGCGAGTTCGAGACGGGTGCCGTCGAGGGTGAAGCCCTTGGTGGCGATGCGCAGGGCGGTGCCGTCGAAGCCCTTGTCACCGATGACCAGGTTGCTGCCGCCGCCGATGATGAGGAGCGGGGTGCCGGTGGCGTCCGCCTCGCGAACGGTGGCGATCACCTCGTCGTCCGTGGTGGCCGCGACGAGCCGGGTGGCGGGGCCGCCGAGCCGGAAGGTGGTCAGGGGGGCGAGAGGGGCATCGTGGAGTTCCTGCACCCGCACAGGGTAGCCGTGGCCCGGGTGAGTGACGCTTGGGGTGTTGGCCGGGCCGAGGGTGCCACGCGTCAGTAGGCGCCGTCCGGGCCGGGTGCGACGCCGCCCGGTACCGCGCGGGCCGGGTGCGACGCCCGAGTGCGGCACGCGGCGGGCGCCGTCCGGGCCCGGTGCGACGCCGCCCGGTACCGCGCGGGCCGGGTGCGACGCCCGAGTGCGGCACGCGGCGGGCGCCGTCCGGGCCCGGTGCGACGCCCGAGGGCCGCGCGCAGGCCGGGTGCCGCTGCAGGTGGTACCGCCCGGGTGGCGCTGCGGGGGTACCGCCCGGGCCGAGCATGCTGTGTCTTTCCGGGGGCAACCCCGGACCCCCGTACGCCGCGCGGTCTCGTGGTCAGAAGAGTCGACCGGCACAGTCGGACTCTGCTGCGCAATTCCCGGGTGGTTCCGACGCTCGGACCGCGACCTGCGACAACGAGGTCGTCCGTGCTGCCCTCGTAGCCGGTCCCTGCTGCTCAGCCGAATCGAGCAACAGAAGTCGTCGCGCGACACACATCACGTTTTACGGCCCGGACACCGGCCCACCCCACGGGGGGCGTCGGGCTCCCAGCCCCGTCCGGCGCTCGAGGACGGACACACCGGCCCACCTGGGCGGCGCGGCCCAGTTCAGCGCGTCGCCTCCTGGTTCGCGAGCCTGCGCTCCGCCTCGTCCCAGCCGAGCGGCAGCCCGTCCGCATCCACGGCCCAACAGGTGAACGCCGAGTCACGCATCAGCGGCCGCAGCGCGCGTGCGCTGGAGCGATGCGGGTCGCTGCCCGCGAACCGGTACAGCGCGTCGCGGGACTCCCACGCGGACAGCGTCAGGAAGGTCCGCCGCAGTGGGCGGGCCCTGAGCGTGGCGCCGTAGGCACCGGGCGCCGAACGGAGCTGCCGCAGGATGCCGGGCGCCTTCAGGAAGAACCGGAAGGCGCCGAACAGGGTGCGGGTCTCGAACCGCGAAGCCATGACGTAGGCCTCGGTGTGGGGTGCGGGCCGGTCGGGTGTGAACCAGGACACATCGGGCATGGCGAGGGCTCCGTTTCAGACAGAGGCGCGGGCGGGAACCTTGTCGGACACCGGCTCCGCCACGAGGGGGCCGCGGGACGGGATCAGGAGGGCTGCCAGGGCGGCCACGGCCACCGCTGCCGCGCCGATCCAGAGCGCCGGGACGGTGCCGTCGACGAACGCCGAGGCGGACTCGTAGCCGCCCTGCGCGGAGAAGACCGAGGCCAGCACGGCGACGCCGAGGGCGCCCCCGACCTCGCGCAGTGCGTTGTTGGCGCCGGAGGCGATGCCCTGCTCGGCCGGCCGGACGCTGGACATCGCCAGGTGCGCGGCCGGGGCAAAGTACAGGGCCATGCCGATGCCGCTGACGATCAGGGCCGGGAGCTGCGCGGTGTACGAGACGTCGGGCGAGAGCACCAGGGCGTACAGCCCGAGTCCGACGGCCTGCAGGGCGAGTCCGGTCGCGACGACGGGGCGGCCGCCGATGCGGTCGGAGAGGACGCCCGCGATGGGCGCCACGATCATCGGCATGGCGGTCCAGGGCAGCATGCGCAGGCCGGCCTCGGTCGGCGAGTAACCGACGACGGTCTGCAGGAACTGGCTCAGCAGAAAGATCGAGCCGAACATGCCGAGGTACATCAGCAGGCTCGCGGCGTTGATGCCGGTGAAGGCACGGCTGCGGAAGAGCCGCATGGGCAGCATGGGGTTCCTGTTGTGGATGCCGTGGTGGACGAAGCCGCCGAGCAGGGCCGTGCCGGCGATCAGGCCGGTGAGGACGGGGCCGCTGGTCCAGCCGTCGGCGTTGGCGTTGACCAGGGCGTAGACGACGCCGAAGAGTCCGGCGCTGGCGAGGAGGGTGCCGCGGACGTCGAGGCGGGAGTTCGGGCCGTACGACTCGGTGAGGCGCAGCCGGGCGAGCGGAAGGAGGGCAAGGCCGAGCGGGACGTTCAGCCAGAAGATCCACTGCCAGGCGATGTGTTCGGTGAGACTGCCGCCGATGAGCGGGCCGCAGGCGACGGCGAGGCCGGTGACGGCACTGAAGATGCCCAGGGCGGCGCCACGGCGTTGGGCCGGGACGGCGGCCGTGAGCAGGGTGAGGGTCAGCGGCATCATGATCGCGGCACCGGTGCCCTGGACCGCGCGGGCGACGATGAGCGCGCCGATGCCGGGTGCCAGGGCTGCCGCGGCGGAGGCGCCGGTGAAGACGACGAGTCCGGCCATGAAGAGCCGGCGGCGCCCGAAGCGGTCACCGAGTGCGGCGCCGAACATGAGCAGGACCGCGAAGGTGAGGGTGTAGGCGTTGACGGTCCATTCGAGGTCTTCGAGGGCTCCCCCGAGGTCGGCCCGGATGGAGGGCAGGGCCGTGGTGACGACGAGGTTGTCGAGGGCCGCCATGAAGCCGGCGACGCTCGTGATGACGAGGGCCCAGACGGCTCCGCCGCGGCGGGCCGACGAGTGCTGGTTCACTGTTCCCCCCCATGGGGTTAGTTATTGATGACTAACTTTCGTGAACGTGAAGAAGTACTGCGTCGTACGGCGTTACTTTTCGAGGCGGCCGAGCGTGCGCGCCGAGGGATAGAAGCCCTCCCAGACCCGGTGCTCGGGCGGGAAGCCCATGGCGACGAGGGTGTTGACGAGCATCCCGCATGCCAGGAAGGTCGTGGTCTCACCGACGTCGGCGCCGAGCGGAAGATGCACGGCGTCCCAGAGCTTCATCCAGCCGGCCCGTACCGTCTCGCCGAATTCGTGGTCGCCCGCCACCTCTGCGGCTGCCACCGTGACGTACACCTGCATCTGCAGCAGCAGCCGGTCGGGGTCTTCGTTGATGAGTCCCATATAGGCGTTGGCCATGGCATGCAGGGCCTCTTCGCCGTGCAGACCCTCGGACGCCTCCTCGAACACGCGACGGGTGTCCTCCTGGCAGCGGGCCGCCGCGGCAAGGAAAATGGCCTGCTTGTTCGGGAAGAGCCGGAAGAGGTACGGCTGCGAGACACCCACCCGCTTGGCGATCGCCTCGGTGGACGTCCCGTAGTAGCCTCCGCGCGCGAACTCGTGCATCGCGGCGCGGATGACGCTCTCGCGCCGCTCCTCCGCACTCATCCTGACCATGACGGTCAAGTTAGTGGCCAATCACTAATAAAGTCAAGAGTACGAAAGGGCAGCCGCCGGAAGCGGCTGCCCTCGCGCGCGTCAGGCCAGCCGGACCACGGCGCGGGACATGCCCAGCACCTTCTGGCCGGCCGACATGGCCGTGAGGTCGACGCGGACCTGGTCGTCGTCCAGCTTCGCCGCGACCTTGCCGCTGACCTCGATGACCGCGCCCTTGTCGTCGTTGGGCACGACCACCGGCTTGGTGAAGCGGACGCCGTACTCCACGACCGCTCCCGGGTCGCCCGCCCAGTCGGTCACCACACGGATCGCCTCGGCCATGGTGAACATGCCGTGCGCGATCACGTCCGGCAGCCCGACCTCCTTGGCGAACTTCTCGTTCCAGTGGATCGGGTTGAAGTCCCCGGAGGCCCCCGCGTACTGGACGAGCGTGGCACGCGTCACCGGAAAGGTCTGCGCGGGCAGTTCGGTGCCGACCTCGACCTCGTCGTATGCGATCTTCGCCGCCATTGCCCTCAGCCCTCCTCGCCGGCCGCACGGGCGACCAGCTTCGTCCACGCCGTCACGACATGCTCACCGGACTCGTCGTGGACCTCACCGCGGATGTCCAGGATGTCGTTGCCCGCACGGGAATTCACCGACTCGATGGTCGAGGTGACCGAGAGCCGGTCCCCCGCCCGCACCGGGCGCGTGTACGAGAACCTCTGGTCGCCGTGCACCACCCGGCTGTAGTCCAGGCCGAGCTGCGGGTCCTCGATGACCACACCGGCGGCCTTGAAGGTGATGGCGAAGACAAAGGTCGGCGGAGCGATCACATCGGAGTGCCCCAGCGCCTTGGCGGCGTCCGGATCCGTGTACGCGGGATTGGTGTCACCGACCGCCTCGGCGAACTCGCGGATTTTCTCGCGGCCGACTTCATAAGCGGGAGTGGGTGGGTAGGACCGCCCCACGAAGGACTGGTCGAGCGCCATGGACTCGTTCCTCCCTGACTTCCTGACTTCCTGCATGGATGGGCACGACAAACGACGCGAGCGAGCCGAAGGGCACCGCCTGTGTCGAAAAGGAGAACGTACAGAGGTCCCGACAAAGGAGGGACCCTCGACACAGGCTCGGGGCGCCCCGGAGGCAGACCCAGCCAACGACACGAGGCCGCCCCCGGGCAAGGGGACGGCCTCGTATACGAGCCTGATTCAGCGCGTCTCGCGGTGCGCGGTGTGCGCGTTGCAACGCGGGCAGTGCTTCTTCATCTCAAGACGGTCCGGGTTGTTACGCCGGTTCTTCTTGGTGATGTAGTTCCGCTCCTTGCACTCCACGCAGGCCAGCGTGATCTTCGGGCGGACGTCGGTGGCAGCCACGTGAGTGCTCCTTGGACGGATGGACGGATGAACGCAAGAAAGAGTAGCCGATCGAAGGACCGACCCCACAATCGGCTACCGTGTGTAGCGGTGACCGGACTTGAACCGGTGACACAGCGATTATGAGCCGCTTGCTCTACCGACTGAGCTACACCGCTTTGATGTCACGGATCCCCTCGCCCGAAGACGAGGATCACCCGACACCAGAGCCCCAATACGGAATCGAACCGTAGACCTTCTCCTTACCATGGAGACGCTCTGCCGACTGAGCTATTGGGGCGAGCGATGAAGACATTACACGGTCGGCAGCCGATCGCCCAAATCCGTTCCTCGGCGGCTCACCGCACCCTCACCTCACTCGTCCCGTAGGCCACTCGAGGCCACACCGGTACGACTATTGCGCTCCTCCTCGAAGCCGGGACGGAGCGCCCCTAGGCTCGACCCACGCTGTGTGATCTTGTAGACCCGGCCACCCTCAGGGAGCGCGATGCCCGACAGCCGGCCGCATCCGTCCGACGGCGCCTCCGCCGACACCACCGCTCTGCTGCTGTGCGGCGCGCGGCTCACCGACGGGCGCATCGTGGACGTCCGGCTCAGCGGCGGGCGCATCGAAGCGGTCGGCACCGCCGGCAGCCTCACCGCGGCACACTCCTCGCGCGTCGACCTCGGCGGCTTCCTGCTGCTCCCCGCCCCCGCCGAACCGCACGCCCACAGCGACACCGCGCTCACCGCCGACGCCGCCGGGCCGCTGACGTACGGGCCCGAGGACGTCCAGCGCCGCGCCACCGAGGCCGCGCTGCTCCAGCTCGGACACGGCGCGACCGCCCTGCGTTCGCACGTACGCATCGGCGATGTGCAAGGACTCGACCCGCTGGAGGGCGTCCTGGAGGCCGGGCGTTCCCTGCGCGGACTCGCCGAACTGACCGCCGTCGCCGTCCCCCGGCTGCTCACCGGGGCCGCCGGGGCGGACGGCCTGGCGATGCTGCGGGACGCCGTGAAAATGGGCGCCTCGGTCGTGGGCGGTTGCCCCGACCTCGACCCCGACCCGGCCGGATACGTCGAGGCCGTACTGGAGATCGCGGTCGAACACGGCTGCCATGTCGACCTGCACACGGACGGCGGCGACCCGGCACGGCTCGCCCGGCTCGCCTCGATGGCGGGCGGGCTGCGGCCCGGCGTCGCCATCGGTCCGTGTGCCGGACTCGCCCGGCTCCCGCACGAGGTCGCCGTGCGAGCCGCCGACCTGCTCGCCGCCGCCGGAGTGTCGGTGATCTGCCTGCCCCAGGGCGGCTGCGCAGCCGTCGACCAACGGGGCACCGCCCCGGTACGGCTGCTACGGGCGGCCGGGGTACGGGTCGCCGCGGGCAGCGGAGCACTGCGGGACGCGGCCAACCCGGTGGGGCGCGGGGACCCGCTGGAGGCCGCCTTCCTGCTGGCCTCGCAGTCCGGGCTGCGGGCTGGACAGGCGTACGAGGCGGTGTCGGCGGCCGCACGCGAGGCGATGGGGATGCCCGAGGTGCGGGTGGAGGCCGGTTTCCCGGCCGAACTGCTGGCGGTGCGCGGCGAGCGCATCGAAGGGGTGCTCTCGCTCGCCTACAGCAGGGTCGTGATCCACCGGGGGCGCGTGGTGGCCCGTACCAGCGCGGTACGCGAGTACTGCGACTCGGCCGCGGCCGTCGCGCTCGACCTGCCACGTCAGGGGCGCCCGGACCCGGGTCCCTGAGCGGAGGCCGCCGTTCGGACGTACGGTCGGAACATGCGCATTGTCATCGCTGGAGGACACGGGCACATCGCGATGCGGCTGGAGCATCTGATCGCCGCGCGCGGGGACGAGGCCGTGGGAATCATCCGCGACCCGGAGCAGGCGGAGGACCTGCGAGCGGCCGGCGCCGACCCGGCCGTCCACGATCTGGAATCGGCCTCCGTCGACGAGATCGCCGAGGTCCTGCGCGGGGCCGACGCAGCGGTGTTCGCCGCCGGCGCCGGACCCGGCAGCGGCGCCGCCCGCAAGGACACGGTGGACCGCGGCGCCGCGGTGCTCTTCGCGGACGCGGCGGAACGCGCGGGCGTACGGCGCCTCGTCGTCGTGTCGTCGATGGGCGCCGACCCGGACCACCACGGCGACGAGGTCTTCGACGCCTACCTGCGGGCCAAAGGTGCGGCGGACGCGTACGTGCGCTCCCACGCCCACCTGGACTGGACGATCCTCCGCCCCGGGATGCTGACCAACGACCCCGGAACCGGCCTGGTCCGCCTGGAGGCGAAAACGGGACGCGGATCCGTACCGCGCGACGATGTGGCGACGGTCCTGCTGGAGCTCATCGACACCCCGGCGACGGCGGGCCTGACCCTGGAGCTGATCTCCGGCCATGTGCCCGTCTCGGTCGCGGTGAAGGACATCGCGGGGAACTGAGCGCATCGCGCGGCCGCGCCAGGAAAGTCCGCCGCAGAGGCGGCATGCTGCTGCGGCTCGCCGTCGCGTCGGCCGCGCTGACCCCGGTGCTGCTGGACGCCGTGTCGGGTGGCGTCGGCGCTCTGCTCGGCGTGATCGCCGCGGTCGCGGTGATGACGCGCCGTTCGCCGCCCTGCGGGCCCAGACCAAGGTGCCGGACCCGTCGCGGCGGAGCATCCCGCCGGTGGAGGACTTCCGGACCCGCGCCTGGTGAGGGCGTGTTCGCAAAGTCGGTTCGTCGTCGGTGTGTGCGGACTACCACGAAGATCCACCTCGCCTGCGACGGCCGTGGTGACGTACGCGGGCAGGGAGGCGTCACGGCGGGTTGGCCGCCATCCGGCAGGCACCGTTCGCGGCGCCGCCCGGCACGCCGGCCTCGGTCAGGGCGTTCACACAGCCCCGCAGGTCATTGTGCACACCTCGGGTGCACGCCGTTCTGACGGCGTCCGAGACTTCGATGCCCGCTTGCTGGACCATGTTCGTGCAGGCCGGAATGTCCGCGTGGGCGGCGGGAGCGGCGAAGGCCACGCCGCCGAATGCGAGGGTCATACCGGTGAGGACACCGGCGATACGGGCCGACGTGCGCATGGGAGGCACCTGCCCTCCAGGGTTGGTCGGGAATTCGCCGATTCAATGCGCCGAGCAGCGGACGTGGCCGGTGTGCGGCCGTGCCCCCGGGCCCACACCCGTCGGCTCGGCAGGACCGCCCCTCCTCCTTCCGACGCTAGGGCAGCCCGCCGCCGCACGCACTCCGGCCCGGCGGCAGGACACACCCGTGGCTTTCCGGCACTCGCGATCCCACGCGCAGGCAATGGGAGCCCAGGGCGTCAAACACGCGCACCACGTGGACCTCGAACACCCAGACCTCGACTTGGGTCGTGGGTCGGCCTCTCCACGACCATCGCCTCGCTCGACGTACGTTCCTCACCGCCGACCGAACGACGAAGGGCAGCCGGGCGAGCGCCGCGTCCACGAGTTCGGCCGGCGCCCGTTCGTCCATGGGGGCGAGCAGACGCAGCTCGTATCCCCGCCCACAGGCCCCCGGTGAACGGCGAGAGGGCCCGCAGCCAGCGTTTCCGCTGGCCACGGGCCCTCTCATTCCTGTGGCGGCGCCAGGATTCGAACCTGGGTAGGCTAAGCCGACGGATTTACAGTCCGCTCCCATTGGCCACTCGGGCACACCGCCATGGGATGTCACCCAGGAGTTCCGCTGTGGTGCGGTGCTCCCTGGCAACGACGTAAACGATACCTGATGACCGGGGGTGCTTCGCCACCGGATTGATCAGCGGTCCGGTGCGGCCCGGGTGGCCAGGTCCGGTCCGGTCGATCAGGCCGGATCGGGGAGTGCCCGTCGCGGAGCGGCTGATGTGGCATCAGCCGCTCCGCGGCGGGCACCGAGGCGTCGCGAGCCCGGCATGATCGGCCGGACAGGGCCTTAGGCTTGCGGCGTACATCCGGACATCCGATGAAGGAGCCACAGGACATGGCCGACTCCAGTTTCGACATCGTCTCGAAGGTCGAGCGGCAGGAGGTCGACAACGCCCTCAACCAGGCCGCGAAGGAGATCTCGCAGCGCTACGACTTCAAGGGCGTGGGTGCCTCGATCTCGTGGTCCGGCGAGAAGATCCTGATGGAGGCCAACTCCGAGGACCGGGTCAAGGCGATCCTCGACGTCTTCGAGTCCAAGCTGATCAAGCGCGGGATCTCGCTGAAGGCCCTGGACGCCGGCGAGCCTCAGCTGTCGGGCAAGGAGTACAAGATCTTCGCCTCGATCCAGGAGGGCATCTCCCAGGAGAACGCCAAGAAGGTGGCGAAGATCATCCGCGACGAGGGGCCCAAGGGCATCAAGGCGCAGGTGCAGGGCGACGAGCTGCGGGTCACCTCGAAGAGCCGGGACGACCTGCAGGCCGTGATCGCGCTACTGAAGGGCAAGGACCTCGACTTCGCGCTGCAGTTCGTCAACTACCGGTAGGCAGCTGCCGGAAGGGCTCCTGGCCGCCCGCCCAGGAGCCCAGTGCAGGCAGTGGCCAACCGGGCGCGGGAACGCACGTCCAGCTTCTGGTGGATGCGGGTCAGCCGGGCCTCGACGGTCTTGACGCCGAGGTAGAGCTTCGCGGCGGCCTCCTGGCTGCTCGCCCCCTGGACGACCAGGAGCGCCTCGGTGAGCACTGACGCCGCGCCATGGGCGGCGCCGGTTCGGTGCCGTACATCTCGGTGGCCGGCGCCAGCCAGGGGGCCGCGCCGGCCCGGTCGAAGACCGCGGCCGCCGACTGCAACGCGGCCTGGGCGGACGCTCTTCCGCCGCGGCGCCGTTCGACGCGGGCGGGCGCCCGGCTCGATGTCCGAAACCCGCCGGTTTTCCGCAGGACCGGGTCGCAGACTCGTAGTCACTCGGCGTCACGCGAGGAAAGGTGAAGCGATGACCGTGTACGCGACCTTCGACAGCCCGCTGGGCGAACTGCTGCTGGTCGGCGAGGAGTCCGCCACCGCCGAGGGCGGCACCGCGCTGGTCTCGCTCTCGATGCCCGGGCAGAAGGGCGGGGCGGCCGTCCAGGACGGGTGGCGGCCGGCGCCCGGGGCGTTCGGGGAGATCTCCCGGCAGCTGCGGGCGTACTTCGACGGGACCCTGACCCGCTTCGACATCGAGTACGTCACCGGCGGTACGGACTTCCAGCGGCGGGTGTGGGCGGCGCTGGACGCCATTCCCTACGGCGCGACGGCGTCGTACGGAGACATCGCCCGCGCCGTCGGCGCCCCGGCGGCCGGGGTGCGCGCCGTGGGCACCGCGATCGGGCGGAATCCGTTGCTGGTCGTACGGCCCTGCCACCGGGTGATCGGCGCGGACGGAACGCTCCGGGGGTACGCGGGCGGGCTCGACCGAAAACGGCACCTCCTGGGACTCGAAGGCGCGTTGCAGACGTGATCGGGCTCTTCCCGCGGCCCCGGGCGGTGATCGCTCCCGGGGCGGTCCATGTGCCCGGCTGGCTGTCACCGGAACGGCAGCGGAAGCTGGTCGCGGCCTGCCGGGAATGGGCGCGCGGACCGGTGCCCATGCGGCACACCGTGCTTCCGGGCGGGGGTGTCATGTCTGTCGAGACGGTGTGCGTGGGATGGCACTGGCAGCCGTACCGCTATTCGCGTACCGCGGACGATGTGAACGGCGCCCGGGTGGCGGACTTTCCCGGCTGGCTGCTGGAGCTGGGGCGGGAGGCGCTCGCCGCGGCCTACGAGGACGAGGCGGCCGGCGCCGCCTGCACACCGGACACCGCACTGATCAACTTCTATGACGGCTCGGCGAGGATGGGCATGCATCAGGACCGTGAGGAACGGTCCGGCGCGCCCGTCGTGTCACTGAGTATCGGCGACACCTGCGTCTTCCGGTTCGGGAACACCGAGAACCGCGGACGGCCCTGGACGGACATGGAGCTCAGGTCCGGGGACCTCTTCGTCTTCGGCGGTGATGCGCGCTTCGCGTACCACGGTGTGCCGAAGGTGCTGGCCGGGACCGGGGATCCGGCCACTGGGCTGCGCGGCGGCCGGCTCAACATCACGCTGCGCGAGACCGGCCTCGGGGGCGTTCCGGCCGCTCAGTAGGGTGCGGCACATGGCACAGGAACTGCGGCGAACCCTCGGGCTCTTCGACGCCGTTGTCATCGGGCTCGGATCGATGATCGGGGCGGGCATCTTCGCCGCGCTCGCGCCGGCCGCGCGCTCCGCGGGCTCGGGGCTGCTGGTGGGCCTGGCACTGGCCGCCGTGGTCGCGTACTGCAACGCCATGTCGTCGGCCCGGCTCGCCGCCCGGTACCCGGCGTCCGGCGGAACCTATGTGTACGGGCGGGAACGGCTCGGCGCGTTCTGGGGATTTCTGGCGGGCTGGGGCTTCGTCGTCGGCAAGACCGCGTCGTGCGCGGCGATGGCGCTGACCGCCGGAGCGTACATCCGGCCGGAGCAGGCGCACGCCGTGGCGGTCGCCGCGGTGGTGGCGCTGACCGCCGTGAACTACGGCGGCGTTCAGAAGTCGGCATGGCTCTCCCGGGTGATCGTGGCGGTCGTTCTGGCGGTCCTCGCGGGGGTCGTGGTGGTGTGTGCGGGGTCGGGGGCGGCGGACTTCGGCCGGCTGGACGTGGGGGCGGACGCCACGGCGGGCGGCGTGCTCCAGGCGGCGGGGCTGCTGTTCTTCGCCTTCGCCGGGTACGCGCGGATCGCCACGCTGGGCGAGGAGGTTCGCGACCCGGCCCGTACGATCCCGCGCGCGGTTCCGCTGGCGCTCGGCATCGCGCTGGCCGTGTATGTGTGCGTGGCGGTGGCCGTCCTTTCCGTGCTGGGTGCGGAGCAGCTGGGGCAGGCGACGGCACCGCTGGCCGACGCGGTGCGGGCCGCGGGAGTGCCGGAGCTGGCGCCGGTGGTGCGTACCGGCGCGGCCGTGGCCGCCCTCGGCTCGCTGCTGGCGCTGATCCTGGGCGTCTCCCGTACGACGCTGGCCATGGCGCGGGACGGCCATCTCCCGCGCACCCTCGCGGCCGTCCATCCCCGTTTCCAGGTGCCGCACCACGCGGAGTCGGCCGTGGGCGCGGTGGTGGCCGTGGTGGCGGCGACGGCCGATCTGCGGGGTGCGATCGGTTTCTCGTCGTTCGGGGTGCTGGCGTACTACGCGATCGCCAACGCCTCGGCCTGGACACTGGGTTCCGGCCGCGGGCGAGCGGAGGCACTGGCCGGACTCGCCGGGTGCCTGGTCCTGGCGTTCTCCCTTCCGCTGTCGTCGGTCGTCGCGGGCGCGGCGGTGCTGGCGCTGGGCGCGGCGGTGTACGGGGTGCGTCGGCGGGTCAGATCCGCGCCCTGAACTCCGGCCAGGGTGCCATGTCGAGGTCGGTCTCCCCGTCCTCCTCGCAGAACCACGCCGTGCCGTCCAGCCATCCCCTCAGCCACTCGGCGAGGCCGGGCGAGTCGATGTACCAAGCCAGGTCGGCTATGCCCGGGTTGGGCTCGAACAGGAGCACGGTGGCGTTCTCGCTGCGGCAGTCCACGCAGGCGAGCATCGCGCAGCCCCAGTCGGATATGGGCAGCACCCCTTCCGGCCAGCCCCAGTCGGGATCGCCCTCGCCCTGTGCCCGCAGGGCGAGGTACCGCGCCACGGCGGACGGGCCGCGGTTCTTCCCGTCGACGAGCGGGAACAGGCCGTACTCCGGGCCGTAACCGCCGTCCGCGATACGGGTGTAGAGCCCGGCGAGCAGAGGCGGCAGGGCGAAGCCGAGGGCGGCCTCCGCCCGGGCGACGTCCTCGGCGCTCGCGGGCGCGGGCAGCGATGTCAGCCGCCCCGCCAAGGTGGTGGGCGCGACGGACGCCACGCCATGGAGCAACCGCTCGATGTCGTTCATGGGTTCATGGTGGACCCTGCCACTGACAATCGGGCCCGTCCTCGCACAGCGCCAGCAGGACGTCACTGCGGCCGTCCAGCCCGAAGATGTGGTTCCTGACGGCGAACCTCGGCCGTGGTATGGGCGCCGTCACCGGGTCGCGAAGGGCTGGTCCGTACGGACGATCTCCTTGCCCAGGGGCAGCAGCGAAACCGGGATCAGCTTGAAGTTGGCGATGCCCAGCGGGATGCCGATGATCGTGAGGCAGAGCAGAACTCCCGTGACGATGTGCCCCAGGGCCAGCCACCAGCCGGCCAGTACGAGCCACAGGACGTTGCCGACACAGGAGGGCGCGCCCGCGTCACGGCGTTCGACGACCATGTGGCCGAAGGGCCACAGCGCATAGATCCCGATGCGGAAGGCGGCGAGGCCGAAGGGGATACCGATGATCGTGACGCACAGCAGGATCCCCGCGACCAGGTAGCCGAGGAACATCCAGAAGCCGCAGAGAACCAGCCATATGACATTGAGGATTGTCTTCATGGGCGTCGACCTGCCATCTGCTCGAGCCTGGCGATGCGTTCTGCCATCGGCGGGTGGGTGGAGAACAGCTTGGACATGCCCTGCCCCGGCCGGAAGGGGTTCGCGATCATCATGTGGCTCGCGGTCTCCAGCCTCGGCTCGGGCGGCAGCGGCAGCTGCTTCGTGCCGGCCTCGAGCTTGCGCAGGGCGCTTGCGAGGGCCAGCGGGTCGCCGGTGAGCTGTGCGCCGGAGGAGTCGGCCTCGTACTCCCGGGAGCGGCTGACGGCGAGCTGGATGACGGCGGCGGCGATCGGGCCCAGGATGGCGATCAGGAGCATGCCGAGGAGACCGGGCCCCTCGTCGTCGTCGGACCGGCCGACCGGGATCAGCCAGGCGAAGTTGACCAGGAACATCACCACGGAGGCGAGCGCGCCGGCGACCGAGGAGATCAGGATGTCGCGGTTGTAGACATGGCTGAGCTCATGGCCGATGACCCCGCGCAGCTCCCGCTCGTCGAGGATGCGCAGGATGCCGTCGGTGCAGCACACGGCCGCATGGCGGGGGTTGCGCCCGGTCGCGAAGGCGTTGGGGGCCTGGGTCGGCGAGATGTAGAGCCGTGGCATGGGCTGCCGCGCGGCCGTGGACAGCTCACGGACCATGCGGTAGAGCGCGGGGGCCTCGAACTCGCTCACCGGGCGGGCGCGCATGGCGCGCAGGGCCAGCTTGTCGCTGTTCCAGTACGCGTACGCATTGGTGCCGATGGCGACCACGAGCGCGACGACGAGACCCGCACGCCCGAAGAAACTGCCGATGAGGATGATGAGGGCGGACAGTCCCCCGAGAAGTACGGCCGTCTTCAGCCCATTGTGCCGGCGGTGCACGGTACGCCCTCCAGGTGGTGCGGCGGGGAACCCTTTCCACTTTCCAGTGGACCCTTCCGTACTGGTCAACGCCAGGTGGAAGCTGCTGGTTCCCTTGTGCTCGCGGAGTGGCCGTACGCCGTCCGGGTGGATCCGGCCTGTCAGAAGAGGGTGCCCGAGGCGAACCGCAGGATCAGCTGGGGGGCGACCGACAGGACGATTCCGGCGACCGCCGTCAGCCCGATCGTCGTGGCCAGTACCGCCGGGATCCGCGGGCGGGCCGCGGCCTCGGCCTCCTCTTCCACGCGCTCCGGGGCACGGAAGAGGATCGCCGTCCACTGGAGGTAGTAGTAGAGGGCGATCACGACGTTGACGGCCATGACGACGGCCAGCCAGCCCAGTCCGGCCTCCACTGCCGTCTGGAAGACCGTGACCTTGGCGAAGAGCCCGATGATGCCCGGCGGTAGTCCGGCCAGGCAGAGCAGGAAGAAGCCGAGGGAGAGGGCGGCGAGCGGGCGCGTGGCGTACAGGCCGCGGTAGTCGGCGATCCGGTTGAGCGGGTGGCTACGGCTGACGACCGCGACGACGGCGAAGGCACCCAGATTCACCACGACGTACATGAGGGCGTACGCGACGGTGGAGCCGATCTGGTGGTTTCCGGAGTACGCGGCGGCCGCGATCGGCACCAGCAGATAGCCGGCCTGTCCCACGGAGGACCAGGCGAGCAGCCGGACGGCGCTGAAGGAGCGGGTGGCGGACTGGCGCAGCGCGGCCGCGTTGCCCACGGTCATGGTGAGGGCGGCGAACACGGCCACGGCCGGGCCCCACACGCGCGCGTACGAGGGGAAGGCGACGACCGTGACCAGGATCAGGCCGGAGAAGCCGACGGCCTTGCCGACGACCGACAGATACGCGGCGACGGGCAGCGGGGCCCCGACATAGGTGTCGGGGACCCAGAAGTGGAAGGGCACGGCGGCCGTCTTGAAGGCGAAACCGACCAGGGTCAGGGCGACACCCGCGTCGACGAGTGTGCCGAGCTGGGCCGGGACGTCGTCGAGGCGGGCGGCGATCTCGGTGAGGTGGAGGGTGCCGGTGGCCGCGTAGACGAAGCTGACGCCGAGCAGCGTCACGGCGGTCGCGGCGACCGAGGACAGGAAGAACTTCAGTGCCGCTTCGGAGGACAGCCGGTCGCCTCGCCTGAGGCCTACCAGGGCGAAGGCAGGCAGCGAGGCCACCTCCAGGGCGACGACGAGGGTGGCCAGGTCACGGGCGGCGGGCAGCAGGGCCGCGCCGGCCGCCGAGGAGAGCAGCAGGAACCAGAACTCGCCGGCGGGAAGCTTCTGCCGGGTCTCGGGCAGCGACAGCAGTGCCGTGAGCAGGGCGCCGACGAGCACCAGCAGCTGGATGGCCAGCGCGAAGTGGTCCGCGCTGTAGCTGCAGGCTCCGGACCTGCCGGGCACGGCGGTCAGGCAGAAGGTCGATCGGTCGCCGTCGAGCAGCGGCAGCAGGGAGACCAGCGCGGCGACCAGCCCGGCGACCGCGAACCAGCCGAGCAGCGGCTTGCGCTTCTCGGACACGAACAGGTCCGCGACGAGCACGAGCAGCCCGGTGGCCGCGGTGATGACCGGCGGGGCGATCGCGAGCCAGTCGACGGACTGGACGAGGCTCTGTACGGCCACGGTCACGACTTGCCTCCTGCGAGGAGCTTCTGCACGGCCGGGTCGGTGAGGCCGAGGAGGACCGCGGGCCAGAGTCCGGCGAGGACGGTGAGGGCGACGAGCGGGGTCCAGGCGGCGAATTCGTACGTCTGGACATCCGCGAGCCGCGGGGCGTCAGCGGCGGGCTGGGCACCCATGCACACACGGCGTACGACGACGAGGAGGTACGCGGCGGTGAGCAGGGTCCCGAGGCCGGCGAGCGCCATGTAGAAGAGGAATGCCGGGCGGCTGAGGCCCTCGGCGGGGTCGAAGGCGCCGAACATCGCCAGCATCTCGCCCCAGAAGCCGGCCAGCCCGGGCAGGCCGAGGGAGGCGACGGCGGCGAAGGCGAGGAGACCGCCGAGGCGTGGGGCGCGGCCGTAGAGCGCGGCACCGGTCTCCTGGGCGAGGGTGTCGAGGTCGCTGGTGCCGTAGCGGTCCTTGAGGGCTCCGACCAGGAAGAAGAGCAGACCGGTGATGAGGCCGTGGGCGATGTTGGCGAAGAGCGCGCCGTTGACGCCGGTGGGGGTCAGGGTGGCGATGCCGAGCAGCACGAACCCCATGTGGCCGACCGAGGAGTACGCGATCAGGCGCTTGAGGTCGCCGCCCGTGCCCTGCTTGGCCAGGTTCAGGCAGGCGAGGGATCCGTAGACGATGCCGACGGCGGCGAAGGCCGCGAGGTAGGGCGCGAGGGTGTGCATGCCGTCGGGGGTGATGGGGAGCAGGATCCGCACGAACCCGTACGTGCCCATCTTCAGCAGGACGCCCGCGAGGAGGACCGAGCCGACGGTGGGCGCGGCGGTGTGGGCGTCCGGAAGCCAGCTGTGCAGCGGCCACATCGGGGTCTTCACGGCGAGGCCGAGGCCGATGGCGAGGACGGCGATGAGCTGGGTGGTGTGGCTCAGGGCGCTGTTGTCAGTGGCGAGTGCCACCATGTCGAACGTGCCGGCCTTGAATCCGATGAGGAGCAGGCCGAGCAGCATGACCACGGAGCCGAGCAGCGTGTAGAGGATGAACTTCCAGGCGGCTGCCTGCTTCCCCGCGCCGCCCCAGCGGGCGATGAGGAAGTACATCGGGATGAGCACCATCTCGAACGCCAGGAAGAACAGCAGCAGGTCGAGGACGGCGAAGGTCGCCAGTGTGCCGGACTCGAGGACGAGCAGCAGTGCCACGAATGCCTTGGGGGACGGGCCCGCGGGCATCTTGAAGTAGCTGTACAGCGCGCAGAGGAAGGTCAGCAGCGCCGTCATCACGAGAAGGGGGAGCGAGATGCCGTCGACGCCGAGGTGGATGCGCACGTCCAGCGCCGGGATCCAGCTGATGTCGGTCGTGGCCTGCATCTTCGACGGCTGGTCGTGGTCGAAGCCGAGGGCCAGGACGATCGCCGCGGCGAGCACCGCGCCGGTGACGGTCACTCCGTGGCGCAGCACGGCCTGCTCGGGGCTCTTCCCCTTGAGCCCGGGCGGGGCGGGGAGCAGGGCCGCGGCGGCGCCGAGGAGCGGGCCGGCGACGATGAACGCGAGAAGGAATTGCATCACGGATGCGCTGATATCGATCACGGCTCACGATCCGGCGTTGACGTTGGCAAGGACGACGGCGGCGATCGCCAGGATCACCGAACCGGCGAGCAGGACGCCGAGGTAGGTCTGCACATTGCCGGTCTGGGCGCGGCGGACGGCCGCGCCGAACCAGCGGGGGGCGGCACCCGCGCCTCTGACGTACGTCTCGACGACCTCGCGGTCGAGGAACGCGACCAGGGAGGCGGCTCCCCGGACGGGGGCGACGAACAGAGCCCGGTAGACGGCGTCGAGGTGGAAACCGGCGGCCGCGTGGCGGTGCAGCGGGCCGAGCAGCAGGCGGCCCGGGTCGGCGGGGTCCTTGGCGGGGTGGGGCATGTGGAGCGCCTCCGCCTCGACCTGCCCCGGCTCCGCCTCGGGATGCGGGACGACCGCGCCGATCGGGGCGCGGGCCCTGCTGCGGACGGTCTGCCAGGCGCCGTAGGCGACCAGTGCGCCGACAAGGGTGACACCGGTGGAGAGGACGGCGGTGACGAGGGTCGGGGTGAGGGTCTGCCCGAACCAGTCGCCGATGTAGCCGGTCGTCAGGCCGAATGCGACGGAGGGGATGGCGAGGACCCAGAGCACGGTGTTCATGGCCACCGGCTGCTTGCCGTGGTCGGGGGCCTCGGCACCGCGGCCCCGGAAGGCCAGCAGCCACAGCCGCGTCGCATAGGCGGCGGTGAGCAGCGCGGTGAGCAGACCGGCGACCAGCACCATCCAGCCCGCGGCGGCCGGGACGCCTTCGATGCCGCCGAAGGCGGCGTGCTCGGCGGCGACCAGTACGGCTTCCTTGGAGAAGAAGCCCGCGAACGGCGGGATCGCGGCCAGCGCGATCAGACCGACGGTCATCGTCCAGTACGCATCGGGGATGCGCTTGGCGAGGCCGTCCATACGGGACATGGCCGAGAGCGAGTTGGTCCCTGCCGCGTGGATGATCACGCCGGCGGCGAGGAAGAGGAGCGCCTTGAACGCGCCGTGCGAGAGGAGGTGGAACACGGCCGCACCGCGGTCGCCCGCGGCCAGGGCACCGGTCATGTAGCCGAGCTGGCCGATGGTCGAGTAGGCGAGGACCCGCTTGATGTCGTCCTGGGCGAGCGCGGCCAGCGCCGAGCCGACCATCGTGAGGGCGGCCATCACGGCCAGTACGACCAGCGCGGTGGCGGAGGCGGCGAAGACGGGCAGCAGCCGGGCCACGAAGTACACACCGGCGGCAACCATCGTCGCGGCGTGGATCAGCGCGGAGACCGGCGTCGGGCCGGCCATCGCGTCGGGGAGCCAGGTGTGCAGCGGGAACTGCGCCGACTTACCCGCCACACCGGCCAGGAGCAACAGGGCGATCACGGTGGGGTGGTCGAGCCCGCCCGAGGCGACAGTGCCGAGGATCTTGGTGATCCGGAAGGAACCGGCGTCGACGGCGAGCGCGAACAGACCGAACAGGAACGGCACGTCACCGAGCTTGGTGACCAGGAATGCCTTCAGGGACGCGGCCCGGGCCTCGGGCGTCTCCCAGTAGTGGCCGACGAGGAAGTACGAGCAGATGCCCATGATCTCCCAGCCGACCAGCAGCACCATCAGATCGCCCGAGTAGACGACCAGCAGCATCGCGGAGGTGAAGAGGGACACCAGCGCCGCGTAGGACGGGTAGCGCGGATCGTGGCGCAGATATCCCGTGGAGTAGATCTGTACGCAGGACGCGACGAGCCCGACCAGGATGGCGACGAGCGCGGCGAAGCCGTCGATGTACAGGGCGAGATCGATCGGGACCGAGCCGGTCGGCGTGAGCTGGGTGGCGGCGACGACGGGCTTCCCGCCGCCCTGGCGCACGGCGACCAGGATCGCCAGCACGAACGCCGCCAGGGTCGGCAGCACGGCCAGGGGCCGGACGAAGCCGGGGGCGGTGCGGCCGAGCAGGAGTCCGGCCGCGGCGCCCAGGAACGGAAGGAGGGGAACGAGGACGGCGAGGGTCGTGGTCGTCACGCGGCAGCCTCAGTCTTCTGTGCCGGGGCGATTGCTTCGGGGTGGTCGTCGCCGCGACCCTCTGCGGCGTCGCGGAGCCTGTCGATGTCCGAGGTGCCGCGGTTGCGGTAGACCGCCAGCACGATCGCCAGACCTATGCCGATCTCGGCGGCGGCGATGGCGATGACGAAGAGGGTGAGCGCCTGGCCGGCGTGCAGGGTGTCGCGCATCCACACGTCGAAGGCGACCAGGTTGAGGTTGACGGCGTTGAGCATCAGCTCGACGGACATCAGGACCAGGATCGCGTTGCGGCGCGCGAGCACCCCGTACAGGCCGGTGCAGAAGAGGAGGGCCGACAGCACGGCGGGATAGGCGAGATGCATCAGCGCTGCTCCTTACCGCTCTTACGGGACAGGACGATCGCGCCGACGAGCGCGGCCAGCAGCAGGACGGACAGTGCCTCGAAGGGAAGCACCCAGTGCCGGAAGAGGATCTCGCCGGACACCCGGGTGGACCCCTGGGCGGGCCCGTCCAGGTTGATCCAGGTTGTACGGAACGCGTCCACGACGACCCAGACGAGTGCCCCGGCCGCGGCGACGGCCACGGCGACCGCGGCCGGGCGGTTGCCGGAATCGGCGTCCGGGGAGCGGCCGATGGGCGCCTTGGTGAGCATCAGCCCGAAGAGAAGGAGGACGACCACGGAGCCGACGTAGATCAGCACCTGCACCCAGGCGATGAACTCCGCCGTCAGCAGGAGGTACTCCACGGCGAGCCCGCCGAGCGTCACGACGAGCCAGAGCGCGGCGTGCACCAACTGCCTGGTCGAGACCGTGATCACGGCCGCGCCCAGGGTGGCGATACCGACGAGGAGGAAGGCGACCTCGACACCGGTCGGGGAGAGAAAGCCGTTGCCTTCGGCGGCGAGGCGCGCGGCGCCCTGAGCGGCCAGCATCATGCCGGGCCTCCTGCGTTCGTGCCCGGCGTGTCCCCGCCGTCCCGCTCCGTGCCGGTGGCGGTGTCCGTGCCGGGCGCGGCCGCGGCGGCCTGTTCGGCGGCCAGTTTGTCGGCAGCCTTGCGGGCGGCGGCGAGTTCCTTGGGCTCCTCCGCGCGCGGGTCGAGCGCGGGCGGCTCCGGGACCGTCCACATCCACTCCCGGAGCTTGGCCCGCTCGTGGGTCAGCTCGAGGATGTCCGTCTCCGCGTACTCGAACTCCGGGGACCAGAACAACGCGTCGAAAGGACACACCTCGATGCAGATACCGCAGTACATGCAGAGCGAGAAGTCGATCGCGAAGCGGTCGAGGACGTTACGGCTGCGCTCACGGCCGCCGGGGGTGACCGCCGGAACCGTCTCCTTGTGGGAGTCGATGTAGATGCACCAGTCCGGGCACTCGCGCGCACAGAGCATGCAAACGGTGCAGTTCTCCTCGAACAGCCCGATCACACCGCGGGTGCGGGGCGGAAGCGCCGGCTGGACGTCCGGGTACTGATGCGTGCCCGCACGCTTCGTCATCGTCCGCAGGGTGACGGCCAGCCCCTTGGCGAGGCCGGATCCCGGGATCGGGGACATTACTGGATCACCACCTTGACGATGCCGGTGAGGGCGATCTGGGCGAGGGCGAGCGGGATGAGCGTGGTCCAGGCGAGCCGCTGCAGCTGGTCCTCACGCAGACGCGGATAGGTCACCCGCAGCCAGATCACCACGAAGGCGAGGACGGCGGTCTTGAGGAGCGTCCAGACCCAGCCGAGCCCGTCGGCACCGAACGGTCCGTGCCAGCCGCCCAGGAAGAGAACGGTGGTCAGCGCGCAGAGGACGACGATGCCGGCGTACTCCGCGAGCAGGAAGAGAGCGAAACGCAGGCCCGTGTACTCGGTGTACGCACCGAAGATGATCTCCGAGTCGGCGATCGGCATGTCGAAGGGCGGCCGCTGCAGCTCGGCGAGACCGGCCACGAAGAAGACGATGGCGCCGACGATCTGCCACGGCAGCCACCACCACTCGAAGGCATGGAGGATGCCGGGGATCGAGACGGTACCTGCCGCCATGGCGACCGAGGCGGCCGCGAGCAGCATCGGCAGCTCGTACGCGAGCAGCTGGGCGGCGGTGCGGAGCCCGCCGAGAAGGGAGTACTTGTTGGCGGACGCCCAGCCGGCCATGAGCGAGCCGAGCACGCCGACACCCATGACGGCGAGCACGTAGAAGATGCCCGCGTCGATGATCTGGCCGACCGCGCCCTCGCTCGGCCCGATCGGGATGGCGATCAGCACCAGGAGGTACGGCAGCAGGGCGACGGCAGGCGCCAGTTGGAAGATGCGCCGGTCGGCGTTGGCCGGTACGACGTCCTCCTTCTGGGCGAACTTCACGCCGTCCGCGACGAGCTGGGCCCAGCCGTGGAAGCCTCCTGCGTACATCGGGCCGAGACGGCCCTGCATATGGGCCATCACCTTGTGCTCGGTCTGCCCGATGACCAGCGGGAAGACCATGAACACGGCGAAGACGACGAGCAACCGCAGCGCGACGTCGAGTGCGTCGTTCACGCGTCTCCTCCGTTCGGGTCGGTGTCTTCCTGCGCGCCTTCGTCGGCGCTCGCGTCGGTACGGGGTTCGCTGCCCCCGCTGCCGGGCGTGTCGGTTCCGGGCTCGTCCGGTCGTCCCGGACGGTCCGCATCGTCGAAGGCGGGCCGCGGGTTGTGCCAGGGCGCGTCCGCGCTGCGCGCGGGACGTCCGGCCGCGCCGGACGGCGGCGCTTCGCCTTCGGCGCTCCGGTCGGGGGCGGCCGGGGCTTCCGCGGGCGCGGATGTCCCGGGCCGCCGCCGGCTCGCCGAGCCCTCGGACGCGCTGCGCGCACGGCGCGGGCCGGCGGCGGGGCGTGACGGGGCAGCCGTCGGCGCCGTGGACTCCTCGGCGCCTTCGGGCGCCGGTGCGGACTCCGGCCGCTGGCTCGCCGAGCCCTCGGACGCGCTGCGCGCACGGCGCGGGCCGGCGGCGGGGCGTGACGGGGCAGCCGTCGGCGCCGTGGACTCCTCGGCGCCTTCGGGCGCCGGTGCGGGCTCCGGCCGCTGGCTCGCCGAGCCCTCGGAGACGCTGCGCGCACGGCGCGGGCCGGCGGGCGGGGCCGCAGGGGCAGCGGTCTCCGCGGCGGCCTGGGAGGCGGAGCCTTCCGCGACGCTGCGGGCGCGGCGGGCAGGGCGCTCGCCGACGGTGCCGGCCGCGCGCGGGGTGCGGGCGGGACGGGCCGGAGCAGGGGGGAGCTGGCCCTTGAGGGGGCCCCACTCGTTGGGGTCGGGAACGCCCGGCGGCAGCATCTGGCGTCGCTTGGGGCCACCGTGGTCGGACTCCCCCGGCTCCTTCGCGCCGGGCCACGCCTTCGCGACGCGTGCCGCGAGGACGAAGTCCTTGCGCAGCGGGTGGCCCTCAAAGCCTTCCGGCAGCAGCAACGGGACCAGATGGGGGTGGCCCTCGAAGTCGATGCCGAACATCTCGTGGGTCTCGCGCTCGTGCCAGCCCGCGCCCGCGTACACCGATACGGCGGACGCCAGGACGGGCTTGTCGTGCGGCACGGTGGTGCGCAGCAGCAGGCGGCGGACCGTGCCGTCGCCCAGCGAGGCGACATGGGCGCAGACCCGGAAGCCCGTTCCGGGCTCGTCGACGGCGCTGAGCCAGTCGAAGTACGAGCAGTCGAGCCGGTCACGTGCGATGCGCAGGGCATCGGTCCACGACTCTGCCGGGACGTCGACCGTGAGCACGTCGTGACTCAGTTCGGTGGTCAGTACGCCGTCGAAGACTTCGGTGACGGTCTCGTCGAAGGTGCTCATTCGCCGTCCCCCTCCGGCGTGGGCGGCGGGGTGACCAGGCCGCTGCGCAGCGCGGCAGCCGAAGGACGGTGGTGCCGGGAGTAGCGCTCGTCCAGGGATTCCCTGGCGATCTTCTCCTGGAGTTTGAGGATGCCCTGGAGAAGGGCTTCCGGACGCGGCGGGCAGCCCGGTACGTACACATCGACGGGGATGATCTGGTCGACGCCCTTGGTCACCGAGTACGAGTCCCAGTAGGGACCGCCGCAGTTGGAGCAGGCGCCGAAGGAGATGACGTACTTCGGCTCGGGCATCTGCTCGTACAGACGCTTCACCGCGGGCGCCATCTTGTCCGTGACCGTGCCGGAGACGACCATCAGGTCGGCCTGGCGCGGTCCGGGCGCGAAGGGGATCACGCCGAGCCGGATGAAGTCGTGGCGGGCCATCGACGCGGCGATGAACTCGATGGCGCAGCAGGCGAGCCCGAAGTTGAACACCCACAGGCTGTAGCGGCGGCCCCAGTTGAGGACCACCTTCATCGGCTCGGGGGCGAGACGCGAGAGAGCGCCGAGGCGCTTCGGCTCGGGCAGCAGCTGGGGAGCGGGGGTCACGTCCATTCGAGGACGCCCTTCTTCCATGCGTAGAGCAGTCCCACGGCCAGGAAGCCGAGGAAGATGAACATCTCGACCAGCGTTGTGGCGCCGTATTCCACGTCGGCGAAGACCGTCGCCCACGGGAACAGGAAGATCGAGTCGACGGCGAAGATCACGTACAGGAAGGCGTAGACGTAGTAGCGCACCTGGGTGTGCGCCCAGCCCTCGCCCACAGGATCCACGCCGCATTCATAGGTCAGCAGCTTCTCCGGCGTCGGCACCACCGGTCGCAGCAGCCGTCCGGCGCCGAAGGCCACCGCGACGAAGAGCACGCCGATGACGGCGAGCAGTCCGACGACCGAATAGCTCTGGAAGTAGTCCGCCGCGAGCACGACAACGTTCGGTTCTTCCGGCACGTCTGCCCCTCGCTCCCTGGCCTTACGCGACACGTATTCGACGATCTGTACGCACGGGAGTCTAGGCCCTGCTAAGGGAAGGGTAAGCAGCCGTCTCGAGCTATGGGTGGGGTTAACCCCACTCCGTGGACACCCAGCTACCCCATGGCGTCGTCGGACACCGCCCGGCAGTCTGTCCGCATGACAGCCGACCCTCGTCACGAGACCCGTCCGTACGACCCGGACCGGCCGCCGCCGGCCCGATTGGCCTACGACGGACACACCTGGAAGGAGATCGGGCATCTCCTCGTCAATCTGCCGATGGCACTGCTCGGCTTCGTCTATGTGTCGGTCCTGGTCTACACCGGCGTCGCGCTGTCCGTGACGGTCATCGGTCTGCCGCTGCTCGCCGCCGGGCTGCTGGGCGCGCGGCAGCTCGGCAAGGTGGAGCGGGCGAGGGCCCGGAGGCTGCTCGGGGTGCGGGTCGAGGAGCCGACGCCGATACCGGCCGGTGCCCGTAGGAACGGCGGCCTCTTCTCCTGGCTGTGGACGAGTGTGAAGGATCCGGTGGGCTGGCGGACTGTGCTGTTCCAGTTCATCCGGCTGCCGTGGGGCGTCCTGACGTTCGCGGTCGTGCTCACCGGGCTGTTCGTGCTGTGGCCCGTCCTGCCGTACATCGCGCGAGGGCTCGCGAACGCCGACCGCGCGATGGTGCGCGGGCTCCTTTCGCCCTCCGACGAACTGGAGCGGCGGATAGCCGAGCTCGAGTCCGACCGCGGCGTCGTCGTCGACACGGCGGCCGCCGACCTCCGCCGTATCGAACGGGATCTGCACGACGGCGCGCAGGCCCGGCTGGTGGCCCTGGCGATGGGGCTCGGCCTCGCCAAGGAGAAGCTCCTGGAGGACCCGGACGCGGCCGCGACCATGGTCGACGAGGCGCACGGCGAGGTGAAGCTGGCCCTTCAGGAGCTGCGCGATCTGGCCCGGGGCATCCACCCTGCGGTGCTGACCGACCGCGGACTCGACGCCGCCCTCTCCGCCGTCGCCTCCCGCTGCACCGTGCCGGTCAAGGTGACGGTCGAGCTGCCGGACCGGCCGGCACCGGCGATCGAGGGCATCGCCTACTTCACCGTCTCCGAGCTGCTGCAGAACGTCAGCAAGCACAGCGGGGCACGCACCGCGTCCATCGATGTGTGGCGGACCGGCGACAGGCTGCTGCTCCAGGTCCGGGACGACGGCCGCGGAGGCGCGAACGCGGACGGCGGTACGGGCATGGCGGGGCTCGCCGAGCGGCTGGGGGCGGTGGACGGCCTCTTCACCGTCGATTCCCCGGCGGGCGGCCCGACGGCGGTCACGGCCGAGCTGCCCTGGTGGGGCCGGGAGGACCGGAGGGTGAAGGTAGGGAAAACCCCCCGGTCGAGACGGTGACCCGCCGGATGGTCCGCGGCTGCCGCCGCGAGCAGGCTTGATACACGACCAGGAACAACGAGAGCAACAAGGGGACGGGGTCGATGGCCATGGAGACGGAGCACCGGCCGCGCCGGCATGGCGAGCCGTACGAGCCCTACGAAAGGTACGAGCCGTACGGTCCAAAGCGCCGGACACATCGCCTCCCCGCGGCACTGCGCGCGCCGTTCGAGGCCCGCACCTGGCGGGAGCTGGGTTATCTGCTGCTCAGCCTGCCGGTCAGCGTTCTGCTGTTCACCTACGCGATATCGATGTTCTCGCTGGGCATGGGGCTCCTCATCACCTTCCTGGGGATTCCGGTGCTGGCAGCGGCGCTGGCCGGCTGCCGTGCGTTCGGCGCGATGGAGCGGGCTCGGGCGCGGGCGCTGCTGAAGCTGGATGTGGCGGACCCCCGCCCGGTACGGGCCGACAAGGGCGGCCTGATGTCCTGGGTCGGCGGGGTACTGAAGAGCGGGGTGTCCTGGCGGCATCTGCTCTACGCCCTGCTGCACTTCCCCTGGGCGGTGTTCGCCTTCGTGGTGGCGGTGGTCTTCTGGACGTACGGCTGGGCACTGTTCACCTATCCCCTGTGGCGCTGGGTCTTCCCGGTGTACGCCGGCCAGGGCGGCCTGCAGCTGTACGGCGACGGGGCGCACAACGTCTATCTGGACTCCCCGTTCGAGATCGCGGTGACCAGCCTGGTCGGGCTGGTGTTCACGCTCGCCACGCCATGGCTGGTGCGCGGACTGACCATGGTGGACCGGGGCATGGTCGCCGGGCTGCTCGGCCCGTCCCGGCTGGCCAGCCGGGTGTCCGAGCTGGAGTCCGGCCGCGGTGTCGTGGTCGACACCGCGGCCGCCGATCTCCGCCGGATAGAGCGCGATCTGCACGACGGCGCACAGGCCCGGCTGGTGGCCCTGGCCATGGACCTGGGGATGGCGAAGGAGAAGTTGGCGGAGGATCCGCAGGCGGCGGCGCGCATGGTGGACGAGGCGCACGGAGAGGTGAAGATCGCGCTCCGTGAGCTGCGTGATCTGGCCCGCGGCATCCACCCGGCGGTTCTGACCGACCGCGGGCTCGACGCGGCGCTCTCGGCCGTGGCCTCCCGGTGCACCGTGCCGGTACGGGTCGAGGTGGATCTGCCGGCCCGGCCCGCCCCGGCGATCGAGGGCATCGCCTACTTCAGCGTCTCCGAGCTGCTCCAGAACATCAGCAAGCACGCGCAGGCGACACGCGCGACGGTCGAGGTCTGGCGGACACAGGACCGGCTGATGTTCCAGGTCACCGACAACGGCAGGGGCGGCGCGGACGTGTCGGCCGGGTCCGGCCTGGCAGGCCTCGCCGAACGGCTGGACGCGGTCGACGGGATCCTCGTCGTGGACTCCCCGGTCGGCGGCCCGACGACGGTCACGGCCGAACTGCCCTGGCGGAACTGAACGGAATCCAACGGCCGGCCGAAGCCCCCGGGTATGGACCATTTCCACGTCCCGGGGGCTGTCCACAGGTCCGGGCGGGCCCCCCGCTGACCGTGATCTGATGTTGCCCTGACGCACCCCGCACGATCGGGGTGGCTGATCCCGATGCCCTGCTCCCCGCAGATCCGAATACTGGGATGCTGGAAGCAGGGCCGAGGGGCAGAGGCACATCACCGACTGGGGGACACAAGGCCGTGGAGGACAGGGTGCGGGTGGTCATCGCCGAGGATTCGGTGCTGCTCCGGGAGGGGCTGACCCGGCTGCTGACGGACCGCGGGCATGACGTCGTCGCGGGAGTCGGGGACGCGGTCGCGCTGATCAAGACGGTGTGGGACCTGGCCGGCCAGGACATGCTGCCGGACGTGGTGGTCGCGGACGTGCGGATGCCGCCGACACACACGGACGAAGGCGTGCGGGCCGCGGTACAACTGCGCCGCGACCATCCGGGCATAGGCGTGCTGGTGCTGTCCCAGTACGTCGAGGAGCAGTACGCCACCGAACTGCTGGCCGGGAACAGCCGAGGGGTCGGCTATCTGCTCAAGGACCGGGTGGCCGAGGTCAGGGAGTTCGTGGACGCCGTGGTCCGGGTGGCCCGGGGTGGTACGGCGCTCGACCCCGAGGTCGTGGCACAGCTGCTGGGGCGCAGCCGGAAGCAGGACGTCCTGGCGGGGCTGACTCCGCGGGAGCGTGAGGTCCTGGGACTGATGGCCGAGGGGCGCACGAATTCAGCCATTGCCAAGCAGCTGGTGGTGAGCGACGGCGCGGTGGAGAAGCACGTCAGCAATATCTTCCTGAAGCTCGGGCTGTCCCCGAGCGGCGGGGACCACCGCCGGGTCCTGGCGGTGCTGACGTACCTGAATTCCTGACCGCTCCGCCGGAGCTCCGGTACGGCTGAGGACCGAGAACCAAAGAATGAACACGGAGCGTCCACCTGAATGGACCTGGGAGGGGGCAAACAGTGGCGAACCATGACATCGATTCATCTCAGATTCACGTTCACCATATGAGCCATCTCGGGAAGGCGACCCTTACCGACGTAGGGTTGGCCGTGGGAAGGCCGGGCGCAGGCCCGGCCCCGAGCTTCTTCCCACCTCCGGTGGGGAGAGCCCACTGCCTCGAGGGAGGTCCAGTTCAGTGACCAGCCAGGTCAGCAGCCCAGCCGGACAGGCCGATGGGCCCGGACAGGCCGACGGTGCCAGTGAGGCCGTCGCCGGGGAGTCGCGCGGCGTGGACGCGCACGCGCCCACCGGGAAGGGAGTGCGCCGTCTGGACCGGGTGATCATCCGTTTCGCAGGTGACTCCGGTGACGGCATGCAGCTCACCGGCGACAGGTTCACCTCGGAGACGGCGTCGTTCGGCAACGACTTGTCCACCTTGCCGAATTTCCCCGCCGAGATCCGCGCCCCCGCCGGCACCCTGCCGGGTGTCTCGTCCTTCCAGCTGCATTTCGCCGACCACGACATCCTCACCCCGGGTGACGCCCCGAACGTCCTCGTGGCGATGAACCCGGCCGCGCTCAAGGCCAACATCGGCGATGTGCCGCGCGGCTCCGAAATCATCGTCAACACGGACGAGTTCACCAAGCGTCCGATGGCCAAGGTCGGTTACGAGACGTCTCCGCTGGAGGACGGCTCGCTGGACGCCTACAACGTCCACCCGGTTCCGCTGACCACCCTGACCATCGAGGCGCTGAAGGACTTCGGGCTGTCCCGCAAGGAGGCCGAGCGTTCCAAGAACATGTTCGCTCTCGGACTGCTCAGCTGGATGTACCACCGGCCGACCGAGGGCACCGAGACCTTCCTGCGGTCCAAGTTCGCCAAGAGGCCGCATATCGCCGAGGCGAACATCGCCGCCTTCCGGGCCGGGTGGAACTTCGGCGAGACGACCGAGGACTTCGCCGTCTCCTATGAGGTGGCGCCGGCCACCGCGGCCTTCCCGACCGGCACGTACCGCAACATCTCCGGCAATCTCGCCCTGTCGTACGGCCTGATCGCGGCCTCGCGCCAGGCCGATCTTCCGCTCTATCTCGGCTCGTACCCGATCACCCCGGCCTCGGACATCCTGCACGAGCTGTCCAAGCACAAGAACTTCGGTGTGCGGACCTTCCAGGCCGAGGACGAGATCGCCGGAATCGGCGCGGCGCTCGGAGCCTCCTTCGGCGGTTCGCTCGCGGTGACGACCACCTCGGGCCCGGGTGTCGCCCTCAAGAGCGAGACCATCGGCCTGGCGGTCAGTCTGGAGCTGCCGCTGCTGATCGTGGACATCCAGCGGGGCGGCCCGTCCACGGGCCTGCCGACCAAGACGGAGCAGGCCGACCTGCTCCAGGCCATGTTCGGGCGCAACGGCGAGGCCCCGGTTCCGGTGGTGGCGCCGCGCACCCCGGCCGACTGCTTCGACGCGGCCCTCGATGCGGCCAGGATCGCGCTGACCTACCGCACCCCGGTGTTCCTGCTGAGCGACGGATACCTGGCCAATGGCTCCGAGCCCTGGCGGATCCCGGATCTCGACGAGCTCCCGGACCTGCGGGTGCAGTTCGCCTCCGGGCCGAACCACACGCTTGCCGACGGCACCGAGGTCTTCTGGCCGTACAAGCGCGATCCGCAGACCCTCGCCCGCCCGTGGGCCATCCCCGGCACCCCCGGGCTCGAGCACCGGATCGGCGGCATCGAGAAGCAGGACGGCACGGGCAACATCTCCTACGACCCGGCCAACCACGACCTCATGGTCCGCACCCGGCAGGCCAAGGTCGACGGCATCACCGTCCCCGACCTGGAAGTCGACGACCCGGACGGTGCCCGCACGCTCGTCCTGGGCTGGGGCTCCACATACGGGCCGATCACTGCGGCCGTGCGCCGTCTGCGCGGCGCCGGAGACGCCATCGCACAGGCGCATCTGCGTCATCTCAACCCCTTCCCCCGGAATCTGGGCGAGGTCCTGAAGCGTTACGACAAGGTAGTGGTACCCGAGATGAACCTCGGCCAGCTCGCGACGCTCATCAGGGCGAAATACCTGGTCGACGCCCACTCGTACAACCAGGTGAACGGCATGCCGTTCAAGGCCGAGCAGCTCGCCAAGGCCCTCAAGGAGGCCATCGATGCCTAACGCTCACGAGGCGCTGAAGCTGGTACCCAAGGCCGAGGCCAAGCAGTCCATGAAGGACTTCAAGTCCGATCAGGAAGTGCGCTGGTGCCCCGGTTGCGGTGACTACGCGATCCTCGCGGCCGTCCAGGGATTCATGCCCGAACTCGGCCTGGCGAAGGAGAACATCGTCTTCGTCTCCGGCATCGGCTGCTCCTCCCGCTTCCCGTACTACATGAACACCTACGGGATGCACTCCATCCACGGCCGTGCCCCCGCCATCGCGACCGGCCTGGCGTCCTCCCGCCGTGATCTGTCCGTCTGGGTCGTCACCGGTGACGGAGACGCGCTGTCCATCGGCGGCAACCACCTGATCCACGCGCTGCGGCGCAACGTCAACCTCAAGATCCTGCTCTTCAACAACCGGATCTACGGACTGACCAAGGGCCAGTACAGCCCGACCTCGGAAGTCGGCAAGATCACCAAGTCGACGCCGATGGGCTCCTTGGACGCGCCGTTCAACCCGGTCTCGCTGGCGATCGGCGCCGAGGCGTCCTTCGTGGCCCGTACGGTCGACTCCGACCGCAAGCACCTCACCGAGGTACTGCGGGCCGCCGCCGACCATCCCGGCACCGCGCTGGTGGAGATCTACCAGAACTGCAACATCTTCAACGACGGCGCCTTCGACGTCCTCGAGGACAAGCAGAAGGCGGAAGAGGCCGTGATCCGCCTGGAGCACGGGCAGCCGATCCGCTTCGGCCGGGACGGCGAAAAGGGCGTCCTGCGTGACCCGGCCACCGGTGACCTCAAGGTCGTCGCCGTCACTCCCGAGAACGAATCGCGGATCCTGGTCCATGACGCGCATGCCGCGTCCCCCACGACCGCCTTCGCGCTCTCCCGACTCGCCGACCCCGAGACGCTGCACAACACCCCCATCGGTGTGTTCCGCAGCGTCGAGCGCCCGGTCTACGACGCGCAGATGTCCGAGCAGCTCGACACCGCCATCGAGCAGAACGGCAAGGGCGATCTCGCCGCCCTCCTCGCCGGAAACGACACCTGGACGGTCGTCGGCTGACGCCCGCCGCTCCTCACGAGGCCCGGGCCTGAACCCTCAGGTCCGGGCCTTGTCGTATGCCTCGCGCGCCTTCTTCACCTCGTCCAGCCGCCGCTCCGTCCCCCGGGCGAGGCCCCAGACCTGATCGGCCGGCCCACCACGCCGATCGCCGAGCCGATCGCCGCCGCACTGCGCGCCTCGTGACCGTCCAGCAGTCACGTCACGACCGTCCAGCGATACGGGCATGACAGCCGAGCTCTTCCGGCGCTACCTTCGAAAAGGTTCGGCTTGGTGCAAGGAGGGTCAGTGAAGGCGGTCAACGAGCAGCGGGCAGGTTTGCTGTACGGCATCGGTGCCTACGGAATGTGGGGCCTGGTCCCGCTCTTCTGGCCGCTGCTCAAACCCTCCGGCGCGATCGAGATCCTTGCCCATCGCATGGTCTGGTCGCTGGCCGTCGTCGCCGTGGCACTGCTGGCGCTGCGGCGCTGGGCATGGGCGGGTGAGCTGATACGGCAGCCGCGGAAGCTGGCGCTGATAGCTGTCGCCGCCGCGGTGATCACGGTCAACTGGGGCCTCTACATCTGGGCCGTCAACAACGGACAGGTCGTCGAAGCGTCCCTCGGTTACTTCATCAACCCGCTCGTCACCATCGCCATGGGCGTCCTGCTGCTCAAGGAGCGGCTTCGGCCCGCGCAGTGGGCAGCGGTCGGGATCGGCTTCACGGCCGTCGTGGTGCTCGCCGTCGGCTACGGCCGCGTTCCGTGGATTTCCCTGGTCCTCGCCTTCTCCTTCGCGACGTACGGCCTGGTGAAGAAGAAGGTCAACATCGGAGGACTGGAATCGCTGGCCGCCGAGACGGCGATGCAGTTCCTGCCGGCGCTCGGATATCTGGTCTGGCTCGGCGCGAACGGCGGGAGCACCTTCGGGACCGAGGGCGCCGGGCACGCCGCGTTGCTCGCCTCGACAGGTCTGGTCACCGCGGTGCCGCTGGTCTGCTTCGGGGCGGCGGCGATCCGGGTGCCGCTCTCCATGCTGGGGCTGCTGCAGTACCTCGCCCCGGTCTTCCAGTTCCTGCTGGGGGTCGTGTACTTCCACGAGGCCATGCCGGCCGAACGCTGGGCCGGGTTCGCCCTGGTGTGGCTGGCGCTGATCATCCTGACCTGGGACGCGTTGCGTACGGCCCGCAAGGCCCGCGCGGCTCTGGCGGCGTCGGTCCCGGCGCCGACGAAGCCTGAGGCGGCACCGCAGGTCAGGCACACGGAACCGGCTGCCTGATCCCCCCGGACACCGGCCGGCACCCCGAGGCGGCCGACACCGCGCGCGCCACCGACCGCCGGTGCTCACGGCGGCTTAGGCGTTCGGCCGCGCGCGCCGGACGGGCATCACCGGGCCCGCCTGGCGGGCCCGGTGGGCCCGGTGGGCCCGGTGGGCCCGGTGGGCCCGGTGGGCCCGGTGGGCCCGCACCTCGCGCCCGGGCTGCCGCAGCGTTCCATCGCGCAACAGCAGCGGCAGCCCGGGCGCGAGGTGCCGATGAAGAGCCGGTAGCAGCCGCGGGCGCCGCACTCGCGGATGGGTGGGCCGGGCCGGTGAACAGCTCGACGGCATCGCGGGCGACCGCCGCGAGCAGGCCGGTGCCGGCCGCACCGGCCGCCCGGACCCAGGTGCCGTCCGCTGTACCGCCGGGGCGGTCATCGAAATGCACGGCCACAAGGCCTGGCGGGATCTGGTCGCCGTCCGGCATCCGGACGACGCGTACGACAAGAGGGCAACGAGTCCTGCGTGCAATGACCGCGGGGCGGCCGACCGGACGCCTCTCGGAGCAGCGACCGGAATTGCCCATTCTGAGACGGATACCCTGCGCCATCTGTCCGTTTTCCGAACGCCTCTGTCCTGATTGCACCCTTGACGGAGAGTCAACGTCTCACTGAACATCAGTCGCGCACAAAGCACGGACAGCACCACCAGCTCCAACGCCCTGCGACCCCGACGGCCGCGGGGCGTCTCGCACGTTCCGTCCCACCCAAACGGAATTTTCGGAGCCCCCACATGAAGCTCTCCGCAACCACTGGCATCGCCGCGGCCGCCGCACTGGCTGTCGCGGGCCTGCTGGCACCCGCCTCCGCACAGGCCGCACCCGCCGCGACAGCGGCGGCACCGGACATACCGGTCGCCAACGTCAAGGCCCATCTCACCCAGCTGCAGTCCATAGCCACCGCCAACGGCGGCAACCGCGCCCACGGCAGAACCGGCTACAAGGCCTCGATCGACTATGTGAAGGCCAAGCTGGACGCGGCCGGATTCACCACCGCCCTCCAGCAGTTCACGTACAACGGCGCCATCGGCTACAACCTCGTCGCCGACTGGCCGGGGGGCGACCCCAACACGGTCCTGATGACCGGGGCGCATCTCGACTCGGTGACCACGGGAGCCGGCATCAACGACAACGGCTCCGGATCCGCCGCCGTACTGGAGACCGCGCTCGCCGTCTCGCGTGCACAGCTGCAGCCGACCAAGCATCTGCGCTTCGGCTGGTGGGGCGCGGAGGAACTCGGTCTCGTCGGGTCGACCCACTATGTCAACACCTTGCCGGCCGCGGAGCGTTCGAAGCTCACGGGGTACATCAACGCCGACATGATCGCCTCACCGAACCCCGGCTACTTCGTCTATGACGACGACCCGGAACTGGAGAAGGTCTTCAAGGACTGGTTCGCCGGGATCGGCGTACCGACCGAGATCGAGACCGAGGGCGACGGCCGTTCCGACCATGCCCCGTTCAAGAACGCCGGCATCCCGGTGGGCGGCCTGTTCACCGGCGCCGGCCGCCTCAAGACGACCGCGCAGGCGCAGAAGTGGGGCGGTACGGCCGGCCAGGCCTTCGACCGCTGCTACCACTCCTCCTGCGACACCACCGCGAACGTCGACGACACCGCCCTGGACCGCAACAGCGACGCCCTCGCGCACGCCGTCTGGACCATCGGCACTGCCGCGCCCGTCCCGCCGGGCGACGTCTACGAGAACCTCAACGATGTCGCCGTCCCCGACAAGGGTCCCGCGGTGACGTCCACCGTCACGGTCTCCGGACGCACCGGCAACGCCCCCGCCACCCTCAAGGTCGGCGTGGACATCAAGCACACCTGGCGCGGCGACCTGGTCGTGGACCTCGTCGCCCCGGACGGTACGGCGTACCGGCTGAAGAATTCGAGCTCCCGCGACTCGGCGGACAACGTCATCGCCACCTACACGGTCGACGCGTCCACCGAGGCCGCGAACGGGGACTGGAAGCTGCGCGTCCAGGACGTGGCGTCGCAGGACACGGGCTACATCGACAGCTGGAGGCTCACCTTCTGAGCGGAGCCGCCATGGGCCGACGCCACGAGCCGGCGCAACAACTGCATGCGTGTGCATATACTGCACGCGCATGCAGTTGCATGCCTGCGTCGTACGTGGCACGTGGGGAGAAAGCACATGGCCCGGTCGTTCCTCTTCCTGCTCGGCAGCAGCCGCACCGGCGGCAACACCGAGGCGCTCGCCCGCCTCGCCGCCGAGCAGTTGCCCACCGGCACCGAGCAGCAGTGGCTGCGACTGACCGAACTGCCCCTGCCGGACTTCGACGACCTGCGGCACGACGGCGAGGAGCACTACCCCGCCGCCACCGGGAACGCGGGGCGGCTGCTGGAGGCGACACTGAGCGCGACCGATCTGGTGATCGCCTCCCCGCTGTACTGGTACAGCGTGTCCACGCCGGTCAAGCGCTACCTGGACCACTGGTCGGGCTGGATGCGCATACCCGGCGTCGGCTTCCGGCCCCGGATGGCCGGCCGCACCCTGTGGGGCGTGACCGCGCTCGCCACCGCCGACCCGTCGGTGGCCGAGCCGCTGGCCGGGACGCTCCGTCACACCGCGGTGTACATGAAGATGAACTGGGGCGGCGTCCTGCTGGGCCACGGCAACAGGCCAGGCGATGTGACGAGCGACGAGGACGCGACCGCCCGCGCCAAGACCTTCTTCAGCTGAACGAGCGCAGCACGTGCCCGATCAGGGACGCGATGCGCTCCGAGGAGGGCGGCGGTCTGCGCAGCACATGCCGGTAGTAGACGGGGCCGTACAGCATCTCGACGGCGAGCCCCAGGTCGGCGCCCGGGCGCAGTTCGCCCTGCCGCTGGGCGCTGCGCAGTCGCCCCACGGCCGCCTCGACGCGAGGCCCCACGAGTTCCTCGTCGACGGCCCGCGCCAGGGCGTCGTCATGGCCCATCTCGGACAGGATGCCGCTGTACGCCGGGCCGAGCGGCGGGCTGGAGAGCAGCTTGACGATCCCGGACATGTGCGTGTGCAGATCGGTGGCGAGATCCCCGGTGTCCGGGAAGGGGGTGTGGGTGACCACCGCATCGGCAACCGCCTCCAGAAGGACCGCCCCTTTGGACGGCCACCACCGGTAGATGGTCTTCTTGCTGACTCCTGCCCGGGCCGCGATGGCCTCCACGGTCACCCGCGCATACCCCTTCTCCGCGCACAGGCCGAGGGCGGCGGCCAGTATCGCCTGGTGTGACTTCTCGCTGCGGCGCTGCGGATTGGGTATCGCGGTCACGCAACCAGTCTATGGGGGTGCATTACGCAGCGTATTGACAGGTGGAATGCCGTACTCCAAGAATGGGCAGAGGAAACGGTACGTATCGTGTCGAGCCGTATCGGGGGTCGGCTCGCGCGGTCAGCCGCTTTGCCCGTCCTGAGGATCCTCGCGCAGAGGGGGCACGAGGATCCTCAGGCCGTGATGTCCCGGGAAGTGAAGCGGGCCCAGGCCGCCGAGCCGAACACCGCGGCGTACAGCCCCTGGATCCCGACATTCTTGATCATTTCGTCCCAGACGACGGGGTCGCGCAGCAGATCCGCGAAGGACAGCCAGTAATGCGGGAAGAGATACGGATGGATCGCGTGCAACTGTGGGATGGCATCGAGGATCTGCACCGTGATCAGCAGCCCGACCGTCGCCGCCATCGCCGCGATGCCGCTGCTGGTGAGCGTCGATACGAACAGGCCGAGCGCGGCCACCCCGGTCAGTGAGACGGCGACCACCAGCGCGACCAGTGCGGCCCTGACCAGTCCTTCCCCGAAGGAGATCCGGGTGCCGGAGATGGTGGTGACCTCACCGACCGGGAAGAGCAGCGCACCGACCGCCAGCGCGGTGGCGGTCACGACCAGTGTGGCGACCAGACAGAAAGCCAGCACCGACAGGTACTTGGCGCACAGCAACCTGGTACGTCCGGCCGGAGCGACCAGCAGATAGCGCAGCGTCCCGGCACCGGCCTCGCCCGCCACGGCGTCGCCCGCCACGACTCCTATTGCCATGGGCAGGAAGACCGGCAGGGTCGCGGCGAGCGCCGCGAAGACCAAGAACAGGCCGTTGTTGGTGATCTGGGCGAGGAAGGCGGGCCCGCCGCCGCCCTCGGGGCCACCCGCGCCGACGGTACCGCCGTCGCTCGTCTCGATCTTCACGGCGATGCCGATCACCACGGGTACGACGGCCAGCACCCCGAGCAGCGCCACTGTGCGCCACCGCCGCAGCATCGTGGTCAGTTCGGAACGGAACAGACCCAGCGCCCACAAGGGGCTGGGATTGCGTACGGCCAGTGCCTCAGCCTGCGACATCGAAGCCCTCTCCGGTCAGCGCGACGAACGCGTCCTCCAACGAGGCCCGTTCCAGGCCGAAGCCACGGACCCTCACCTCCGCCCGTACCAGGGCGGCGTTGAGATCCGCCAGATCGCCGGCCGGAGGCTCGCCGCTCACCCTGCCCTCCTCGCCGACCTCGAGACCGTCCACGCCGTGCTCCTTGAGCACCCGAGCCGCCTCGGCCGTGTCCGGCGTGGTGACCACGAGCCGGCCGCGTGCCCGCGCCGCGAGGTCCGTCACCGGCCCCTGGGTGAGCAGCCGGCCCCCGGACATCACCGCCGCGTGTGTGCACACCTGCTCGATCTCGTCGAGCAGGTGGGAGGAGAGAAAGACCGTGGCGCCGTCCGCCGACAGTTCCCGGACCAGGGTGCGGATCTCCCGCATCCCCTGCGGATCGAGGCCGTTGGTCGGCTCGTCCAGCACCAGCAGTCTGCGCGGCTGGAGCAGCGCGGCCGCGAGCCCGAGCCGCTGCTTCATACCGAGGGAGTACGCCCTGGCCTTCTTGGCCGCGGCAGCGGTCAGCCCCACCCGGTCGAGGGCGGCGGCGACGCGGGCCTTCCGGGTGCGCGGGTCGGCGGTCGGATCGGCGGAGTCGTAGCGCAGCAGATTGTCCCGGCCGGACAGGAACCCGTACAGCGCGGGCCCCTCGATGAGCGCTCCCACCTGGGGAAGTACGGTCCTGGCGGCGCGCGGCATGGCGTGGCCGAGCACGGTCGCGGTGCCGGACGTCGGCTCGATCAGGCCCATCAGCATGCGGATGGTGGTCGTCTTCCCGGAGCCGTTCGGGCCGAGGAATCCGAAGACGCTGCCGGCCGGCACACACAGGGAAAGCCTGTCGACTGCCTGCTGGCCGCCGCGGTAACGCTTGCTGAGCTCATGCGTCTCGATGACGGCATCCGGCTGCGTCACATCCACTCCCAGGCATCGGTCCGCCCCGTCGTACGGAGCGTACGACGGGGCAGCACTGGCTCGCTGGTTACTTGGCCTCGTCGGCGGCCTTGATCAGCGCGTCCTTGGTGACCGCGCCGACGTACACCGTGCCGTCCTCGGTCAGCAGTGCGTTGACGAGACGGGTCGAGAAGAACGTGCCCTCGCCGAACTTGCCGGAGACCTTGCTGCCCAGCGTGTTCAGGAACTGGGACGCCTCGGGCGGCATTTCACCGGCACCCTTGGCAGGGAGACCGGCGCCGCCGGGGGCCTTCAGCTCGGCGACCGTGGTCCAGCCCTCACCGATGACGTTCAGCCCCTTGAACTCCTCGGCGCCCGCCGGGCCCTGGAACCCCTTCTCGAGGCCCTTTCCGTAGTTCTTCTCGAACTGCTTCTCGAGCTCGTCGGCGTCCTTCCGCTGCTTCGGAGTGAGCGATTCCTCTCCGTCCTCGGTCACCTTGGCGCCCTTGGGCGGGGTGAAGTCGAAGGTGCCCGCCGCCGGCTGGGCGAAGTCGACCTTGGTGAAGCCCGCGTCGACCGCGGCCTTGCCGCCGCCGGACGGGGTGAGCGTGAACTTCAGCGGCACGCCTTTCTGGGCGTCGACCGCGATCTTGATGGAGCCGATCGTGGAGCCGGACTGCTTCGGCTTGATCAGCAGTTGGTACGCGTCGCGGCCCGCGATCCGCGCGGTGCCGTCGACGGTCACCGAGGTCGTGGAGTCCACGGCCTTCAGCGCCTCTTGGGCGAATTCCTGCGGGGTGGCCGGCATCTTCTCGTGGCCGCCGCGCTTTCCTTCCTCGGCCTGCGCCTCGGAGTGGAAGACCTCATTGGACTTGCTGTCGTACGCCCAGACATCCTGGCCGTTGTGGATCAGGCTGAACTCGGCAGCGTTGTCCAGTATGGAGAGCTTCTGCTTGTCGGGGCCGTCGGCCGCGACCCGCAGGGTGTGCGTGCCGGCGGACAGCTCCATGAGTTTGGCTTCCGGCGAGGCCGTGGCGCCGCCCTCAGGGGCGCCTTCCGGCGCGAGGGAGCCCAAGTCGAGCCCGGCCAGCGAAGGAAGGCCCAGATCAGTGGTGATCTTCACCGTGCCGGAGAGCTGCTGCACATCCGACTCGGCGATTTTCTGGATGAGTTCCTGTGCGCTGATCTTCGGCAGATCGGGGTCACCGGACGCGGCGAGCGCCGGGACCAGCCCGATGGTGGCCGCGGCCACGCCCGCCACCGTGACGGGGACGAGGTAACGCGCAGCCTTCCGCCGGGGCGCGCTGTCGTTCGGTGCCATGTGTGCCTACCTCCGTTGGTCGGTTGTCTCCATCCGACCAAATCGGCCGCCGGAAGGCGTCAGCCCGCGGGATCAACTCCGCCTACTGCTTCCGGATGACACGGGTGCGCGGCACCTCCCCCAACCAGTAGGGGATGGTGCCGCGCACCCCAGGTGTCACTTCTGGATGAAGACGTAGGTCCGCCTGGTACGGAACGCCCGTGACCGTGCCCGGTGCGCAGGTCCCGGCCGGGGCGATTCCACCGATCGTGTTCTGCCGCAGGATCTCAACGGTACGGGAGAACAGACCATCCCGCTTCCCGAACCGGGTGGCCTTCGCGACGCCCCCTGCGTCGGCTTCCGGACATGAGTACGGAGTGGATCCGAGTCCGGGCTCAATCCAGAAGCATGATGTGAGACACGCTCATCCGGCGCGGTGCACCACCGCATCGCACAGCTCCTCCAGCGCGACCTTGGCGAAGCACTCGGACAGCGGCGCCAGCGCTGCCCGCGCCTCCTCCGCGTACCGCACCGTGTCCCGCCGGGCCTGCTCCAGAGCGGGGTGCACCCGCAGCCGGGCCAGCGCCTCGGCGTGCCGCGCGTCGTCACCCAGGTCGCCGTCGAGCAGCGCGACGAGCTCCAGGTCCTCGGGCCGGCCCTCACGGGCGGCCCGCTCGCGCAGCCGCAGCACCGGCAGCGTCGGGATGCCCTCCCGCAGATCGGTGCCGGGCGTCTTGCCGGACTCATGGGAGTCGCTGGCGATGTCGAGGACGTCGTCGGCGAGCTGGAAGGCGACACCGAGCCGCTCGCCGTACTGGGTGAGGATGTCCACGACATGCTCGTCGGCACCGGAGATCATCGCGCCGAACCGGCAGGACACGGCGACCAGCGAACCGGTCTTGCCCGCGAGGACATCGAGGTAGTGCTCCACCGGGTCACGGCCGTCACGCGGCCCCGCGGTCTCCAGGATCTGTCCGGTCACCAGCCGCTCGAACGCCTCGGCCTGGATGCGTACGGCCTCGGGGCCCAGGTCGGCCAGAATGTGCGAGGCACGGGCGAAGAGAAAATCACCGGTGAGGACCGCGACCGAATTGCTCCAGCGGGCATTGGCGCTGGACACTCCGCGGCGCACATGCGCCTCGTCCATCACGTCGTCGTGGTACAGCGTCGCCAGATGGGTCAGTTCGACCACGACGGCGGAGGGCACGACACCCGGCGCGAACGGGTCGCCGAACTGGGCGGCAAGCATCACGAGCAGCGGGCGGAATCGCTTGCCGCCCGCACGGACCAGGTGCTGCGCGGCCTCCGTGATGAAGGGGACCTCACTCTTGGTGGCTTCGAGCAGGCCCGCCTCGACAGCCGCCAATCCGGTCTGGACATCGGCCTCAAGAGCCTGGTCCCGCACGCTCAGCCCGAACGGCCCGACGACGGTCACGAGGGGTACTCCTGTCTGCTGACGATCACACGGATTGTCGATGTGTCGCTGTCACCACTCAAGTCAGCGTATCCGGTCACCTTTCGATCACCGTGGGCGCCTTCCCGTGACCGCCGGTATGTTCAGGATGAGCCGATACGACAATAAATGTGCCCTTTGCCCAACAGCTGAGGTCAGACGTCATGCAGATCCGCACTGCCTTCCCCTACGAAACGACCCGGGAAGACATCCGTATCCCACTCCCGGACGGAACACGCCTGTTCGCCCGTGTCTGGCGCCCGGTGAGCGACGCCCCCGTGCCCGCGCTGCTCGAGTACGAGCCGGGCCGGCTGACCGACTCGACCGCTCCGCGCGACTGGCAGCGCCACCCCTGGTACGCCGGACACGGCTACGCCTCGATACGCGTCGACGCACGCGGCCACGGCAACAGTGAGGGCACGCCCGGCGACGCGTACGACGCCACCGAGCCCGAGGACGGACGCGCCGTCGTGGAATGGCTCGCCGGGCGGCCCTGGTGCGACGGCACGGTCGGCATGTTCGGCATCGGCCGGGGAGGTCTCAGCGGTCTGCGGGTCGCCGAGCTCGCCCCCGGGCCGCTCAAGGCGGTCGTGAGCGTATGCGCCACCGACGACCGCTTCGACGACACCGTCGGAATGCACTCCCGGTCGGCGACAGCGCTCGCCCACGCGTCCCGGCCGCCCGACCCCGCATACGCCGGCAAGAAGTGGCGCGAGATATGGCTCGAGCGGCTGGAGAGCGTCGACCCCCTCATCCACTCCTGGCTCGCCCACCAGATCCGCGACGACTACTGGAAGAAGGGCGGCGGCCGCGACTCCCGGGCGGCGATCCGGGCCGCCGTACTCGCGGTCGGCGGCTGGCACGACCCGTACCGGGACACCGTCCTGCGGCTGGTCGAAGACCTTGCTCCGGCCCGGGTACGGGGCCTCATCGGCCCCTGGGCGCACCACTACCCGGACGCGGGGCTGCCGCCGGAACCCGCGATCGGCTTCCTGCAGGAGACGTTGCGCTGGTGGGACCACCATCTGAAGGGCCGCGACACCGGCATCATGGCCGAGCCGCTGCTCCGCACCTGGATCGGTGACCGCTGGGTGGCCGACAACGCCTGGCCCTCACCTCGCGTCACCCCGCTCGCCTACCGCCTCCAGGGCATCCCGGTGATCGTTGCCTCACCGCAGCACACCGGCCTGGACGCGGGCGGCTTCTGCCCGGACGGCGACTTCGCCGAACTACCCACCGACCAGCGCGACGACGACGTCAAGTCGGCCTGCTTCGAATTCCCGGTCACCGAAGCCCCCGTCGAGATCCTCGGCCGCCCGCGCGTCCGGCTCCGGCTGCGCATGGAGTCGCCCCGGGGGCAGGCCGTCGCCCGGCTCTGCGACATCGCCCCCGACGGCTCCTCCACCCTGGTCACCCGCGGAACGCTCAACCTCTCCGCCCGCGACGGCGACGACCGGGCCGAACCCTGGCCGCCCGGCGCCAAGGAGGACGTGGAGTTCGAGTTGCAGGGCATCGGACACTCCTTCCCCCCGGGGCACCGGATCCGGCTCGCGGTCTCCTCCGCGTACTGGCCGTGGATCTGGCCGCAGCCCGGCATCGGGAGCTTCAGCCTCGACCCGGAGGGCTGCTCACTGGAGCTTCCCGTGCGCACCGCCACCCGGGACGGCCTCGCCTTCGCCGAGCCGGAGCAGGCCGAGCCGCTCGCCGTCGCTCACCGGCAGGACCCGGAGCAACGGCCCGGGCGACTGATCATCCGTGATGTGGGGAGCGGCGAGCGGCGGCTGGAGGCCGCGCCACGCCGGGGCGGCACCGTGATACACCCGGACGGTCTTGAGGTCGCCGAGGACAGCCTGGACACGTACACCATCGAGGAGTCCGACCCGCTGTCCGCCCGGATCCGCTGCGACCGGACCTTCCGTCTGCACCGCCCGGACCCGGCCTGGGACGTGACGGTGCGGACCCGCTCCGAGACCTCCTGCGAGGCCGACACCTTCCTCACCTTCAACGAGGTGACGTGCCACGAGGGCGACGAGATCGTCTTCCACCGGACCTGGGAGGAACACATCCCGCGCACCGCCTGGTGACGTGCTGCTGCTGTGACGGAAAGGTCTGCCGGGAAGGAGCGGCGTCCGGTGCGTGCGATCGCAAGGCGGCCGAAGGCCCTCGTAGCAGCGTTACTCGGGTTTTCGGCCAACGCAGCGAGCGTACGTGCCTGGGGGCACCCCTGGGGGCACCCCTGGGGGCACCCCTGGGGGCACCCCTGGGGGCACCCCTGGGGGCACCCCTGGGGGCACCCCCAGCGGTAGCTGGGGGAGGTAGCTGGGGGAGGTAGCTGGGGGAGGTAGCTGGGGGAGGTAGCTGGGGGAGGTAGCTGGGGGAGGTAGCTGGGGGAGTCGCGAGCTTCCCGGCAAGCCTTTCCGGCCACAGCACTAACTCAAACCCGCCACCGCCGCGGCCAGTCGCGGTGAGGCGTACTCCGTCCCGCAGACGAACCGCATCAGCGGCCCGAACGACGACGACGCCGGCAGACCCGTGAAGTACAGGCCGGGCACCGAGGACCCGTACCCCGCGTCGAGGACCGGGGCGCCCTTGGTGGTGACCAGTGCGGTACGCAGCTCATGGCCCAGGAAGTCCAGCGCGGCCACATCCATCCGATAGCCGGTCGCGGCCATCACATGGTCGGCGGCCAGCTCGTACCGCGGACCCCCGGAGCGGCCGCCGAGCGTCAGCACGGGACGGCCGTCCTCGACCCGGGCACGCACCACGCGCCGGCCGTCCGTCACATGCACCCCGCCGTTGGTGAAACGCTCCCGCAGCCACCAGGCGCCCAGCGGACCCAGCACCCGGCGGACCAGGTAGTGGCGGGCGGGCGCCGGCAGGTGGCGGACGTGCGTGGCATGGTACGACAGCGCGTACAGCGACCAGGCGCGGCCGAAGGGCGACTCGGGCGCCCACTTCGGCTGCCGGTCCGGCGCGTCGCCGAAGGCGACCGCCCCGGGGGTGCGCGCGACGATCCGTACCTTCGCGCCCGCCTCCGCCATCAGCACGGCGTTCTCCAGGGCGGACTGGCCGGCACCGACGACGACCACCTCACGGCCGGCGAACACCGACAGGTCGTGGTGCTGCGAGGCGTGCGAGACCGGACCGGTCGCCGACGGGCCCTCGGGCACGGCCGCGGCCAGCTCACGCGGCATCCGGGCCAGCCCCGACAGGCCCGTCGCGACGACCACGGCACGGGCCTTGAAGGTCTCCCCCGAGTCCAGCTTCAGCTCGAACGCGCACTTCACCCGGTCCACGGAGACCACCCGGACCTGCTCCAGGTCCGGGAACAGGCTCTCCGCGAACCACTGTCCGTACCGGGCGAAGTCCTCCACGGGGATGAGGTCCCAGTCGGATTCGTAGCGCTGCCCGCCCGTGTCCGCGCAGAAGTCGAGCAGGGTGTGGCCCGGCTGCGGGGCGTCGATGGTGGAGGCCACCGGCGTCGACTTGAGCAGCATCCCGGCCGGCATGTGGTCGCGCCAGCTCACCATCGGCGAGCCGAAGATCCGTACGGGGATCCCCCTTCCCCGCAGATGGGCGGCAGTCGAGAGGCCGAAGGGCCCGGCCCCGATGACAGCTACCGGAAGAATCACGCGAAGTCCCCTCCCCAGGACGTTACTTGGCTGGTGCTGAACCACGGCGGGAGCTCCGCCACAACCGATACAGATGCTGGGCACCGGGCCGTACGAAGCGCGCCATCATGGTGAAGAACGGCTTGACGTCGTCCGCCGCCAGCCAGGCCAGCTCCGTGCCGGAGGCCCGGGCGGGAGCGTGCGGCGTGGTGTAGCCGCTGCGGCGGTACGCGAGAAGCGCCGGCAGGTCGATGTTCTCCACCACATAGCGATGACCGGCGCGCTGCTCCCCCTCGGGCACCTTCCGGCCGGTCAGATGCAGATGCTGGGCCCTGACGACGTCGATGCCCGACTCGTTCTCGAAGAGGCGGAACTGCGCACCCATCCTCGGATTGAAGTCGAGCAGTTTGTACTGACGATCGCGCCGGTCGAAGCGCAGGTCGAGGTCGACGATGCCGGTGTACCCGATCCGCTTGATGAACTGCGCGGCCAGCTGTGCCAGTTCCGGGTTGTCGACGACGTAGGCGTTGGCCGTCATCCCGGCGTGCGGCGGCCAGGACCGCACCTTGACCCCTGTGAACAGCGCCAGCGGATCGCTGCTCCCGTCGAAATAGGCGTGGACGATCCAGTCCTCGGCCTGCTCGCGCGGCAGGTACTCCTGGAGGATCACGCCCGGCTGCTCACCCCAGCGGGGGGCGAGCGCGAGCAGATGCCCGGCGTCCTCGATCCGGGTGGTGCCGCCCACCGCGGGCCGCTTCCTGCGGACGAACGCCTCCCGGTTCTTGGCCACCACCGGGAAGCGCGCATGCGCCGCGAAGTCCTCGATCTCGGCGTACGACTCCGGGAAGGCCGCCGCGGGCGACGGCACCCCGTGCTGCACGCACAGCTCGTGCAGCCCCTGCTTGCTGGCCAGACGACGCGGCAGATCCGGTGCGACACGAGGGAAGAGAAAACGGTCCGCCAGCTCCTCCTGGTGCTCCGCGATCAGCACCGCCGCCTCTTCGTCGGTCGGTATCAGCACCGTGGGCCGGCCGATGCGCCGTCCGATCCGCAGCAACCCCTCCACCAGCCGGCCGGGCTCCTCGGTACCGGTCGTGGGCCAGACGAACGCACGTTCCAGATAGCGCGAGTGTGCCGCGGGCGTCCAGCGGTCTTCGGTGACGGCGTACATGGGCACACCGAGCCGGCCCAGACTGCGGATCGCGCCGACGCCGCCATGGTGCAGTGGATAGTTACCGATCTTCACGATCAGCCCGGGCACGGTCCGGTCCGCCGTGAAGAGCATGTTGCTGCGCGCCACCTGTCCCCCCTACGGACGCACGGGCCCCTTCCCCAGGCGCGCCCCAAAGGACGCTAAGCCGGAATTCCCCGCTCCAGCAAGGTTTTTCCGGACATTGCGAACTCTTTAGGCACTGCCATCCCAGGCAAGCCGCACGTAACGTGTCCTTCAACATCACGGAAAGGCAGGCACGACCCATGCCCGAGCAGAGCCCGCTCGACCTTCCCGAGGGCGACCCCTTCGGCCCGCACAATCTTCCGTACGGCGTCTTCTCCACCGCCGACGAGCCGGACCACCGTCGGGTCGGCGTCCGCATCGGCAGCCATGTGCTGGACGCGGGCGCGGCAGCCCGTGCGCTGGGCTCGCCGTACGCCTCACTTCTGGCACAGCCGACCCTGAATCCCCTGCTCGCGGCGGGTCGCACTGTCTGGCGGGACGTCCGCCGGGCGCTGACGGCATGGGTGACCGTGCCGGCGCACCGCGGCGACATCGAACCACTGCTGCACCCGCTCTCCGACGTGACGCTGCACCTCCCGTACGAGGTCGCCGACTATGTCGACTTCTACTCGAGCGAGCACCACTCGACCAATGTCGGCCATATCTTCCGCCCGGACAGCGAGCCCCTCACGCCCAACTGGAAGCACCTGCCCATCGGTTACCACGGCCGATCAGGCACTGTTGTGGTGTCCGGGACGGATGTGGTACGCCCCTCCGGTCAGCGCAAGGCTCCCACCGACCCCGCCCCGGTCTTCGGTCCGAGCGTCAAGCTCGACATCGAGGCCGAGGTCGGCTTCGTCGTCGGCGCCCCGTCCCAGCACGGCCGGCCGGTGCCGCTCGCCGACTACCGCGAGCACGTGTTCGGTATCGGCCTCCTCAACGACTGGTCGGCGCGCGACATCCAGGCCTGGGAGTACGTCCCGCTCGGCCCCTTCCTCGGCAAGTCCTTCGCCACGTCCGTCTCGGCGTGGGTGACCCCGCTCGAGGCACTGGACGCGGCCCGGGTCGCCCCGCCGGCCCGCGACTTCCCGCTGCTGCCGTACCTCGACGACACGGCCGAGGAGGAACCGGGCGGCTACGACCTGCGGATCACCGTGACCATCAACGGCCAGGTGGTCGCCGAGCCGCCGTTCGCCACCATGTACTGGACCGCCGCCCAGCAGCTGGCCCATATGACGGTCAACGGCGCATCCCTGCGCACCGGCGACCTCTACGGCTCCGGCACGGTCAGCGGACCCGAGGTGCACCAGCGCGGCTCGCTGCTGGAACTGACCTGGAACGGCCGGGACGCCCTCGATCTGCCGGAGGGCAAGCGGACGTTCCTGGAGGACGGGGACGAGGTCACCCTGACGGCATGGGCCCCGGGTCCGAACGGCGTCCGGGTGGGCCTGGGAGAGGTCACGGGCCGGATCGTTCCGGCGGTGCACTGACCCTGCGCGGATCACGCCCGCGGCGGGTGTCTCTCCCCCGAACCGGGGACAAGCCCCCGGACCCCCGGAACGCCCTTCGGGCGTTGTCCTCAATCGCCGGAACGGGCTCAAACCGAGCCCCGAGCGACAGCCCGGTCCGGGACGGAGCCCCCGCGCGGCGGAGCCGCACAGTGTCACTGTGGGAAGGGACCGGGCGGGGGGAAGCTCCGCCCCGGACCCCCGGAAACGCCGCTGCCCGGCGCCCCTTGGAGGGGCGCCGGGCAGTCGGGCAGTCGAGCAGTCGAGCAGTCGGGTCAGCGGACGAAGACGCTCGCCCGGCCCGCCAGGTCGAGGAAGTACTGCGGGGCCACGCCCAGCACCACCGTCACCGCGACACCGGCCGCGATGGCCGTCATCGTGAACGGGGACGGCACCGCCACCGTGGGGCCGTCCGCCTTCGGCTCGCTGAAGAACATCAGCACGATCACCCGGATGTAGAAGAACGCGGCGACCGCCGACGAGATCACACCGATCACGACCAGCACGCCCGCACCGCCCTCCGCCGCCGCCTTGAAGACCGCGAACTTGCCGGAGAAGCCGGATGTCAGCGGAATACCGGCGAAGGCCAGCAGGAACACCGCGAAGACCGCGGCGACCAGCGGCGAACGCCGGCCCAGCCCGGCCCACTTCGACAGATGCGTGGCCTCGCCGCCCGCGTCGCGCACCAGCGTGACGACCGCGAAGGCGCCGATCGTGACGAAGGAGTAAGCGGCCAGATAGAAGAGGACGGACGAGATGCCGCTCGGCGTGGCCGCGATGACACCGGCGAGCAGGAAGCCGGCGTGCGCAATGGAGGAGTACGCCAGCAGCCGCTTGATGTCGGTCTGGGTGATCGCGACGATCGCACCGCCCAGCATGGTGAGGATCGCGACGCCCCACATGACCGGCCGCCAGTCCCAGCGCAGACCGGGCAGGGCGACATACAGGAAGCGCAGCATCGCACCGAAGGCGGCGACCTTGGTGGCGGCCGCCATGAAGCCGGTGACCGGGGTCGGCGCGCCCTGGTAGACGTCGGGGGTCCACATGTGGAACGGCACCGCACCCACCTTGAACAGCAGGCCGACCAGCACCATCGCGAAGCCGATCAGCAGCAGCACATCGTTGCCCATGGTCTGGGCGAGCACCGGGCTCACGGTCTGGACGGTGCCGTCGACCACATCCGCGATCGTGGCGTACGAGACGGATCCCGCGTAGCCGTAGAGCAGTGCGATGCCGAAGAGCAGGAACGCGGAGGAGAAGGCGCCGAGCAGGAAGTACTTCACCGCGGCCTCCTGCGACAGCAGCCGCTTGCGGCGGGCCAGCGCGCACAGGAGATACAGCGGCAGGGAGAAGACCTCGAGGGCGACGAAGAGGGTCAGCAGATCGTTCGCCGACGGGAAGATCAGCATGCCGCCGATGGCGAAGAGGGCGAGCGGGAACACCTCGGTGGTGGTCAGCCCGGCCTTGACCGCCGCCTTCTCGCTCTCGCTGCCCGGCACGGACGCGGCCTGCGCGGCGAAGGAGTCCACCCGGTTGCCGTGCGCCGCCGGGTCGAGCCTGCGCTCGGCGAAGGTGAACACGGCGATCAGCGAGGCCAGCAGAATCACGCCCTGGAGGAACAGCGCCGGGCCGTCGACCGCGATGGCGCCCATCGCGGCGATCTTCGCCTTGGTGGTGCCGTATCCGCCGGCCGCCAGGCCGACCACCGCCGCGAAGGCGGCGGCGAGCGAGACCACCGACAGGAAGACCTGCATGGAGTAACGGGCCCGGCGCGGGACGAACGCCTCGACCAGCACGCCCAGGACCGCGGCACCGAAGACGATCAGTGTGGGTGCCAGTTGGGCGTATTCGATGTGCGGGGTCGGGATCTTGTCGATCGGCTCGGACGCCGCCGTCGTCCACAGGCTGTGGACAGCCATTGCTGCGCTCACTTGGCCGCCTCCACCTCGGGCTTGGGGTCGGTCTTCTGTACGTCGGACAGGGTGTACTTCACGGCCGGGTTGACGATCTCGGTCAGCGGCTTCGGATAGACGCCGAGGAAGATCAGCAGTGCGATCAGCGGAGCGATCACCAGCAGCTCACGCACCCGCAGATCCGGCATGGCCCGCACGGCCGGCCGGACCGGGCCGGTCATCGTCCGCTGGTAGAGGACGAGGGTGTAGAGCGCGGCCAGGACGATGCCGAAGGTGGCGATGACGCCGATCGCCGGGTAACGCGTGAACGTGCCGACCAGCACCAGGAATTCACTGACGAACGGCGCGAGGCCGGGCAGCGACAGCGTGGCGAGGCTGCCGATCAGGAAGGTCCCGGCCAGCACCGGAGCCACCTTCTGGACGCCGCCGTAGTCAGCGATGAGCCGCGAGCCGCGCCGCGCGATGAGGAAGCCCGCCACCAGCATCAACGCGGCGGTGGAGATCCCGTGGTTGACCATGTAGAGGGTGGCGCCGGACTGGCCCTGGCTCGTCATCGCGAAGATGCCCATGATGATGAAGCCGAAGTGCGAGATCGACGCGTAGGCCACCAGCCGCTTGATGTCGCGCTGTCCGACCGCGAGAAGCGCGCCGTAGACGATGCTGATCAGGGCGAGTACCAGGATGACCGGCGTCGCCCACTTGCTCGCCTCCGGGAAGAGCTGGAGGCAGAAACGCAGCATCGCGAAGGTGCCGACCTTGTCGACGACCGCGGTGATCAGCACGGCGACCGGCGCCGTCGCCTCACCCATGGCGTTGGGCAGCCAGGTGTGCAGCGGCCACAGGGGGGCCTTCACCGCGAAAGCGAAGAAGAAGCCGAGGAAGAGCAGCCGCTCGGTGTTGGTGGCCATGTCCAACGAGCCGCCGGCACGGGCCGCGGTGATCTCCTGGAGCGAGAAGCTCCCCGCGACGACGTACAGCCCGATGACCGCGGCCAGCATGATCAGGCCGCCGACCAGGTTGTACAGCAGGAACTTGACCGCCGCGTACGTCCGCTGGGTCGCCGCCGCCTCGTCACCTGCAGCGTGGGCCCGGTCCCCGAAGCCTCCGATGAGGAAGTACATCGGGATGAGCATGGCTTCGAAGAAGATGTAGAAGAGGAAGACGTCGGTGGCCTCGAAGGAGAGGATCACCATCGCCTCGACGCCGAGGATCAGCGCGAAGAAGCCCTGAGTGGGCCGCCACTGATAAGGCGCCTTGGTCTCATTGGGGCCTCCCCTGCTCGAACGAAGCGGAGAGCTTGGGGAAGGATCGGCGTCGTGCCAGCCGGCCAGGATGACGAAGGGGATCAGCACCGCGGTGAGCAGGATCAGCGCGACCGCGATGCCGTCCACGCCCAGTTCGTAACGGACCCCGAAGTCCTTGATCCAGGCATGCGATTCGGTGAGCTGGTAACGGCCGCCGCCGGGTTCGAAGCGTACGGCGACGGCCGCGGCGAGGAAGAGTGTGGCGAGCGAGAAGCCCAGCGCCAGCCATTTGGTCGCGGTCCGCCGGGCCGCCGGGACGGCGGCCGTGGCGATCGCACCGATCGCGGGGAGCGCGGCCGTCGCCGTCAGAAGGGGAAATGCCATGGGTCAGACCGCCCTCATCAGCAGGGTGGCGGCGATCAGGATCGCCGTACCGCCGAACATCGAGACCGCGTAGGAGCGGGCGAAGCCGTTCTGCAGCCTGCGCAGCCGGCCGGAGAGCCCACCGACCGAGGCCGCCGTGCCGTTGACGACTCCGTCGACCATCGTGTGGTCGACGTACACCAGGGAGCGGGTGAGGTGCTCGCCGCCGCGGACCAGCACGACGTGGTTGAAGTCGTCCTGGAGCAGATCGCGCCGTGCGGCCCGGGTCAGCACGCTGCCGCGCGGAGCGACGGCCGGGACCGGACGCCGTCCGTACTGGGCGTAGGCGATGCCGGCGCCGATGAGCAGCACCACGACCGTCGAGGTGGTGATCACGCCGGCACCGACCGGCGGATGTCCGTGCTCGAAGCCGGTGACCGGCTCCAGCCACTTCACAAAGGATTCGTTGAGGCTGAACAGCGCGCCCGCGAAGACCGATCCGAAGGCCAGCATGATCATCGGGACGGTCATCGACCTCGGCGACTCGTGCGGATGCGGCATCTCGCCGGGGTGCACCTCGATGCCGGGCTCGACGCCGGGCGTCTTGTCCGGGTCGGGGGCGGGCTGCCAGCGCTTCTCACCGAAGAAGGTCATCAGCATCACGCGTGTCATGTAGTACGCCGTGATGGCCGCGCCCAACAGGGCCGCTCCACCGAGGATCCAGCCCTCGGTACCGCCCTTGGCGAAGGCCGCCTCGATGATCTTGTCCTTGGACCAGAAGCCGGACAGGCCGGGGAAGCCGATGATGGCGAGATAGCCCAGGCCGAAGGTGATGAAGGTGACGGGCATGTACTTCCGCAGCCCGCCGTACTTGCGCATGTCGACCTCGTCGTTCATGCCGTGCATGACGGAGCCCGCACCGAGGAACAGCCCGGCCTTGAAGAAGCCGTGGGTGACCAGGTGCATGATCGCGAAGGCGTAGCCGATCGGGCCGAGGCCCGCCGCCAGGATCATGTAGCCGATCTGCGACATCGTGGAGGCCGCGAGGGCCTTCTTGATGTCGTCCTTCGCACAGCCGACGATCGCCCCGAAGAGAAGGGTGACCGCACCGACGACCACGACCGCCGACTGGGCGTCGGGCGCGGCGTTGAAGATCTCACCGGAGCGGGTGATGAGGTACACGCCCGCCGTCACCATCGTGGCCGCGTGGATCAGGGCCGAGACCGGGGTCGGGCCCTCCATGGCGTCCCCGAGCCAGGACTGCAGCGGTACCTGCGCGGACTTGCCGCACGCGGCGAGCAGCAGCATCAGGCCGATCGCCGTCAGCTTCCCCTCGCCGGCCGCATCTGTCGCTCCCAGGACCGGACCGAAGGTGAAGGTCCCGAAGAAGGCGAACATCAGCATGACGGCGATGGACAGCCCCATGTCGCCGACCCGGTTGACCAGGAACGCCTTCTTCGCCGCGGTCGCCGCGCTCGGCTTGTGCTGCCAGAACCCGATCAACAGGTACGAGGCGAGACCGACGCCCTCCCAGCCGACGTACAGCAGCAGGTAGTTGTCGGCGAGAACCAGCAACAGCATCGCCGCGAGGAAGAGGTTCAGGTAGCCGAAGAAACGGCGCTTGCGCTCGTCGTGCGCCATGTACCCGATCGAGTACACATGGATCAGTGAGCCCACGCCGGTGATCAGCAGCACGAAGGTCATCGACAGCTGGTCGAGCTGGAAAGCCACATTGGCCTGGAAGCCCTCCACCGGGATCCAGCTGAACAGGTGCTGGTGCAGGGTGCGGTCCTTCGTGCCCCGGCCCAGCAGATCGGCGAAGAGCACCACGCCGATCACGAAGGACACGGCCGCGAGCAGGGTGCCGATCCAGGGTCCCGAACGGTCCAGCCGCCGCCCGCCGCACAGCAGTACGGCCGCTCCGAGCAGTGGCGCCGCGATCAGCGGCGCGATCAAGTTCTCCACGATTCAGCGACCCCTCAGAGCTTCATCAGACTGGCGTCGTCGACCGAGGCCGAGTGGCGGGAACGGAAGACCGACACGATGATCGCGAGCCCGACGACGACCTCCGCGGCAGCGACGACCATCGTGAAGAAGGCGATGATCTGGCCGTCGAGATTGCCGTGCATCCGGGAGAAGGCGACGAACGCGAGGTTGCAGGCATTGAGCATCAGCTCGATGCACATGAAGACCACGATCGCGTTCCGCCGGATCAGCACCCCGGCCGCGCCGATGGTGAACAGCAGGGCGGCGAGATAGAGGTAGTTGACAGGGCTCACTTCGTCACCTCTCCGCGCTCCAGGCGCTCCGCGGCGCGCTGCTCGATCGCCTTGAGCTCGCCCAGGGCCTCGGCCGACACATCACGGATCTGGCCGCGGGCCCGCAGCGTCTTGTTGACGGTCAGTTCGGACGGGGTGCCGTCCGGCAGCAGGCCCGCGATGTCCACCGCGTTGTGCCGGGCGTACACACCGGGGGCCGGCAGCGGCGGCACGTGCCTGCCCTCGCGTACCCGCTGCTCGGACAGCTCGCGCTGCGTCCTGGCGCGCTCGGTCCGCTCCCGGTGGGTGAGCACCATCGCACCGACCGCGGCCGTGATGAGCAGGGCGCCGGTGACTTCGAAGGCGAAGACGTACTTGGTGAAGATGAGGGCGGCGAGTCCTTCGACATTGCCGCCCGCGTTGGCCTGGCCCAGGCCGCTCCACTCCTTCAGCGAGGCATTGCCGATGCCGGCGGCGAGCAGGATGCCGAAGCCGAGCCCGCAGGCGGCGGCCCACCAGCGCTGGCCCTTGATGGTCTCCTTCAGCGAGTCCGCCGCGGTGACACCCACCAGCATGACGACGAAGAGGAAGAGCATCATGATCGCGCCGGTGTAGACGACGATCTGGACGATGCCCAGGAAGTACGCCCCGTTGGCGAGATAGAAGACCGCCAGGACGATCATGGTCCCGGCGAGGCTCAGCGCGCTGTGCACGGCTCTTCTCATCAGAACCGTCCCGAGCGCACCGAGCACGGCGACCGTACCCAGCACCCAGAACTGGACAGCCTCCCCGGTGGAGGTGCTGTACGCGGCGAGGCTGCTCATGCGTCCACCTCTTCTTCCGCCTCTCGCCCGGCCTCGTCGGGGCGCTCGCCCTGGGAGACCGCGACCTGACGCTTCGTGCCGGGCGCGGCCTCCGTCACGCGGCCGCGGTAGTAGTCCTGCTCGTCCATGCCCGGGAAGATCGCGTGCGGGGTGTCGACCATGCCCTCCTCGAGCCCCGCCAGCAGCTGCTCCTTCGTGTAGATGAGGGATTCGCGGCTGGTGTCGGCCAGTTCGAAGTCATTGGTCATCGTGAGAGCTCGCGTCGGGCAGGCCTCGATGCACAGACCGCACAGAATGCAGCGGGCGTAGTTGATCTGATAGACGCGGCCGTACCGCTCGCCCGGCGAGTAGCGCTCCTCGTCGGTGTTGTCCGCACCCTCCACATAGATGGCGTCGGCCGGGCAGGCCCAGGCGCACAGCTCGCAGCCGACGCACTTCTCGAGGCCGTCCGGATGGCGGTTGAGCTGGTGCCGGCCGTGGAAGCGCGGCGCCGTGGTCTTCTGCTGTTCCGGGTACTGCTCGGTCAGCCGCCTCTTGAACATGCCCTTGAAGGTCACGCCGAAGCCGGCCACCGGATTCAGGAACTTGCCCTCGGATTCCTCGGATCGCTCAGACACCGTCAGCCTCCTTTCCGTCACTTACAGTGTCCGCCCCACCACTGACAATCAACTCGCGCTCTCCCCCGGGCTCGGCTCCGCTCGCCCGGGAGGACCCCCATCGCGGCCGTCGCCGGGGCGCCGGCGGCAGGGTCTGTCCGGGCAGCGGCGGGACCGGGAAGCCGCCCGCCATCGGGTCGAAGGCGGGTGCGGCCTCCTTGGCGGAGACGGCCTTCGCCTTCTTGTCGCGGTAGAAGTCGATGACGAAGGACAGCAGCAGTACGGTGAGCACCCCGCCCGCGACATAGAGCAGGATCTGCTGGAAGTCGTAGCTCTCGTTCCGCAGCGCCCGTACGGTCGCGACCAGCATCAGCCAGACGACCGAGACCGGGATGAGGACCTTCCAGCCGAGCTTCATCAGCTGGTCGTAGCGGACCCGCGGCAGCGTGCCCCGCAGCCAGACGAAGACGAACAGCAGCAGATTCACCTTGACGACGAACCAGAGCAGCGGCCACCAGCCGTGGTTCGCGCCCTCCCAGTACGTCGAGATCGGCGCCGGCGCGCGCCAGCCGCCCAGGAAGAGCGTGACCGAGAGGGCCGAGACGGTGACCATGTTGACGTACTCGGCGAGCATGAACATCGCGAACTTGATGGAGCTGTACTCGGTGTTGAAGCCACCGACCAGGTCGCCCTCGGATTCCGGCATGTCGAAGGGCGCGCGGTTGGTCTCGCCCACCATCGTCACGACGTAGATCAGGAAGGAGACCGGCAGCAGGACGATGAACCAGCGGTCCTGCTGCGCCTCGACGATCGCCGAGGTCGACATCGACCCGGAGTAGAGGAAGACCGAGGCGAAGGCCGCGCCCATCGCGATCTCGTACGAGATCATCTGCGCGCAGGAGCGCAGGCCTCCGAGCAGCGGATACGTCGAACCGGAGGACCAGCCGGCGAGCACGATGCCGTAGATGCCGACGGAGGCGACCGCGAGGATGTAGAGCACCGCGATCGGCAGGTCGGTCAGCTGCATGGTGGTCCGCTGGCCGAAGATCGAGATCTCGTTGCCGGCCGGGCCGAAGGGGATCACCGCAATCGCCATGAAGGCCGGGATCGCGGCGACGATCGGAGCAAGGATGTAGACCACCTTGTCCGCGCGCTTGACGACCACGTCCTCCTTGAGCATCAGCTTGACGCCGTCCGCGAGGGACTGCAGCATCCCCCAGGGACCGTGCCGGTTCGGGCCGATGCGCAGCTGCATCCAGGCGACGACCTTGCGCTCCATGACGATGGAGACGAGGACGGTGACCATCAGGAAGGCGAAGCAGAACACCGCCTTGATGACGACCAGCCACCAGGGGTCACTCCCGAACATGGAGAGATCCTCGGCGGCGAGGACGCTCTGCGGGGTGATCACGACTGCACCTCCGGTACGTCGGTGGGCTCGGCCTCCGGCGTCACCGCCGGACCGATGCGGACCGCGGCGCCGGGACGTGCACCCGTGTCGCGCGGAACGCCGCCGCCCGTGGAGTTGAGCGGGAGCCAGACCACGCGGTCGGGCATCTCGGTCACCTGGAGCGGGAGGCGGACCTCGCCGGCCGGGCCGGTGACGGCCAGCAGGTCGCCGTCCTTGACACCGGTCTCGGCCGCGGTGGCGGCGGACAGCCGGGCGACCGCGGCATGCCGGGTGCCGGCCAGGGCCTCCTCGAAGTCCTGGAGGCGGCCCTGGTCGAGCAGCATCCGGTGTCCGGCGAGAACGGCCTCGCCCTCGCCGAGGCGGGGCAGCGGCCGGGTGTTCTCCACGGGCTCGGAGGCGTAGGCGCCGTCCCACGAGCCGAGCCGCTCCATCTCCCGGCGCACGGCCTGTACATCCGGCAGCGCGAAGTGGCTGTATTCATCAGCGCCTGCGGCGCGGGCAAGGGCGTCGGCCAGCATGTGCAGCACCCGGGTGTCCGTCGGTGCGAGCGACCGGGTCATCTGGTCCGGCTTCAGCGCCGCCTCGAACGGCCTGGCCCTGCCCTCCCAGTTGAGGAAGGTGCCGGGCTTCTCCGCCACGGCCGCGACCGGGAGGACCACGTCCGCCCGCTCCGTCACCTCGCTGGTGCGCAGCTCCAGCGACACCAGGAAGCCGACCTCGTCGAGTGCGCGCAGCGCCCGCGCCGGGTCCGGCAGGTCGGCGACCTCGACGCCTGCGACGAGGAGCGCGCCCAGTTCGCCGGAGGCCGCGGCCTCGATGATCTGGCCGGTGTCGCGGCCGTAGCGGTGCGGGAGCTCGCGTACGCCCCAGGCGGCCGCGACCTCCTCCCGGGCCCGCGGGTCGGTGGCCGGGCGGCCGCCGGGCAGCAGCGCAGGGAGCGCGCCCGCCTCGACGGCACCGCGCTCACCGGCCCGGCGCGGGATCCACACCAGCGCCGCGCCGGTCGCGGACCTCAGGCGCACAGCCGCGCTGAGCGCACCCGGCACACCGGCCAGCCGCTCTCCGACGACGATCACCGCGCCCGGAGCGCGCAGCGCCTCCGCGGCCTTGGCGCCGTCCTCGTTGAGGCCGATCTCTCCGGCCAGGGCGTCCAGCCACTCGGTCTCGGTGCCGGGCGCGGCGGGCAGCAGCATGCCGCCCGCCTTGGTCAGGCCGCGGGTGGCGTGCGAGGCGAGGGCGAAGGTGCGCTGGCCGTGCTTGCGCCAGGCCTTGCGCAGCCGCAGGAAGACACCGGGGGCCTCCTCCTCGGACTCGATCCCGGCGAGCAGTACGGCCGGGGCCTGTTCGAGCGAGGTGTACGTGACACCGCTGCCGTCGATGGAACGGCCCCGCCCGGCCACGGTCGCGGCCAGGAAGTCCGCCTCCTCGGAGGAGTGCACGCGCGCCCGGAAGTCGATGTCGTTGGTGCCGAGGGCGACCCTGGCGAACTTGCTGTAGGCGTAGACGTCCTCGACGGTGAGCCGCCCGCCGGTCAGGACCGAGACTCCGGCACCTCCGGTGCGGGCGGCCTGGTCACGCGCCGCCGCGAGCCCCCGGGCCGCCGCCTCCAGCGCCTCCGGCCAGCTCGCCGGTTCCAGCTCGCCCTGCTCGTTGCGCACCAGCGGGGTGGTGATCCGGTCGCGGCCCTGCGCGTACCGGAAGGCGAACCGCCCCTTGTCGCAGAGCCACTCCTCGTTGACCTCGGGGTCATTGGCCGCGAGCCGTCGCAGCACCTTGCCGCGCCGGTGGTCGGTACGGGTCGCACAGCCGCCCGCGCAGTGCTCGCACACGCTCGGCGACGACACCAGGTCGAAGGGGCGGGAGCGGAACCGGTACGCCGCCGACGTCAGCGCGCCGACCGGGCAGATCTGAATGGTGTTCCCGGAGAAGTACGACTCGAAGGGGTCGCCCTCACCCGTGCCGACCTGCTGCAGTGCGCCGCGCTCGACCAGCTCGATCATCGGATCGCCCGCGATCTGCTGTGAGAAGCGGGTGCAGCGCGCGCACAGCACGCACCTCTCACGGTCCAACAGGATCTCGGTGGAGATCGGGACCGGCTTCTCGTAGGTGCGCTTGCTGCCCTCGAAGCGGGACTCGGCATGGCCGTGCGACATGGCCTGGTTCTGGAGCGGGCACTCGCCGCCCTTGTCACACACCGGGCAGTCCAGCGGATGGTTGATGAGCAGCAGCTCCATCACGCCCTCCTGCGCCTTCCTGGCAACCGGTGAGGTGAGCTGCGACTTGACGACCATTCCGTCGGTGCAGGTGATCGTGCAGGACGCCATCGGCTTGCGCTGGCCCTCGACCTCGACGATGCACTGGCGGCAGGCGCCGGCCGGGTCGAGGAGCGGATGGTCGCAGAACCGGGGGATCTCGATGCCGAGTTGTTCGGCGGCCCTGATCACCAGGGTCCCCTTGGGGACGCTGGTCTCGATGCCGTCGATGGTCAGCGTGACGAGGTCCTCGGGCGGTACGGCTGCGGTCACGCGGTCACCTCCAGGTGTGGGTTCTCGTCCGCCCACGCGGTGGACTTCGCCGGGTCGAAGGGGCAGCCCCTGCCGCGGATGTGCTGCTCGTATTCCTCGCGGAAGTACTGGAGCGAGGAGAAGATCGGTGACGCGGCTCCGTCGCCGAGCGCGCAGAACGACTTGCCGTTGATGTTGTCGGCGATGTCGTACAGCTTGTCGATGTCGTCCATCGAGCCCTTGCCGGCCTCGATGTCCCGCAGCAACTGCACCAGCCAGTAGGTGCCCTCGCGGCACGGGGTGCACTTGCCGCAGGACTCATGGGCGTAGAACTCGGTCCACCGGGTCACCGCGCGCACCACACAGGTGGTCTCGTCGAAGCACTGCAGTGCTTTGGTGCCCAGCATCGACCCTGCGGCGCCCACACCCTCGTAGTCCAGGGGGACGTCGAGGTGCTCGTCGGTGAACATCGGCGTGGAGGAGCCGCCCGGGGTCCAGAACTTCAGCCGGTGGCCGGGGCGCATGCCCCCGCTCATGTCGAGGAGCTGGCGCAGCGTGATGCCCAGCGGGGCCTCGTACTGGCCGGGGCGGGCGACATGGCCGCTGAGCGAGTACAGCGTGAAGCCCGGGGACTTCTCACTGCCCATCGAGCGGAACCACTCCTTGCCCTTGTTGAGGATCGCGGGAACCGACGCGATGGACTCGACGTTGTTCACCACGGTGGGGCACGCGTAGAGACCCGCGATCGCGGGGAAGGGGGGACGCAGCCTGGGCTGGCCGCGGCGGCCTTCGAGCGAGTCGAGGAGTGCGGTCTCCTCGCCGCAGATGTACGCGCCGGCGCCCGCGTGCACGGTGAGCTCGAGATCGAGGCCGCTGCCCAGGACGTCCTTGCCGAGGTAGCCCGCTTCGTACGCCTCGCGCACGGCCTCATGCAGCCGACGCAGCACCGGCACGACCTCGCCGCGCAGATAGATGAAGGCATGGGAGGACCTGATCGCGTAGCAGGCGATCACGATTCCCTCGATGAGGGAGTGCGGGTTGGCGAAGAGAAGGGGGATGTCCTTGCAGGTGCCCGGCTCGGACTCGTCCGCGTTGACGACGAGGTAGTGCGGCTTGCCGTCGCCCTGCGGAATGAACTGCCACTTCATCCCGGTGGGGAAACCGGCGCCCCCGCGTCCGCGCAGACCCGATTCCTTGACGTAGGCGATCACGTCGTCCGGCGACATGCCGAGCGCCTTGCGCAGCCCCTCGTACCCCTCATGACACCGGTAGGTGTCCAGCGTCCAGGACTCCGGCTGGTCCCAGAAGGCGGAGAGCACGGGTGCGAGCAGCTTCTCGGGGCTCGCCCCTCCCCCTGCCTCCGGCTGGGAGGTACCCCCGTGCGAAGGTGCCATGGTCATTACTCCGCCTCCTCTCCGTAGCGCGGGGAGACGATCCGGTTGTGCTCGCCCTTGGCCAGTCGCAGTCCGGCCAGCGAGGCGGGACCGGCGCCGCCGGTCGCCTCGACCGCGCCGGGGCGCTCGTCGGGGAAGCCGGCGAGGATGCGGGCGGTCTCCTTGTAGGTACACAGGGGCGCGCCACGGGTGGGGGACACCGGGCGTCCGGCCCTCAGGTCGTCGACGAGCCGGCGAGCCGATTCGGGGGTCTGGTTGTCGAAGAACTCCCAGTTGACCATCACGACGGGCGCGAAGTCGCAGGCCGCGTTGCACTCGATGTGCTCCAGCGTGACCTTGCCGTCGTCGGTGGTCTCGTTGTTGCCGACCGCGAGGTACTCCTTGAGGTCCTCGAAGATGGCGTCCCCGCCCATGACCGCGCACAGGGTGTTGGTGCAGACACCGACCTGGTAGTCACCGGACGGCTTGCGGCGGTACATGGAGTAGAAGGTGGCGACCGCGGTGACCTCGGCGGTGGTCAGGCCGAGCGCCTCGGCGCAGAAGGCCATGCCGGTACGGGAGACGTACCCCTCCTCGGACTGCACCAGGTGCAGCAGCGGCAGCAGGGCGGACCGGCTGTCGGGGTAGCGGGCGATGATCTCCCGGGCGTCCGCGTCGAGCCTGGCCCGTACGTCGGCCGGGTAGGGCGGGGCGGGGAGCTGCGGCATCCCCAGGCTCACCTCCCGATCGGCAGGTGTTGCTGTCACCGGTCGACGCCTCCCATCACGGGGTCGATGGACGCGACGGCGACGATGACGTCGGCGACCATGCCGCCCTCGCACATCGCCGCCATGGACTGAAGGTTGGTGAAGGACGGATCACGGAAGTGGACCCGGTACGGGCGGGTTCCGCCGTCGCTCACGACGTGCGCGCCCAGTTCTCCCTTGGGCGACTCGACGGCCGTGTAGACCTGCCCGGGCGGGACCCGGAAGCCCTCGGTGACCAGCTTGAAGTGGTGGATCAGGGCCTCCATCGAGGTGCCCATGATCTTCTTGATGTGGTCCAGCGAGTTGCCGAGCCCGTCCGGGCCGAGCGCCAGCTGCGCGGGCCAGGCGATCTTCTTGTCGGCGACCATCACCGGGCCGGGCTGGAGGCGGTCCAGGCACTGCTCGATGATCCGCAGCGACTGGCGCATCTCCTCCAGCCGGATGAGGAAGCGGCCGTAGGAGTCGCAGGTGTCGGCGGTCGGGATGTCGAAGTCGTAGTTCTCGTAGCCGCAGTACGGCTGGGCCTTGCGCAGGTCGTGCGGCAGTCCGGCGGCCCGCAGAATCGGTCCTGTGGCGCCGAGCGCCATGCAGCCGGCCAGGTCCAGATAGCCGATGCCCTGCATACGGCCCTTGAAGATCGGGTTGCCGGTGGCGAGCTTGTCGTACTCCGGCATGTTCTTCTTCATCTTCTTGACGAACTCGCGCACCGCGTCGACCGCGCCCGGCGGCAGGTCCTGCGCGAGCCCGCCGGGCCGGATGAAGGCGTGGTTCATCCGCAGGCCGGTGATCAGCTCGTACAGGTCCAGGATCATCTCGCGGTCCCGGAAGCCGTAGATCATGACGGTGGTGGCGCCGAGCTCCATGCCGCCGGTGGCGATGCACACCAGGTGCGAGGAGAGCCGGTTGAGCTCCATCAGCAGCACCCGGATGATCGTGGCGCGATCCGGGACCTGGTCCTCGATGCCGAGCAGCTTCTCGACGCCCAGGCAGTACGCCGTCTCGTTGAAGAACGAGGTGAGGTAGTCCATGCGCGTCACGAAGGTGGTGCCCTGGGTCCAGTTCCGGAATTCGAGGTTCTTCTCGATGCCGGTGTGGAGATAGCCGATGCCGCAGCGGGCTTCGGTGACCGTCTCGCCGTCGATCTCCAGGATGAGCCGGAGCACGCCGTGGGTGGACGGGTGCTGCGGACCCATGTTGACGACGATGCGCTCGTCGTCGGCCTTGGCCGCCGCCTGGACGATCTCGTCCCAGTCGCCACCGGTGACCGTGTAGACGGCGCCCTCGGTGGTGTCACGCGACGACCGCAGCGTCCCGAAGGGACTCGATGACGGGTTGGGCGATGTGTTCGGGGTGGTCACGAGTACGACCTCCGCTGGTCCGGAGCCGGGATCTGGGCGCCCTTGTACTCGACGGGGATGCCGCCGAGCGGGTAGTCCTTGCGCTGCGGGTGGCCCTGCCAGTCGTCCGGCATCATGATCCGGGTGAGGGCGGGGTGGCCGTCGAAGACCAGGCCGAAGAAGTCGTAGGTCTCGCGCTCGTGCCAGTCGTTGGTCGGATAGACCGCGACCAGGGACGGGATGTGCGGGTCGGCGTCCGGGGCACTGACCTCGAGGCGGATCAGCCGATTATGGGTGATCGAGCGCAGGTGGTAGACGGCGTGCAGCTCGCGGCCCACGTTTTGAGGAGACACAGTGCCCGGGTAGTGGACACCGGAGACGCCCGTGCAGAGCTCGAAGCGCAGGGCCGGGTCGTCGCGCAGGGTCCTGGCGACTCGCACCAGATGTTCGCGGGCGATGTGGAAGGTGAGTTCGCCGCGGTCGACGACCGTCTTCTCGATGGCGTTCTCGGGGAGAAGACCCTGCTCCTCCAGGGCGCCCTCGAGTTCGTCGGCGACCTCGTCGAACCATCCTCCGTACGGGCGGCTCGTGGCACCGGGCATCCGCACGGACCGTACGAGGCCGCCGTAGCCGGAGGTGTCGCCGCCGTTGCCGGCGCCGAACATGCCCTTGCGGACGCCGATGACCTCGCCCACGTCATCACGCTGGGCCGGGACGTTGTTGCCGTTGAGGTGCTCTTCGCTCACCGGAGCAGCCCCTTCATCTCGATGAGGGGAAGCGCCTTGAGGGCCGCCTCCTCCGCCTCACGGGCCGCCTCCTCGGCGTTCACGCCGAGCTTGGAGGTCTGGATCTTGTGGTGGAGCTTGAGGATCGCGTCCAGCAGCATCTCGGGCCGGGGCGGACATCCCGGCAGATAGATGTCGACCGGGACGATATGGTCCACACCCTGTACGATCGCGTAATTGTTGAACATTCCACCTGATGAAGCGCAAACACCCATGGAGATGACCCACTTGGGGTTCGGCATCTGGTCGTAGACCTGCCGCAGGACCGGCGCCATCTTCTGGCTCACCCGGCCGGCCACGATCATCAGATCGGCCTGGCGCGGAGAGCCGCGGAAGACCTCCATGCCGAAGCGGGCGAGGTCGTATCGGCCGGCGCCGGTGGTCATCATCTCGATGGCACAGCAGGCGAGGCCGAAGGTTGCGGGGAAGACGGATGCCTTGCGCACCCAACCCGCGGCCTGTTCGACGGTGGTCAGCAGAAAACCGCTCGGCAGTTTCTCTTCGAGTCCCATTGGTGGCCCCTCAGACCCTTCAGTCCCATTCCAGGCCGCCGCGCCGCCAGACGTACGCGTAGGCGACGAAGACGGTGAGCACGAAGAGCAGCATCTCCACGAGCCCGAAAACCCCCAGGGCGTCGAAAGTGACGGCCCAGGGATAGAGAAAGACGATCTCGATGTCGAAGACGATGAAGAGCATCGCCGTCAGGTAGTACTTGATCGGGAAGCGACCGCCTCCGGCCGGCGCGGGAGTGGGCTCGATACCGCACTCGTACGCTTCCAGTTTGGCCCTGTTGTACCTCTTTGGGCCGATAAGCGTGGCCATGACCACGGAGAAGATCGCAAACCCTGCCCCGAGGGCGCCGAGCACGAGGATGGGCGTGTAGGCATTCACGCTCCTCGCTCCTTCCAGTCGTCCTTGACCGTTGGACCGCACCGGGAACATGTGAGGCAGTTCACAAGCCCGACGCTGCGCATCCTATGCCCGCCGGTCTGTGATCTGCGACACGGGGTACAACAACGTCTTTGTGATCTCCACCACCTGTCGAAGGATCATGAAGTCGGATGATCGGTGATCTATGCACGTGAAGCACTCGACCAGTCACCAGATGTGACATTCAAAGCGTTCGACGCAGGTCAGAGGGCGTTTGCTCTATCAAGGACGAAGCCTTGCGCGCAAATTCGCGATGGACTCGGACGGGTGATATAGCACCCACCCCACCCCGACGAGCGAGTCTCGCGGCGGCAAGTTGACACGTGCACGCGTTCACGAGAACCAGCCCCCGCAATCGGAGCTCCGGAATGTGACCTGCACCACTCTCTTATGACCCGTCAACAAAGTGGGCTTGGCCAAGTTCGCCAACAGATGGTAAGTGCCGGTCAATTCGGACGTTTTACAGAAAACCCGTGATCACAGGGCTGCGGAGCCCTGTCCGAATTGCCCGTTACGGCGTCAATAAAGGCTTCAAGCGCCAGGATTAAGCCGTCTCGAATCCAACTGTGGCGCATACCACGTTTCTTGAAGGGAGCCGTGCAGCCTGATAGCGGTGGACTTATGTCCCTCACCGCTCACATACCCAGCCACCGGAAGCCCCGTCGCGGCACCTCGAAGGTCTCGCTCCGCGCCGGAGTTGCCGGTGGCGTCCTCAGCACCATCGCGGTGGCCGGTGCTGCCGGACCGGCGAATGCCGAGCCGGTGACCGAGACCATCGAGATGCCGGTCCTCGACCCGTCCGGGCTCACCTCCGGACTCGCCGACGCCGTCGCGCAGTCCGCCGAGGCCAGCCAGGCCGCCGCGCTCGACCACGAGCTCCGGACGACGCAGGACGCCGCGGCGGGCACCGCCGCGAAGGCCGCGAAGAAGGCCAAGAACGAGGCCCTGCGCAAGGCCGAGGCCGAGCGGAAGGCCGAAGAGGCCGCGGCCCGCGCCGCCGCCGCGGAGCGCGCCTCGCGCACCGCCGACCGCCCCACGCTCAGCAAGTCCTCCTCCACCGCCACCCAGGCCTCCTACAGCTCCACGACCACCCGCTCCACGGCCACCGGCTCCGCCGCCGCCGTCGTCGACTTCGTACGCGCCCAGCTCGGCGACGCGTACGTCATGGGCGCGACCGGCCCCAACGCCTGGGACTGCTCCGGCCTGGTCGGAGCCGCGTACCGCTCCATCGGCATCGACCTGCCGCGCATGTCGCAGGACCAGTCGCTGCGCGGCACCTCCGTCTCGCTCAGCAACCTCCAGCCGGGCGACATCCTGTACTGGGGCAGCCGCGGCAGCGCCTACCACGTTGCCATCTACGTGGGCGGCGGCAAGTTCATCGGCGCGCAGAACTCCAGCACGGGCGTCGTCGAGCGCAGCATGGACTGGGACCCGCCGACCGGCGCGGTCCGCATGCTCTGACCATCTCCGAGCTCTCGGCTTCGCTCGAGCAGGAGGAACCCCATAACGGACACGAAAGGGCTGCCGCTCCCCTGCCGGGGAACGGCAGCCCTTCGCCGTATCGGGGATCAGGCCTTCGGGGCCACTTTCGACAGGCCGTTGATGATGCGGTCCATCGCGTCGCCGCCCGTCGGGTCGGTGAGGTTCGCGAGCAGCTTCAGCGTGAACTTCATCAGCAGCGGGTGCGTCAGGCCGCGCTGGGTCGCCAGCTTCATGATCTTCGGGTTGCCGATGAGCTTCACGAAGGCGCGGCCCAGCGTGTAGTAGCCGCCGTAGGTGTCCTTGAGGATCTTCGGGTAGGCCCGCAGCGCCAGTTCGCGCTGCGCCGGGGTCTGGCGCGCGTGCGCCTGGACGATGACGTCCGCCGCGATCTGGCCGGACTCCATGGCGTAGGCGATGCCCTCACCGTTGAACGGGTTGACCAGCCCGCCCGCGTCGCCGACCAGCAGCAGTCCCTTGGTGTAGTGCGGCTGGCGGTTGAAGGCCATCGGGAGCGCGGCGCCGCGGATCGGGCCGGTCATGTTCTCCGGTGTGTAGCCCCAGTCCTCGGGCATCGAGGCGCACCAGGCCTTGAGGACCTCGCGCCAGTCCAGCTCCTTGAAGGAGGCGGAAGTGTTGAGCACGCCGAGCCCGACGTTGGACGTGCCGTCGCCCATGCCGAAGATCCAGCCGTAGCCGGGCAGCAGCCTGTCCTCGCCGGGTCCGCGGCGGTCCCACAGCTCCAGCCAGGACTCCAGGTAGTCGTCGTCATGGCGGGGCGAGGTGAAGTACGTGCGCACCGCGACACCCATGGGCCGGTCCTCGCGCCGGTGCAGGCCCATCGCGAGCGACAGCCGCGAGGAGTTGCCGTCCGCGGCGACCACGAGCGGCGCGTGGAAGGTGACGTCCCGCTTCTCCTCGCCGAGCCTGGCGTGCACACCGGTGATCCGGCCCGTACGGTCGTCGAGGACCGGCGCGCCGACGTTGCACCGCTCGTAGAGGCGGGCGCCGGCCTTCTGTGCCTGGCGGGCCAGCTGCTCGTCGAAGTCGTCGCGCTTGCGGACGAGTCCGTAGTCCGGGTAGCTGGCGAGCTCCGGCCAGTCCAGCTGGAGGCGGACGCCGCCGCCGATGATGCGCAGGCCCTTGTTGCGCAGCCAGCCGGCCTCTTCCGAGATGTCGATGCCCATCGACACCAGCTGCTTGGTCGCACGGGGCGTGAGGCCGTCGCCGCAGACCTTCTCCCGCGGGAAGGAGGTCTTCTCGAGCAGAAGCACGTCGAGCCCGGACTTGGCCAGGTAGTAGGCGGTCGTCGAACCGGCTGGGCCGGCCCCGACGACGATCACATCCGCGGTGTGCTCGGAGAGGGGCTCGGTCACGGCGGGTTCTCCCGAAGACTCGATTTCGCGTGCGTAAAAGCACTGGACATGAGAAGTCTATGGGTGCGTACTGATCGACAATCCGAAGGGCCGTCCCATGAGCCGAACGCTTCCCTCCGTGCAACTGCGTGTGCCCACCGAGGAGGACGCCTTCGTCTGGCACCGGATTTTCGCCGACCCGGAGGTCATGGAGTTCCACGGCGGCGTGCCCGCCGAGCCCTCCGTGTACGAGGAACTGACGGCACGACAGCGCAGACACGACGCCGAACGCGGCTTCTGTCTGTGGACGGTCCTCGACGCGGACGGCGAGGTCATGGGCTTCACCGGCGCCCAGCCCTGGCCGCACGAGTGGGGTCCGGCGGGTGAGATCGAGATCGGCTGGCGGCTGGCCCGGTCCGCCTGGGGCCGGGGCTACGCCACCGCCGCCGCCCGCACCGCCCTGGAGCGGGTACGCAAGGCGGGCGTGCGCAACGTCGTCGCGATGGTCGACGCACGCAACGAACGCTCCATCGCGGTGATACGACGACTCGGCATGGAGCTCGCCGAGACCTTCACGACCCCGGTGTCGCAGCGGACCGGTCACTGCTTCCGGCTGGAGCTCTAGAGGTGTCCGGCGGATCATGCCGGACACCCCCTAACGCTTGAAGCCCCGGTGGAGCGCCACGATCCCGCCGGACAGATTGCGCCAGGCCACCTTCGACCAGCCGGCCTCCTGCAGCCGCGCGGCGAGACCGGGCTGGTCGGGCCAGGAACGGATCGACTCGGCCAGGTAGACGTACGCCTCCGGGTTCGACGAGACCGCCCTGGCCACCGGCGGCAGCGCACGCATCAGGTACTCGGTGTAGACGGTGCGGAACGGCGCCCACGTCGGCTGTGAGAACTCACAGATCACGACCTGCCCGCCGGGCTTGGTCACCCGGTACATCTCGCGCAGCGCGGCGTCCGTGTCGACGACGTTGCGCAGCCCGAAGGAGATCGTCACCGTGTCGAAGGTGTCGTCCTTGAACGGCAGCTTCGTCGCGTCGCCCGCGGTGAGCGGGAGGTGCGAATGGCGCCTCTTGCCCTCCCGCAGCATGCCGAAGGAGAAGTCGCAGGGCACGACATACGCCCCGGTCGCGGCGAACGGCAGCGAGGAGGTCGCCGTGCCGGCGGCCAGGTCCAGCACCTTCTGTGCCGGTCGTGCGTTCACCGCCTTCGCGACTTCCTTGCGCCACCGCCGGTCCTGCCACAGCGAGAGCACGTCATTGGTCAGGTCGTAGTTCGCCGCCACGTCGTCGAACATCGTGGCGACCTCGTGCGGCTTCTTGTCCAAGGTTGCGCGAGTCACGTTCCCATTCTGTCCTGCTGCCGTGCCGCGGACGCCCGCAGGGGGCGTGTCGCCGCCTGTGGCCACCGGCCGGGCCCCGGGAAGCGGCGGCCGGAAATTCGTTCTCAACCTTTTCCGTGCGGCAGCGCTCAGGACAAGGGCGTAAGCCACGGCGTGAAGGGGAGGATGGATGCCGCCAGGCACCGAACACGGCTCGGGACACGACTTCGAGTCGTTCGCCCGGGCGAACCAGCGCAGGCTGTACCGGACCGCATACCTGCTGTGCGGGGACGCCGACACCGCACGCGATCTGACGCAGACGACCCTTGCGAAGCTGTTCCAGCACTGGCGGCGGGCGTCCGTCGCCGACCATCCCGAGGCCTACGCGAAGACCGTGCTGACGCGCACCTTCCTCGCCGAGCGGCGACGCCGGCTGCGGGACTTCCTGGCCCACACGTACGTCGTTCCGCCCCGCGTACCCGAGTACGCCGACCTGCGCGTGACGCTGCTGTCGGCGCTGGCCGAACTACCACCCCGTGCCCGGGCGATGGTCGTCCTGCGCTACTGGGAGGACCTGAGCGTCCAGACGGTCGCCGAACTGCTGCAGTGCAGCGAAGGAACGGTCAAGAGCCAGTGCTCGCGCGCGCTGACGCGGCTGCGCGCCCGGCTGGGCGAGGCCCACATCTACGCCACGGAAGGCTGAGGAGACGTCATGGGATTCGACGAGGACCACATGGACGAGCACGACGTCCTGCTGGTGCGGGACGCCATGGACCGGACGACCGCCGCACTTCCCCCGCTGCCCGACCTGGTGGGCCCGGCTGTCGCCCAGGGCCGCCGCCGTACGGCGCGCGTCCGGCTGGCAGCCGTCGGCGGGGTGCTCTGTGTCGCCGCGCTCGGTGTGGCCGGAGCGGTCACCCTGCCGGGGGACGAAGGGCAGGGGCAGCCGCGGGCGACGGTCGGGCAGGCGTCCGCACCACCCACGCCCGTCGGACAGGTGGCCACACCACCCACGCCCACGGGCCGGCCTCCGGTCCATATCGTGCCCAAGCCGGGCGAGACGTCGATGGCCGACCTGCCGCCCGCCGAGCGGGCACGGCAGGAGAGCTTCCAGGATCAGGCCGTCGGCGTCCTCCAGGACCTGCTGCCCGAGGCCGTCGGAACTGTGCAACGGACCGACCTCGAAGTGCGCCGCTACCAGGCCACGAATGCCGGGAGGACGTTCGTCGTCATCTTCTCGGTACGGCCGTCGGAGGCGGAGGACGGCGACAACCCCTGCATCGCGGCCAAGAAAATGGTCTGCGCGACGGACACCCTGCCCGGCGGCATCCGAGCCCGTGCGAGCACCGCTCCGACAGACTCCGGCACGATCACCGAGACCCAGGTCACCTTCCGCTACGGCTCCAGTCGTGTCATGCTGTCGATCTCCCCGGACGAGGTCTCGAACACCTCAGCGCCGGTCACCAACGCTCAACTGCTGGACGTCGTCAAGGACCCCCGATTCCTCGATCTGGTCGAGGAAGCGGACCGGCATCCGATGGAGAAGAAGGTCAGGTCGGTTCATGGCGGCTGAGCCCCGGGGCCGACGGGCGGCGCGGCGAGCCCGCCGACGGCGGGCCCGCATACGGATCCTGACGGGGCTGGCCGTGTCCGGCGCGGCACTGACCGGCGGGGTCGCCGTCGTGTCGGCCCTGGACGGTTCGTCGCGTCAGGACGAGGACCGGGTCTCCGCGTCGCCGTCGGCCCGTGCCACGACGGAAAAGCCCGTGCCGACATCCGAGGAGAGGCCTGATCCGGGGCCCACGCCGGGACCCGCCACGGCATTTCCCGAATCGGGGCCGGGAACCTTCACCGCCGCCCCCGCCGACGGCCGGACGTACGGCACCGGCACGGTTCAGCGCTACCGCGTCGAGATCGAGGACGGCACCGGGCTCTCCGTACGGGGCGCCGCAGCCGAGATAGGCGCGGTCCTCGGCGACGCACGCGGCTGGACGCGGGACGGCACCCACGCCTTCCGCCCGGTCGACACGGGCCGGGCGGACTTCGTGATACGGATCGCCACCCCGGCCACCGTCGACCGACTCTGCGGGGCGTACGGCCTGCACACTCGCGGCGAGGTCAACTGCCGGGCCGGCACCGCAGTGGTGGTGAACCTCAAGCGGTGGCTGCAGGGATCGCCTCAGTTCGACGGCCCCGTCACCGACTACCGCGCGCTCATCGTCAACCACGAGGTGGGCCACTGGCTGGGCCACGGCCACGAGACCTGCCCCGGGCCGGGTCGTCCCGCCCCGGCGATGATGCAGCAGATCAAGGGGCTGAAGGGCTGCGTGTCCAACGCCTGGCCGTACGACGCCGACGGCAGGTATCTGGGCGGCCCGGCCGTCCCGTAGGCCCGGCCCCGCCCGCCGTCAGCGCGCCCGGTAGACCAGCCGCCCGCCGAGCACCGTGGCCACGCACGTGCCGGCACCGTGCTCGGCAAGGGCCTCGCACGGGTCGCCGGTCGTCGGTACGTCGAAGATGGCGAAGGTCGCGTCGCGGCCCTCGGGCCCCAGCGGCGGCAGGAAGGCGTCGTCCACCGGCCGCGAGGCGAAGGGGTCGAGGGACGGGGTGCCTTCGGGTTCCTCGAAGCGTTCCTGCATGCTCAGCCCGGCACGTTGCACGGCGTCCACCACCGCGGGGCGCCACAGATCGCCCGCCACCGCAACCGTTCCGTGCGCCATCATCCGCTGGACCCCGCGCCGGGCGCTGGCGCCCCATCTGGCCTCGGTCATGTCCAGCGCGGCCAGCGCGTCGCCCGTGATCGGCTCGGTGCCGAGCTCGCCGGCCTCGCGCGGGTCGGGGTGGTAGGCACGCTCCAACAGCTCGGGGCCGTACGGATTGCACAGGCCGGGCGTGAGGATGCCGGGCCAGCGGCGCACCCGCGCTCCGGGACGTTCGGCCGCCAGGTCCTCGTACGGGCCGACGGCCGCGATCCCGCGGCCGTCGACAGCGACCGCCCCGTCCGGTACCGGGGCGAGCCCGGCACCGGGCAGGAGCAGGTCCGCGGCGTGAATCGTCAGCAACGCGACCTCAGTCGGAGGTGAGGAGCTTCAGCTCGGGGTGGGCCGTGCCGCCCTCGATCGCGGTCGACGAGAGGTGGGAGACGACGCGGTCGTCGACCGGGTCGTTCGCCGGGTCGTCGTGGACGACGAGGTGCTCGTACGTCGTGGAGCGCTGCGCCGGGACCCGGCCCGCGCGGCGGATCAGGTCGATGATCTCCAGGCGGTTGGAGCGGTGCTTGGCGCCGGCCGAGGAGACGACGTTCTCCTCCAGCATGATCGAGCCCAGGTCGTCCGCGCCGTAGTGGAGCGAGAGCTGGCCGATCTCCTTGCCGGTGGTGAGCCAGGAACCCTGGATGTGGGCGACGTTGTCGAGGAAGAGCCGCGCGATGGCGATCATGCGCAGGTACTCGAAGATGGTCGCCTGGGTGCGGCCCTTCAGATGGTTGTTCTCGGGCTGGTAGGTGTACGGGATGAAGGCGCGGAAGCCGCCCGTACGGTCCTGCACGTCGCGGATCATGCGCAGGTGCTCGATCCGCTCGGCGTTGGTCTCGCCGGTGCCCATCAGCATGGTGGAGGTGGATTCCACGCCGAGCTTGTGGGCGATCTCCATGATCTCCAGCCAGCGCTCGCCGGACTCCTTCAGCGGGGCGATGGCCTTGCGCGGCCGCTCGGGCAGGAGTTCGGCGCCGGCGCCGGCGAAGGAGTCGAGGCCCGCGGCGTGGATGCGCTTGATGGCCTCCTCGACGGACACGCCGGAGATACGGGCCATGTGCTCGACCTCGGACGCGCCGAGGGAGTGGATGACCAGCTGCGGGAATTCCTTCTTGATGGCCGAGAAGTGCTTCTCGTAGTACTCGACGCCGTAGTCCGGGTGGTGACCGCCCTGGAACATGATCTGCGTGCCGCCGAGCTCGACGGTCTCGGCGCAGCGGCGCAGGATGTCGTCGAGGTCGCGGGTCCAGCCCTTGGCGGTGTCCTTGGGCGCGGCGTAGAAGGCGCAGAACTTGCAGGCCGTGACGCAGACGTTGGTGTAGTTGATGTTCCGCTCGATGATGTACGTCGCGATGTGGCCCGTACCGGTGTAACGGCGGCGGCGTACGGCGTCGGCGGCCGCGCCCAGCGCGTGCAGCGGCGCGGAGCGGTAGAGGTCGAGCGCCTCTTCGGGGGTGATCCGCCCACCCTCCGCGGCACGGTCGAGGACGGACTGAAGGTCGGCCTTCTCGGTCACCGGGGTGTCCCTTTCGGCGGGTTGTGGACGGACCGAGCAAGCCTACGCCAGCCCTTCCGGCGAGCTGCGGGCGCCCGGCGGGCACCCGGCGGCCGAACCGATCCGCCGGTTCCGGCATCTTCCTGAGCGCCCTTCATACATTCGCACTTCTTGTCCGACCGCAGCCACCGGAGCCCGCACATGAAACGTCTGGCCATCGCCCTGACAGCCACCGCCTCGTTCGGATCGGTCGCTCTGGTCGCGGGCTGCTCGGCGCAGGGCGCGCCAGTCAGTTTCGACAATCCGAGCACGCCCGCCGCTCCGAGCGGCACCGGCAAGAGCCGCACCGGCGGGGGCGGCAGCCCCGGGCCGACGGCGTCCCCGGCCGTGGCCGGGACCCTGATGCCGACGGGCCCCAAGGCGGAGTTCACCACGGAGAACACCGTCGACGACGGCACGAAGATCGGCGTGACCACTCTCCACGGCAGGAAGTCGGGTTTCACGGGCCGGGTGTGGGTGTGGGCGCCGAAGCAGTACTTCGAACCCCGCTACGCCAGGAGCGGCTTCCCGGTGCTGATCGCGCTGCCCGGCGGCAACGGCTACCCCAAGAACTACTGGATGGGCACCGATCTGAAGCTGCAGAGCAGTATCAGCCGCTGGTCCCGGGAGGGCAGAAGCCTGCCCTTCATCGTCGTGATGCCGGTCCTGAACCCCGACAGCAGGTACTACTACGACGGAAGCGACATTCCGGGTCAACCGAAAATGGGCACCTGGCTGACCGAGGACATACCCGATTTCGTGAAGGCGAATTTCCGGACCTTCACATCCAGGGACGGCTGGGCGTTCATGGGATCTTCATCCGGTGGTTTCGCCGGGCTGAAGTCCGTACTGAAGAATCCGGACAAATTCAAGGCCGTAATCGCCTCGGGTCCCGACATCGTGCCGGACTCGCCACTGTGGGCAGGCCATGAGAAGGAACGCCAGGAGAACAACCCGGAGAGGCTGGCCGAGGCACTCACCTCCCAGGGCGGCCCGGATGTCTACCTCGCCTTCCAGATCGGCTCCAGGGAGTCCGGCGTCAACAAAGTGAAGAGGTTCATCCGTATATATGGAAAAGGTGCGGTGAAGACCCGACTCCAGGTCATACCGAACGGCCACCACAACGCCAGGACCTACGTCCAGGGCATGGGTGACGGCACCATCGGCTGGATCAGCGCCCATATGCAGGCGCCGATCCCGGCAGCGTAGAACCCTCGAACCGCGTGGAGCACCTCAGTCGAGCAGCTCGACCGCCACGTCCGCCGCGAAGCCGGTGGTCGGTCCGGTCCGCCGGGCGAACTCCCGTACGCCCCGCAGCTGATCGACCCCGAAACGGAAGTCTAGCGTGGTGAAGTACTGCTCCAGCAGCGGCGCGTCGAAGGCCTCCCAGCGGGCCGCCTGTTCGGCGACCTTGGCGACCTCCTCCAGAGAAAGGTCGCGCGAGGCCAGAAACGCCTCGTGCACCTTGCGGACCACCATCGGCTCCTTGGCCAGATAATCCTTGCGCACCGCCCACACCGCGAAGACGAAGGGCAGCCCGGTCCACTCCTTCCACATCACCCCCAGGTCATGGACCTGCAGACCGAGCCGCGGCGCCTCGTGCAGGGAGGCACGCAGGGCGGCGTCCCCGATCAGCACGGCGGCCTCCGCCTCCTGCATCATCAGGCCGAGGTCGGGCGGGCATGTGTAGTAGTCGGGCGTGACGCCGTACCGCTCGGCAAGGAGAAGCTGGGCCAGGCGTACGGAGGTGCGCGACGTGGACCCGAGCGCCACGCGCGCCCCGTCCAGCTCCTCCAGCGGCTTCTGGGACACGATCACGCAGGACATCACCGGACCGTCGCAGCCCACCGCGATGTCCGGCAGGGCGACCAGCCCGTCGGCGTTGCGCAGGAACTCGACCAGGGTGATCGGGCCGATGTCGAGATCGCCGCGGACCAGCTGCTCGCTGAGCTTTTCCGGCGTGTCCTTGGTCAGCTCCAGATCCAGGAGCGTGCCGGTCCTGGCCAGCCCCCAGTAGAGGGGCAGACAGTTCAGGAACTGGATGTGGCCGACGCGCGGCCGGCTGCGGCGGGGGTGGTCGTCCGTTGCATTGTCCACGTCGTGACACTAGACCCGGGCTCACCGGCGGACCCCGCCGGGGGCGGCGTGCCCGCCCATTCGGCTACCGAAACCACCTTTGGGACATTCGGGTGAAGTGATCTCTCCCTCTGTCCTCCTGGACACTCTGCGTGCTACGCTCGACGCAAGTTGCAGTTTGGTTTCCCTTGCAGTACAGAGTCTGCGGAGCATGTAACCCGCAGGCTTTTGTAGTTTTCAGACTTGTTTGCAGGTTCTGGAGCAGGGCAACCCTTTGGCCCAAGGAGGGCTCATGGCTACCGGAACCGTCAAGTGGTTCAACGCTGAAAAGGGCTTCGGCTTCATCGCCCAGGACGGCGGCGGCCCGGATGTCTTCGTCCACTACTCCGCGATCAACGCCTCTGGCTTCCGCTCCCTCGAGGAGAACCAGGTCGTGAACTTCGACGTCACCCAGGGCCCGAAGGGCCCGCAGGCTGAGAACGTCACCCCGGCCTAAGTTTCGCCGGTCGGCGATCGCGCCCTACTCTTAGCAGTACCCAAGGAGCCCCGTTCCGCATGGAACGGGGCTCCTGCCTTTCCTGCGACATCTCATCGCATCGGGCAGCCGCCGCAAAGAGGAGCTGCGAGGATCGGAACATGGCGCGATCGTTCGAAGAGCTGGTGAGAGAGGCCGAGGCGGCCCCTGTCGAGGGCTGGGACTTCGCCTGGCTCCAGGGGCGGGCCACCGAGCAGCGCCCCTCCTGGGGCTACCAGCGGATGATGGCCGAACGGATGGCCCGGGCCTCCGCCGCGCTGGACATCCAGACCGGCGGCGGCGAGGTCCTCGCCGGGGTGCCGAAGCTGCCGCGGCTGACCGTGGCCACCGAGTCCTGGCCGCCGAACGTCGCCAGGGCGACCAGGCTGCTGCACCCGCTCGGGGTCGCCGTCGTCGCCGACGAGGACGAACCGCCGCTGCCGTTCGCCGACGAGGCCTTCGACCTGGTGGTCAGCCGCCACCCGGTGAAGGCCTGGTGGGAGGAGATCGCCCGGGTGCTCCAGCCCGGCGGTACGTACTTCTCCCAGCAGGTCGGCCCGGCCGGCGTCTTCGAGCTCGTCGAGTACTTCCTCGGCCCGCAGCCCGAGGAAGTACGGCGCAGGCGCCATCCCGACGAGGCCCGTGCCGCCGCCGGAGCCGCCGGTCTGGAGGTCGTCGATCTGCGCTCGGAGTCGCTGCGCACCGAGTTCTTCGACATCGGCGCGGTGATCTACTTCCTGCGCAAGGTGATCTGGATGGTCCCGGGCTTCACCGTCGACCGCTACCGCACCGAGCTCCGGGCTCTCCACACCCGTATCGAGGCCGGCGGCCCGTTCGTGGCGCACACCGCCCGTTTCCTGATCGAGGCACGGAAACCCTGAGCGCCCCGGATCGGACGTGATCCGGGGCGCTCAGGGGCATGCTGTCGGGCGTCACGCGGCGACCGGGACGGCCACCTTCTCGTCGGCGTCCACGGCGTCGACGGGGGACGCCTTCGCCGCGTTGTAGGCGTCCAGGTCCAGGATCTTCTCGCGGGCCGCGACGAGAACCGGGACCAGCGCCTGGCCGGCCACGTTGGTGGCGGTGCGGACCATGTCGATGATCGGGTCGATGGCCATCAGCAGACCCACGCCCTCCAGCGGGAGGCCCAGCGTGGAGAGGGTCAGGGTCAGCATGACCGTGGCGCCGGTGAGACCGGCGGTGGCGGCGGAGCCGATCACCGAGACGAAGGCGATCAGGATGTAGTCGCCGATGCTCAGCTGGACGTCGAAGATCTGCGCGATGAAGATCGCGGCGAGTGCCGGGTAGATGGCGGCACAGCCGTCCATCTTGGTGGTCGCGCCGAACGGGACCGCGAAGGAGGTGTATTCCTTCGGAACGCCGAGACGCTCGGTGACCTTCTGGGTGACCGGCATGGTGCCGACGGAGGACCGGGAGACGAAGGCCAGCTGGATGGCGGGCCAGGCGCCCTTGAAGAAGTGCAGCGGGTTGACCTTGGCGACGGTCGCCAGCAGCAGCGGGTAGACGCCGAAGAGGACGAGCGCGCAGCCGATGTAGACGTCGGCGGTGAAGGTCGCGTACTTGCCGATCAGGTCCCAGCCGTAGTCGGCGATGGCGTAGCCGATGAGGCCGACCGTGCCGACGGGGGCGAGGCGGATGACCCACCACAGAGCCTTCTGGAGGAGCTCCAGCACGGACTCGCTGAGGGTGAGGATCGGCTTGGCCTTGTCGCCGAGCTGAAGGGCGGCGATGCCGGCGACGGCGGCCATGAAGACGATCTGCAGGACGTTCAGCTCGGTGAACGGCGTGACGACGTCGGTCGGGATGATGCCGGTGAGGAAGTCGAGCCAGGAGCCCGCATGCTCGGGAAGCTTGCCGTCCTTCGGCGTGAGGCCGGTGCCCGCACCCGGGTTGGTGATCAGGCCGATCGTGAGGCCGATGGCGACCGCGATCAGCGACGTGATCATGAACCAGAGCAGCGTGCGGGAGGCCAGCCGGGCGGCGTTGTTGACCTTACGCAGATTGGTGATCGACACCAGGATGGCGAAGAAGACCAGCGGGCCGACGGCCAGCTTCAGCAGCTGGACGAAGAGGTGGCCCACCTTGTCGAGGGCGGTGTAGAGCCAGCCGATGTCCTGGCTGCGGGCGATCCAGCCGAGCAGGGCGCCGAGCACCAGACCGGTGACGATCTGGGCCCAGAAGGGGAATTTGGCCGATATGGACCTGGGGGATATCGCGGACTTGGAGTTCGCGGACACGGACACACTCCGGTGTGGACGCAAGGCATTACGGGGGGACAGAAGGGAGCGGCGCCCGTGCTGACGGGGCGCGCCGCCGCAGAAGGCCGGCTCAGACCGTGCGGCAACAGACCGCGGACATGCGGCGACACGTTGACTTCATGCTGAACACGTTAACACTTGAACTTTGAGATTCTCAAAGCCTTGCTTTGAGGCGGAGGTGCCCGGAAACGACAGAGCCCCAGGCCGAAGCGGGTGCTTCGGCCTGGGGCGTCGAGGTCTGTGACGAACCTTACGCGGCGTCGTCCTCCTGGGCCCTGTTGGCGTCCAGCCGGGCCTTGGCCCGGTCGACCTTCTCGACGATCTGGACCGACATCTCGTCACGCTGCTTGCGCAGCAGCACGAAGCTGAGCGGCGCGGAGACGACGAGGGAGAGCAGGACGACCCAGATGAAGTTGGAGTCGCCGAGCCCGGAGGGAAGCACTCCGAACTGGACGAGGCCCGCGACGACGACGAAGCAGCCGACGAAAACGCCCAGGCGCATGGCGGTGTACCGGATTGTGGCGCTCGGCTTTGCAGCGGACACGGCTGTTCTCTCTTCTCCCTACGACAGATCGCGCCCACCAGTGAAGCACGACCCCTCTGTGCCCATTTGAGGGGGCTCCATCCCGAATCGGTTCAGCGGGAGCAGCATGATGACGTCGTCGCGGTCGTCCTCCGGGCCGACCCGTATGGCGCCGGGCACCCGACCGACCTCCTTGTACCCACAGGAGGCATAGAACCGGTCGACACCGGTACCGCCGCGACAGGTGAGCCGGATCGCCTCGACGCCCTCGAAACCGCGCGCGGCCTCCTCGGCGGCGGCCATCAGGTCGCGCCCGTAGCCCTTGCCCTGATGGTCGGGGTGCACCATCACGGTGTACAACCAGATCCAGTGCCTCATCAGCCGGTGTCCGTTGTACGTGAGGAAGGCGGTCGCGGCGACGGCGCCTTTCTCGTCGTGCCCGACCAGCAGCCGGGTCCGCCCCTCGGCCATCGCGGCCAGGTGTCCGACCAGTTCGGGCCGGATGTCCTCGGTGGTCACGGGCGGTACGAATCCGACGGCTCCGCCGGCGTTGCTGACATCGGTCCAGAGGGCGGCGATCCCGTCTCGCAGAGCGGGGTCGACCTTCGGATCCAGCTGAAATGTAAGTGGCACATCCGGAGACTACTTATTACCTCAGCCCATCCTCAACCCCCGTCCGCCCAGCGGACAACAGCACCGCCCCGTACCGCGGCGGAGCCATGGCACGGGGCGGGAAACGGGGACGGGGGGCGGTACCCCGCGAGGTCAGACGCGCATCGGCTGCGGCGACTCGCGGCGGGCCGGGTCCGGGCCGTCGTACTCGCGGATGATCTCGTAGCGGGTGTTCCGCTCGACCGGGCGGAAGCCCGCGTCGCGGATCAGGTCCAGCAGGTCGTCGCGGGTCAGCTTGTTCGGCGTACCGTAGTTGTCCGCGTCATGCGTGATCTTGTACTCGACGACCGAGCCGTCCATGTCGTCCGCGCCGTGCTGGAGCGCGAGCTGAGCGGTCTGGACTCCGTGCATCACCCAGAAGACCTTGACGTGCGGGACGTTGTCGAAGAGGAGGCGCGAGACCGCGAAGGTCTTCAGCGCCTCCGCACCGGTCGCCATCGTGGTGCGCGCCTGCAGCTTGTTGCGGACCTTGCCGTCCTTCATGTCCACGAAGTCGTGCTGGTAGCGCAGCGGGATGAAGACCTGGAAGCCGCCGGTCTCGTCCTGGAGTTCACGCAGCCGCAGGACGTGGTCGACGCGGTGCCGCGGCTCCTCGATGTGGCCGTAGAGCATCGTGCAGGGGGTCTTGAGACCCTTCTCGTGCGCGAGCCGGTGGATGCGCGACCAGTCCTCCCAGTGGGTGCGGTGGTCGACGATGTGCTGCCGGACCTCCCAGTCGAAGATCTCGGCACCGCCGCCGGTCAGCGACTCCAGGCCCGCCTCGATCAGCTCGTCCAGGATCTCCGAGGCGGACAGGCCCGAGATGGTCTCGAAGTGGTGGATCTCGGTGGCGGTGAAGGCCTTCAGCGAGACGTTCGGCAGGGCCTTCTTCAGCTCACTCAGCGACCGCGGGTAGTAGCGCCACGGCAGGTTGGGGTGGAGCCCGTTGACGATGTGCAGTTCGGTGAGGTTCTCGTTCTCCATCGCCTTGGCGAGGCGGACGGCTTCCTCGATGCGCATGGTGTACGCGTCCTTCTCGCCCGGCTTGCGCTGGAACGAGCAGTACGCGCACGACGCCGTGCACACGTTCGTCATGTTGAGGTGGCGGTTGACGTTGAAGTGGACGACATCGCCGTTCTTGCGCGTACGCACCTCGTGGGCGAGTCCGCCGAGCCACGCCAGGTCGTCCGACTCGTAGAGGGCGATACCGTCCTCGCGGGTCAGCCGCTCCCCGGACCGGACCTTCTCCTCCAGCTCACGCTTGAGCCCAGCGTCCATCCCGGCCGCCTCCCATACGTCTACTCTTCAGGCTCCACCAACCGTAGCCCTATGCCTCCTCGGGAAGTTCGCCGACCCGGTTCTCCCACTTCGTGGACAGCACGATCGTCGTACGCGTACGGGAGACGCCCTTGGTGCCGGAGAGCCGGCGGATCATCTTCTCCAGGCCGTCGACGTCCGTCGCCCGCACTTTGAGCATGTACGAGTCCTCGCCCGCGATGAACCAGCAGTCCTCGATCTCGCCGAGGTCCTTCAGCCGGCGCGCGACGTCCTCGTGGTCGGCGGCGTCGGAGAGCGAGATGCCGACCAGGGCCGTCACACCGAGGCCGAGCGAGGGGGCGTCGACGGTGGCGCGGTAGCCGGTGATGACCCCGGCCGCCTCGAGGCGGTTGATCCGGTCGGTGACGCTGGGTCCGGAGAGCCCTACGAGCCGGCCGAGCTCGGCGTAGGAGGCCCTGCCGTTCTCCCGCAGGGCCTGGATGAGCTGCCTATCCACGGCGTCCATATACCTGAAGCCTTCCATTGTTCAGCAGTACCGCGAGTTTACGTATAGAATCTAAGGCACACAGGGCCGACACCCTGTGAATCGTTCACCGGATCAACGACGATCTTTCAGGAGTGATCTCACCGTGTACACGATCGAGATGGCATACGCCCGCATGCGCCAGCTGCAGGACGAGGCCAACCGCTCGCGTGCCGCCCGTCCCTTCGGCAGTGCCTCGCGCCTTGCCCCGCTGCGGGCCCGCTTCGCACGCGGCGCCAAGAAGAACTAAGCCCCCCGAGAGCCACCGAGCTCTCCCTCCCAACGGCGGTACAGCTTGTGCGGCACCTCTGCCGCGTCCAGCACCCGCCCCGCGACGAAGTCCACCAGATCCTGGATGTGCGTCGCCCCCGCGTAGAACGCCGGCGAGGCGGGCAGCACCACGGCTCCCGCCTCGTCCAGCGCGACCAGGTGCTTGAGGGTCTGCCCGCTCAGCGGGGTCTCCCGCACCGCGATCACCAGTCTGCGCCGCTCCTTGAGCGTCACGCTCGCCACCCGCTGGAGCAGATCCTTCGACAGGCCCAGCGCCACTCCGGCCACACAGGCCGTGGACGCCGGCACGATCAGCATCCCCTTCACCGGGTACGAGCCCGACGACGGCCCCGCCGCCAGATCCCCCGCGGCCCAGTACCGTACGTCGTCCACCGGCACCTCGAAGGTGTCCGGCTTCCCGTCCGCGCCACGCGCCAGCCAGGCCGTCAGATCGTCACGCCAGTGCGCGTCCCGGAACGCGATCCCCGTCTCGTCGAGCAGCGTCAGCCGCGAGGCACGGCTGACCACCAGGTCCACGCTCTCCCCGGCCGCCAGCAGCCCGCGCAGCACCGACGCCGCGTACGGCGTCCCGGACGCCCCGGACACACCGACGACCCAGGGGATGCGTTTGCCGTCGTTCATGACGCCGAGCCTATCCGGCGGCCGGACATCCGAGTCGGGCCGCCGGACCAGAACCCCCGCGCATGCGGGGCCGACCGGCTGAACCGCGCCTTCTTGACCGTGAACGGCGGAACATCCCCGCATATGCGGGGACAATCCCGCAACGCCAGCCGCACCTCGGGCCGGCCGCTGAGAAACAGCGGCCGATCACACGATCGAGTAGTCACACCGTGAGCCCACGTGCAAGCAGATCCATCAGCGTAAAGAGGAACAGGCTGATCCCGATCACACCATTGACAGTGAAGAAGGCCCTGTTCAGGCGGGACAGGTCATGGGGTTTCACGATCGTGTGCTCGTAGAGGAACGCGCCAGCGACGATCACCAGGCCCAGCCAGAGGAACGCACCACCGTCAGTGACCAGGGCGTACCAGACGAGCAGGGCCATGGTGACCGCATGGCAGCCGCGCGCGCCGTACAGCGCGGCCGGGATGCCGAAGCGGGCCGGGACCGACTTCACTCCCCCGGCGCGGTCCGACTCCACGTCCTGGCAGGCGTAGATCAGGTCGAAGCCGCCGATCCAGATGCCGATGGCGAGGCCGAGGACCACGGCCTCCCAGGACCACTCCCCCGTGACCGCGAGCCAGGCGCCGACCGGGCCCATCGCCTGGGCCAGGCCCAGGATGGCCTGCGGGAAGTTCGTGAACCGCTTGCCGTACGGATAGACCACCATCGGCACCACCGCGACGGGGGCCAGGGCCAGGCACAGCGGGTTCAGCAGCGCGGCCGCCCCGAGGAAGATCACGACGGCGATCAGCGCGCCCGTCCACGCGGAGCGCACCGAGACCGCCCCGGTGACGAGTTCACGGTGGGCGGTGCGCGGGTTACGGGCGTCGATCTCACGGTCGATGATCCGGTTGGCGGCCATCGCGAACGTCCGCAGGCCCACCATGGCGACGGTGACCAGCAGCAGATCGCCCCAGTGGATGCGGCCGTCCAGCCGGAACATCGCCGTGAGGGAGGCGATGTACGCGAAGGGCAGCGCGAAGACCGAGTGCTCGATCATCACCAGGCGCAGGAACGCCCGGGTCCGGCCCGGCTGCGGGACCGCGGCGGCGGAGGTGCTCACAGTCCGTACTCCGGTTCGCCCCCGCGCCGGCGGGGAAACCCCGGTACCGCGCTGCCGAACCCCGTATTCCTGCTCCCCGTCACAGCCCGTACTCCTTCCAGCGCTTTGTCACTCGTTCGGCCGTCTCCGGGTCCGGGAGGACCATGTTCGGCCAGCCGCCGTCCCGGGTGTAGCCCTCCTCGGGCCACTTCGCGGTCGCGTCGATGCCCGCCTTGCCGCCCCAGAACTGCTGGTACGACGCGTGGTCCAGGTGATCGACCGGGCCCTCGACGACGGTCAGGTCGCGGGAGTAGTCCGTGTTGCCGAGTGCCCGCCACGACACCTCGTGGAGGTCGTGGACATCGCAGTCGGCGTCCACCACCACGATCAGCTTGGTCAGCGACATCATGTGCGCGCCCCAGATCGCGTGCATGACCTTCTGCGCGTGCTTGGGGTACTTCTTCTCGATCGAAACGATCGCGCAGTTGTGGAAGCCGCCCGACTCGGGCAGGTGGTAGTCCACGATGTCCGGCACGATGATCTTCAGCAGCGGCAGGAAGAAACGTTCCGTGGCCCGTCCCAGCGGGCCGTCCTCCGTCGGCGGGCGGCCGACCACGATCGACTGGAGGAGCGGACGCCTCCGCATCGTCACACAGTCGATGGTCAGTGCCGGGAAGGGCTCCTGCGGCGTGTAGAAGCCGGTGTGGTCGCCGAAGGGACCTTCCGGCAGCATCTCGCCGGGCTCCAGCCAGCCCTCCAGCACGACCTCCGCATGCGCCGGGACCTGGAGCGGGACGGTCTTGCAGTCGACCATCTCGATGCGCCGGCCCTGTACGAAACCGGCGAAGAGGTACTCGTCGATGTCCCCGGGCAGCGGCGCGGTGGACGCGTACGTCACGGCCGGCGGACAGCCGAAGGCGATGGCGACGGGCAGCCGCTCGCCCCTCTTGGCGGCCACGGCGTAGTGGTTCCGGCTGTCCTTGTGGATCTGCCAGTGCATGCCGATGGTGCGCTTGTCGTGGCGCTGGAGCCGGTAGAGACCGAGATTGCGGATCCCGGTCTCCGGGTGCTTGGTGTGCGTCAGACCGAGGTTGAAGAAGGAGCCGCCGTCCTCGGGCCAGGTGAACAGCGCGGGCAGCCGGTCGAGGTCCACGTCGTCGCCGGTGAGGACGACCTCCTGGACCGGGGCGTCCTTCACCTTCTTCGGCGGTACGTGCGTCATCGCGCCGAGCTTGCCGAAGGCCTCGCGGACGCCGACGAATCCGTGCGGCAGCTCGGGGCGCAGCAGGCCGCCGATCTTCTCGCTGATCTCGTCGTAGGACTTCAGGCCGAGCGCCTTCAGCAACCGACGGTCGGTGCCGTACACGTTCATCGCCAGGGGCATCGAGGAGCCCTTGACGTTCTCGAAGAGGAGCGCCGGGCCACCCGCCTTGTTCACCCGGTCGACGATCTCTCCGACCTCCAGGTACGGGTCCACTTCGGCCTTGATGCGCTTGAGGTCACCCTCGCGTTCCAGCGCCCGGAGCAGCGAGCGAAGATCGTCGTAAGCCATGCGGTCCAGTATCGGTCACCCACTACGCTGGACCCGTCACCGGGGCGGGTCGCCGCCCCGACGAAGCCGCTGGGGGGCTTGCTCCACCGTGATCCGATCACTGCCCTACATCCTCTCGATCGCGCTGACGATCTTCGCTTTCATCGACTGCCTGAACACCCCTGAGGACGAGATCAAGCACCTCCCCAAGGTGGTGTGGGTGATCGTCATCCTGCTTTTCCCGATCGTTGGCCCGATCGTGTACTTGGCCGCGGGCAAGCTGCGGCGCGCCCCGGCCGGTGGCGGCACGCCGTCCGAATGGCACCGCAACCACCGCACGCAGTTCGTCGCCCCCGACGACAACCCCGAGTTCCTGGCCTCGCTGAGGGAAGACAACAAGAAGGACGAGGCGCTGCTGAAGGACTGGGAGGCCGACCTGCGGCGCCGCGAGGAGGAACTCAAGCGCCGCGAGAACGGCGGCAAGGACGACGACACCTCGCCGAAGGCCTAAAAAGATCGCCGAGCTGCCGCTGCGCCGCGGCCTGCCAGAGACCCGGACCGCCGTGCACGACGGAGTCCGGGTCTTTCGGGTTCTCGGCGACGAACGCGGCGTGGTCAGCTCGGGCCTCGGTGAGACTCGTCGCGTCGGGGGGAGGGGCGGGCTGCAGGACGGCGGCTGGGAGGACGCGCCGTACGACCCGGACGCGTTCACGATCAACATCGGTGATCTGACGGCCCGCTGGGCGGGCGGACGCCGGCGCTCGGGGCGGCACCGGATGCTGCCGCCTCCCCTCGCCGCACCTGCCGAGGAGCTGAATGCCGCCCCGGTGCACTTCGACGAGTGCGACCCGGGCACGCGCCTCGGCGGGGTGGACTCGCACACGAATCTGCGGGAGAAGCCGGACGCGATCGGCCTGGCATGGCATGGCATGACGGGCCGGACAGGGCCTCTAGAAGACTCATGAAGATCTTGGGTTCTGGCCCCGCCGCGTGAGCGGCGGGGCCAGACTCTTTCTCGTGGTGATGGGGGAATGGGCCGGGGAGACGGTCGGGCCGGATGTGTGGGAGACCTGCCGGGAGTTGATCCCGGCAGGCAGTGTGTTCGCGTTCCTGGCCGAGCATCGCGGCGCGCTGTTCCCGGCGGAGACGTTCGAGGACATGTACCCGTCGGCGAACGGGCGGCCGAGCATGCCGCCGCAGATCCTGGCCGCGGCGATCACGCTGCAGGCCCTTAACGGGCTGTCGGACTTCGAGACGGTCCAGGAGTTGCGGTGTGACCTGAGGTGGAAGGCCGCGTGCGGGCTGGGCCTGCACGACATGGCGTTCGATCCGTCGCTGCTGGCCTACTTCCGGCGCCGGCTGGCCCGCTCGGTGCGGCCGAACCGTGTCTTCGAGACGGTGCGCGAGGTGGTGAAGGCCACCGGTGTCCTCAAGGGCAAGCACCGGCGGGCGCTGGACTCCACGGTGCTGGACGATGCGGTCGCCACCCAGGACACCGTCACCCAGATCATCGCCGCCGTCCGCGCGGTAATTCGCGAGGTCCCCGGGGCCGCTGAGGTGGCAGCCGTGCAGTGCACCGCGCATGACTACAGCGACCCGGGCAAACCAAGGATCGCCTGGAATGACGAGCAGGCCCGCGCCACGCTTGTTGATGCCCTGGTCAGTGACGCGCTCAGGCTGCTCGGGCATCTGCCCGAGCAGGAGCTGGGCGAGAAGGCCGCGAATGCCGTCGGCATCCTGGCCCTGGTCGCCGGGCAAGACGTCGAACCCGCCGAGGACTCCGACGGCCGCGACGGGCGCTGGCGCATCACCCGTGGCACCGCGCAGGACCGGATGGTCTCCACCGTCGACCCCGAGGCCCGGCACATCCACAAAACCCGCACCCACCAGCAAGACGGCTTCAAGGCCCACCTGGCCATCGAGCCCGAGACCGGGTTATACACCGCCGTCGCCCTGCGGCCCGGCAGTGGCCCAGAGCACCACGAGGCCACCGTCGGCCTGGACCTTCTCGCCGAGGAGGACGGGCCGGTGGACGCCTTCGGCGACACCGCCTACTCCACCGGCGATGCCCGCCAGGCCCTCGAAGACGCAGGGCACCGGCTGTTCCTCAAGCCCGCCCCGCTACGGGCGGCCGTCCCCGGCGGCTTCACCCTGGACGACTTCGCCATCGACACCGCCGCCGCCACGGTGACCTGCCCCGCTGGACACACGGTCCCCCTGTCAGACCCCGGCGGACAGCACCACCAGCGCAAGGCGGCCTTCGGGAAACTGTGCGCCGGATGTCCCCTGCGCGAGCGGTGCACCAAGGCCAAGGCCGGCCGCATCCTGACCATCCGCCCACACCACGACCTGCTCGCAGCCGCCCGCCGCCAGGCCGCTACCGACCCCGACTGGCAAGCCGACTACCGCCGCTGGAGACCACCGGTCGAACGCGCCGTCGCCTGGCTCGTCCACCACGGCAACCGCAAACTCCGCTACCGCGGAACCATCGCCAACGACACCTGGCTCCACACCCGAGCCGCCGCCCTCAACCTCCGCCGACTGATCAACCTCGGACTCACCCGCACCGGCGACACCTGGCACCTCGCCCCGGCCACCGGATGACCAGAAGGGCCGCCCGGCCTCCGGCCGGACAGCCCCTCAACAAGATCTTCATGAGTCTTCTAGGGCGTGTTTCGAAAGTCCCGCCTGGTCGGGAACGCCCGGCACGCACGCTCGCCGCGTTGTCGGTCGTCGGCGCAGCCCGCTGCGCTCTCCTCCCTCCGCCTTGCGATCGCACGCACCAGACGCCCCCGACCCCGCCCTCCGGGCGGACGACGCTACTTTCGAAACACGCCCTAGAAGACTCATGAAGATCTTGGGTTCTGGCCCCGCCGCGTGAGCGGCGGGGCCAGACTCTTTCTCGTGGTGATGGGGGAATGGGCCGGGGAGACGGTCGGGCCGGATGTGTGGGAGACCTGCCGGGAGTTGATCCCGGCAGGCAGTGTGTTCGCGTTCCTGGCCGAGCATCGCGGCGCGCTGTTCCCGGCGGAGACGTTCGAGGACATGTACCCGTCGGCGAACGGGCGGCCGAGCATGCCGCCGCAGATCCTGGCCGCGGCGATCACGCTGCAGGCCCTTAACGGGCTGTCGGACTTCGAGACGGTCCAGGAGTTGCGGTGTGACCTGAGGTGGAAGGCCGCGTGCGGGCTGGGCCTGCACGACATGGCGTTCGATCCGTCGCTGCTGGCCTACTTCCGGCGCCGGCTGGCCCGCTCGGTGCGGCCGAACCGTGTCTTCGAGACGGTGCGCGAGGTGGTGAAGGCCACCGGTGTCCTCAAGGGCAAGCACCGGCGGGCGCTGGACTCCACGGTGCTGGACGATGCGGTCGCCACCCAGGACACCGTCACCCAGATCATCGCCGCCGTCCGCGCGGTAATTCGCGAGGTCCCCGGGGCCGCTGAGGTGGCAGCCGTGCAGTGCACCGCGCATGACTACAGCGACCCGGGCAAACCAAGGATCGCCTGGAATGACGAGCAGGCCCGCGCCACGCTTGTTGATGCCCTGGTCAGTGACGCGCTCAGGCTGCTCGGGCATCTGCCCGAGCAGGAGCTGGGCGAGAAGGCCGCGAATGCCGTCGGCATCCTGGCCCTGGTCGCCGGGCAAGACGTCGAACCCGCCGAGGACTCCGACGGCCGCGACGGGCGCTGGCGCATCACCCGTGGCACCGCGCAGGACCGGATGGTCTCCACCGTCGACCCCGAGGCCCGGCACATCCACAAAACCCGCACCCACCAGCAAGACGGCTTCAAGGCCCACCTGGCCATCGAGCCCGAGACCGGGTTATACACCGCCGTCGCCCTGCGGCCCGGCAGTGGCCCAGAGCACCACGAGGCCACCGTCGGCCTGGACCTTCTCGCCGAGGAGGACGGGCCGGTGGACGCCTTCGGCGACACCGCCTACTCCACCGGCGATGCCCGCCAGGCCCTCGAAGACGCAGGGCACCGGCTGTTCCTCAAGCCCGCCCCGCTACGGGCGGCCGTCCCCGGCGGCTTCACCCTGGACGACTTCGCCATCGACACCGCCGCCGCCACGGTGACCTGCCCCGCTGGACACACGGTCCCCCTGTCAGACCCCGGCGGACAGCACCACCAGCGCAAGGCGGCCTTCGGGAAACTGTGCGCCGGATGTCCCCTGCGCGAGCGGTGCACCAAGGCCAAGGCCGGCCGCATCCTGACCATCCGCCCACACCACGACCTGCTCGCAGCCGCCCGCCGCCAGGCCGCTACCGACCCCGACTGGCAAGCCGACTACCGCCGCTGGAGACCACCGGTCGAACGCGCCGTCGCCTGGCTCGTCCACCACGGCAACCGCAAACTCCGCTACCGCGGAACCATCGCCAACGACACCTGGCTCCACACCCGAGCCGCCGCCCTCAACCTCCGCCGACTGATCAACCTCGGACTCACCCGCACCGGCGACACCTGGCACCTCGCCCCGGCCACCGGATGACCAGAAGGGCCGCCCGGCCTCCGGCCGGACAGCCCCTCAACAAGATCTTCATGAGTCTTCTAGTGCTGCTCGTACTCGTTCCTGAGCTGCTGCCAGCGCTCGAACGTCCACGCGGACCAGTCCGCCGGGCGGCCGTCGAGCGCGTCGACGAGGTACTCGAAGTGGTTGTGCCACCCCGCCAGGCAGTCCAGGCGGTAGTCGTCGTCGCCGTGCATCTCGTTGGTGAAGCGAAGGACGGTGGCGCCTTCGCCGCCGGGCTCCAGATGGAAGCGGATCCGGCCGTGGACGGTGACCGTGTACTCGGCGATCCGCTCCACGTCCCAGGCGGTGACATGGCCGGTGGCCACGGTGTGGCTGCCCTTGTCGTCCGTGTTGAGCCAGCGCAGCGTCACCGCGCCGCCGAGGCGCGGTTCGAGTGTGTCGGCGGCCGCGAGCCACCCGCGCAGCCCCTCGGGGGTCGCGACGGCCTCCCACACCTGCTCCACGGGGTGCGGTACGCGTACCACGTACCGCAGGAGATGGGTGCCCTCGTGGGTCTCGCTGGTGCCGTACGAGATGGAACCCGACATGACACCAGCGTCACCCGTTCGGCAGCAGGGCGCTACCTCAGACGCCCGCGTAGCTGTGCTTGCCGCTGACGAAGATGTTCACGCCGTAGTAGTTGAAGAGCCAGCAGCCGAAGGCGAGCAGGGCCAGATAGGCGGCCTTGCGGCCCTTCCAGCCGGCGGTGGCGCGGGCGTGCAGGTAGCAGGCGTAGGCGACCCAGGTGATGAAGGACCAGACCTCCTTGGGGTCCCAGCCCCAGTAGCGGCCCCAGGCGTCACCGGCCCAGATCGCGCCCGCGATGATCGTGAACGTCCACAGCGGGAAGACCGCGGCGTTGACCCGGTACGCGAACTTGTCGAGGCTCGCGGCGGAGGGCAGGCGCTCCATGATCGAGGTGGCGAGGGCGCCGGGCTTGCCGCCGTTCGCGAGCTTGGACTCGTACGAGTCGCGGAAGAGGTACAGCAGCGTGCCGACCGCGCCCAGATAGAAGACGGCGCCGCAGAAGATCGCGGTGGAGACGTGGATCCACAGCCAGTACGACTGCAGCGCGGGGACCAGCTGGTCGCTCGCGGTGTAGAGGACCGTGACCGCGAGGCCGAGGTCGAGCAGGACCGTGGTGACCAGCGGCAGACCGACCCAGCGGACGTTCTTCTTGGCGATGAGCAGGGCCAGGTACGTGCCGACCGCCACCGTCGAGAAGGTGATGGAGAACTCGTACATGTTGCCCCAGGGGGCGCGCTGCACCGACAGCGCCCGGGTGACCACGCCGGCCGCCTCGATGAGGAAGGCGAGGGCGGTCAGCGACACGGCGATCCGGCCGTAGAGGTCGCCCTGCGCGTCGCCGCCGTGCGCACCGGGGCCGTCGGGGACGTCACGCGTGCCGGAGGTGGAGCGGGTGACGATCTTCGGGCGCTGCAGTACGGCGGTTCCAGTGGAGCCGGTGCTTGCACCGGGCTGGACCTCGACGACCGGCTCCGGGCCGGCCGCGGCGTCGGCGGTGAGCGCGGCCGCCGTGCGGGCGACCTTGCTGCGACTGCCGAAGAGCCACTCCGCGATGTGCGCGAAGAAGGCCAGGGTGTAGACGGCCATCGACGAATAGATCAGCACATTGCTGATCTGCGCCAGGCTCTCGTTCGTTGCGGCGGCGATGATCACTGCATTGCCCCTCGGGATGATTCGTGCGGCGTCGCGGACGTGTTGTTACTGCCGGAGGTCCGGCCCGCGGCAGGGCCGCTGTCGGACGCAGTGTCCCCCGGAGAAGCACAGGACTTCTCAGCTCCTTCAACGGGAACATCAGCGGGAACAACGGGATCAGGCGCGATCGGCGCCTCTGCGTTGAGCGTGACGGCCAGATCCGCCAGCTCCTCGGGGAGTTTCGCGGACTCGCTGCGTCCGAGCCCCGCCATTTCGACGACGGTCACCCCGTCCTCACCCCGTACGGCCCGGACCCAGACCCGGCGCCGCTGGATGAAGAGGGACGCGGCCAGACCGCCGATGGCGGCCAGCGCGCCGATGAGCGCGGCGCCGTTGCCGGGCTGTTGGGTGACCTGGAAGCTCGCCCACTGCTTCACCTCCTTCTCGAAGGTGATCGAGCCGGCCCCGTCGGGAAGAGTCAGGGTCTCGCCGGGCAGCAGGGTCTTCTTCAGCACGCCGCCGTCCTTGTCCCGGAAGGCGGTCATCTTGTCGGTGTCCAGCTGGTACACGTTCTGCGGCAGACCCGCGTCGACGCCCAGGCTGCCGTGGTAAGCGCCCACGTTGAGCACCGGGAAGTCCAGGGCGGGGAACTGCGAGAACATCGTGCCGTTGCCCGGGCCCCCATAGGTCGGGACGAAGAAGGCGGCGAAGCCCAGCTGGTCCTTCTTGCCGTTCTTGTCCTTGTAACCGTCCAGCACCTTGATGGCGCCGGTGGAGGAGACGTTGTTGTCCACGGGCAGCAGCGGCACCGCGTCGTGCAGGACGACCTTGCCCTTGCCGTCCCGGACGGTGACGACCGGGGCGTAACCGTGCGAGATCAGGTAGACCTTGGAGTCCGCGACCTCCAGGGGCTCGTTGACCTCGATCGTCGCCTTCTTCTGCGGTCCGTCGACGCCGTCGGTGTAGGTAACGTGCGCCTTGAACTCGCGGGGCGTGCCCTTCTGCGGGCCGCTGCGCTCGTACGACGCGTCGAACCGGTCGAGGGTGAAGCTGAACGGCGCCAGGTCGTCGGTGTTGAACAGCGAGCCGGACCTGAAGTCGTCGTACTGCGTCAGTGTGTTGGCGAAGCCGCCGCCCTGGACGACGAGCTTGCCGCCCTCGGACTTGTAGAGCTCTCCGGTGGCGAAGGCCACCAGCATGACGATCAGGGCGACGTGGAAGACCAGATTGCCGGCCTCGCGCAGATAGCCCTTCTCGGCGGCGACAGCGTCACCGGCGATGTGGGCGCGGAAACGGCGCTTCTTCAGCATCGCCAGCGCGGCCTCGCGCACCTGCTCCGGATCGGCCTCGGTGCGCCAGGTGGTGTACGCGGGCAGCCGGGTCAGCCGCTTGGGCGCGCCCGGCGGGCGGCCGCGCAGCTGGCCGACGAACTGCCAGGTGCGCGGCACGATGCAGCCGATGAGGGAGATGAACAGCAGGATGTAGATGGCGGAGAACCACACCGAGCTGTAGACGTCGAAGAGCTGGAGCTTCTCGTAGACGGGTGACAGGACGTCGTGCCGCTCCTTGAAGTCGGCGACCTTCAGTTCGTCGACGCTGTTCTGCGGGATCAGCGAGCCGGGGATGGCTCCGAGAGACAGCAGGAACAGCAGGATCAGCGCGACCCGCATGGACGTCAGCTGCCGCCAGAACCAGCGCGCCCATCCGACGGCCTCGCGGCCCGTCCAGGCGAGCAGGCCGCGCGCACCCGGTGCCCGCATGCCGCCGAAGGAGCCGGGCACGGCCTGCTCCTGTGGCGCGGTGGACAGCTGGGCCCCGGCCTCGCCGAGCTCCGGCTCCTGGGTGTCCCGGACGTCCGTCGTCGTCTCGCTCATCGATCAGATCCCCACCGTGAAGCCACTCGTCCAGACCTGCATCTCCTGCACGATGCGGTCCCAGGCGCCGGTGACGAGCAGCAGACCGGTCGCGATCATCATCACGCCGCCGATGCGCATCACCCATACGTAATGCCGCTTGACCCAGCCGAACGCGCCGAGCGCCTTGCGGAACGCCACCGCCGCCAGGAGGAACGGCAGCCCGAGTCCGAGGCAGTACGCCACCATCAGCACCGCGCCGCGGCCCGCGCTCGCCTCGGTGAACGCCAGGGTGTTGACCGCGGCGAGGGTCGGGCCGATGCACGGGGTCCAGCCGACGCCGAACAGCGCGCCCAGCACGGGCGCACCGAGCAGACCGGTCACCGGCCGCTTGTGGAAACGGAACTCGCGCTGGGTGAGCCAGGGCATCAGGCCCATGAAGAAGAGGCCGAGCAGAATGGTCAGCACGCCGAGCACTTGGGAGATGACCTCCCGGTGCTCCTGCAGCGTCGCGCCGAATCCGCCGAAGAGCGCCCCGCCGGAGACGAAGACGGCCGTGAAGCCGAGGACGAAGAGCCCCGCGCCCGCGGCCATCCGGCCGCGTCTGGCGTCGGCCAGGTCGGTGCCGCTGACTCCGGTGACGTACGAGAGATAGCCCGGCACCAAAGGCAGCACACAGGGCGAGAAGAAGGAGACGAGCCCGGCGAGAACGGCGATCGGCAGGGCGAGCAGCAGCGCCCCGCTGAGGACCGTCTCGTTCGCGTCCATGGCCGCGGCGAGTGCGTTCACCGGATCACTTCTCCGCGACCAGCGGGTCGATCATCTTGTGCAGACCCTTGTCGTCGAGCGCCCGCAGCGCACGCGCCGCGATCCTGCCGTCCTTGTCGAGAACGATCGTCGACGGAATGGCCTGCGGATTCAGACTTCCCTTGGGGAAACGGAGAATGAGCTTGCCGATCGGGTCGTACAGGCTGGGATAGGGGACCTGGAAATCCTTCTCGAACTCCTGGGCCGGCCCCTTGGCGCTGTCGCGGGTATTGATCCCGACGAACTCGACGCCCTGCGCCTTGGTCTCGTTCGCGACCTTGGTGAGATACGGCGCCTCGGCGCGGCACGGCGCGCACCACGAGCCCCAGACGTTCAGCACGACGACCTTGCCCTTGAGGCTCGCCACGTCGAGCTGCTTGCCGTCGAGCGTCTCACCGGCCAGTTCGGGGGCGGGCTGCCGGTCCCCCTCGGCAACCGTGGAGATGCCGCCGGACTGCGTCACGAAGTTGGTGTCGCCGGAGCCGCCGGAGACACCGCCGGAGCTGCACGCCGTCAGGACGGACGCACCGGCCGTGGCGACGGCGGCGAGCGCCAGTGCACGGCGGCGGTGCGAGCGGCGTCGGGGGGCGCGGCTAAAGGTCATGTGAAAAGTTTCGCATGACCATTCCGGCGATCTTCCGCACCCCCCCGAGTGCCCGCTAATGCCCTCGTCACCCCTTGTCAAACCCGCATAAGGAATTACACGGATTACGCGCCGAAAGCCTTGTCCTTGCCCTTGGCGGGCTTGGCTCCCGCCCGAAGGTGCTCCGGAACGAGGTCGAGCGCGGGCTCGCTGTACCCCACCGAGACGATCTTGTCGCCCTGGTAGGTGAACGTGGTCAGCGAGGCGAGCGTGCACTGCCGCCGACGCGGGTCGTGCCACAGCCGGCGCCGTTCCACGAAGCTGCGCACGATCCAGATCGGCAGCTGATGGCTGACGCACACCGCCTCGTGTCCGCGGGCCGCGTCCTTCGCGGCGTCGAGGGCGGCCATCATCCGTACGACCTGCTCGATGTACGGCTCGCCCCACGACGGGCGGAACGGATTGGTCAGGTGCTTCCAGTTGGCCGGGCGGCGCAGTGCGCCGTCGCCGACCCCGAAGCTCTTGCCCTCGAAGACGTTCGCCGCCTCGATCAGCCGCTCGTCGGTGACCAGGTCCAGGCCGTGCGCCTTGGCGATCGGCGTGGCCGTCTCCTGTGCGCGCTCCAGCGGCGAGGACACGACGTGCGTGACGTCACGCCCGGAGAGGTGCTCGGCCACCCGGTCGGCCATCTCACGGCCGCGCTCGGACAGGTGGTAGCCGGCCCGGCGCCCGTACAGGATTCCGTCGGGGTTGTGCACCTCGCCGTGGCGCACCAGGTGGACGACCGTGATGTCGCTCATCACGCGGCCTCCGTCGCTTCCGCGGCGGCACGGGCCGCGGCGGGCAGGGCGGCGGCGATCCGCTCGACGGCGCGCTCGTCGTGCGCGGTCGACACGAACCACGACTCGAAGGCGGACGGCGGCAGATAGACGCCCTGGGAGAGCATCGAGTGGAAGAAGGCGTTGAAGCGGAACGCCTCCTGCTTCTTCGCGTCGTCGTAGTCACGGACCTCTTCGGCGGTGAAGAAGACCGAGAACATGTTGCTCGCCGTCTGGAGGCGGTGCGCCACGCCCTCCTTGGCCAGTGCGGCCGTGACCAGGCCCTGGATCTCCTTCGACACCGCGTTCACCCTGTCGTACGCGGCGTCGTCGAGCAGCCGGAGCTGCGCGAGACCGGCGGCGGTGGCGACCGGGTTACCGGAGAGGGTGCCCGCCTGATAGACCGGGCCGGCCGGGGCGAGGTGCGCCATGACATCGGCGCGGCCGCCGAAGGCCGCGGCCGGGAAGCCTCCGCCCATGACCTTGCCGAAGGTCATCAGGTCGGGGCGGACGCCGTCGACGCCGTACCAGCCGGCCTTCGAGGTACGGAATCCGGTCATCACCTCGTCGGAGATGTACAGCGCGCCGTTCTCCCGGCAGAGGTCCGCGAGGCCCTGGTTGAAGCCGTCCCGGGGCGGCACGACGCCCATGTTGCCCGGCGAGGCCTCCGTGATCACACAGGCGATCTCGCCAGGGTGCGCGGCGAACGCCGCGCTTACGGCGTCCAGGTCGTTGTAGGGGAGGACGATCGTGTCGCCGGCCTGCGCGCCGGTCACACCGGGGGTGTCGGGCAGCGCGAAGGTGGCCACACCGGAACCGGCGGCGGCCAGCAGCGCGTCCACATGTCCGTGGTAGCAGCCGGCGAACTTGATCACCTTGGCGCGCCCGGTGAATCCGCGGGCGAGACGGATCGCGGACATCGTCGCCTCGGTGCCGGACGAGACGAGACGTACCTGCTCGACCGGCTCGACACGGGCCACGATCTCCTCCGCGAGCGCGACCTCGCCCTCGCCCGGCGTACCGAAGGAGGTGCCGCGGGCGACCGCTTCCTGCACGGCGGCAATGACCTCGGGGTGGGCGTGTCCGAGGATCATCGGACCCCACGAGCACACGAGGTCGACGTACTCGCGGCCGTCGGCATCGGTGAGGTACGGACCGGTACCGGACACCATGAACCGGGGCGTACCGCCCACAGCACGGAAGGCACGCACGGGAGAGTTCACGCCGCCGGGGGTCACAAGGGACGCACGGTCGAAAAGCGTCTGCGAAACTGGGGCCTGGTATGGGTAGCTCACGGTAGCCATGGTGTCAGAGGCCCGGACCGTCTTGCGGACAGGTGTTTCACCACACATCCGCGGGGGAGGTCACTGACACGATGATCGGGTTGCGCGGCGGGGGCCGCGAGTGGTCGGGTGGAGATATGCATCGCGGTGGCGGACTGGGCGAGGGGACCGGCGACGTGGGTCCTCGGCGGGCCCGTCGGGGAAGGCACCGGCGCGAAGCGGAAGCACAGGAGCCGACGGACGCGGCGGAGGCGATCGTGCCGGCCCCGTCCGAGAACGAGAGCGCGGGGTTCAGGGGTGGCCGGATGGGGGTGACCTACAAGTACTTCGGCGCGCCCGACGGGGCCACCGCGGCCCGCGTGCCCATCTCCATGCGCCCCGAGGAGCTCGGCGGCGACGAGCTGGGCATGGGTGGCATGTTCACCAAGATCAAGCCGGAGACGGTGGCCGCGATGGTCCTCACCGGCATCCAGGGCATACCGCTGCACAAGGTCCCGCCGCTGGAACTGGTCGTCCTGCACCCCGACTACGCCGTGGTCAAGCTTCCGATGACCGCCGTCGACCAGTTCCGCGACATCGGCGAGGAGTCGGTGGGCGCCGCGGCCTTCATCTGGTCCACGGTCCCCGACCGGGGCGGCCCGCGCGACGCGTACAACGTCTATCAACTGCTGCACGAATGGCAGGACTTCTCGCACCGCCTGCACGAGGCGGGGCATCAGCCCTACTGCCTGGTCTGGCCCTGAGCCGGCGGCGCTGACGGACCCTCGCCGTACAGTCCCCGTATGGTGCGAATCGAACCCTGGTCGGAGGGTGACCTCTGGCTGCTCCGGCGGACCAACGAGCCAGGGATGACGGATCACTTGGGCGGACCCGAGTCCGAGGAGAAGCTCCTCGCCCGGCACCGCCGGTACGTCGCGTCGAGCGCGCGCCCGGCCGCCGAGGGCCGGATGTTCCGCCCCGTCACGAACACCCTCGAGGAGCTCGCCGGGCACCTGCTGGTCCCTTCGCCACCTGGGCTCGGGAGCACGCGGACGGCTTCGGTGCCGGGAAAGCCCTGGCTGACGCGCCCGGCCCAATGGCATCCTGACTTGCGTGAACGGACCGGAGATCTCCCTCAGCTTCGCCTCTGACCTGCACCTTTTCATCCCGGCGGGACGGCGCGGGGGCTGTACGACGGTGCCGACCGACGGCTCGTCGACGCTCGGCCACGTCGTCGAGTCGCTCGGCGTCCCGCTGACCGAGGTGGGCAGGCTGCTGGTCGACGGCCGGGAGGTACGGGTCTCGCACATCCCGGGCACGGGCGAGCACGTCGAGGTCCTCGGAGTGACCCGGCCGCAGCAGGTACCGGGCGCGCCGCTGCGCTTCCTGCTCGACGTACATCTGGGCACACTGGCACGGCGGTTGCGGCTGCTGGGTGTCGACGCGGCGTACGAGAGCGAGGACATCGGCGACGCGGCACTGGCGGCGCTGTCGGCGCGGGAACGCCGTGTACTGCTGTCCCGGGACCGCGGACTGCTGCGCCGGCGGGAGATCTGGGCCGGGGCGTACGTCTACAGCCACCGCCCCGACGACCAGCTCCGGGACGTGCTGGAACGGTTCACCCCCGCCCTCGCCCCCTGGACCCGCTGCACCGCCTGCAACGGCACGCTGAAGGACGCCGAGAAGGACGCGGTCGTCGAGAAGCTGGAGCACGGCACGCGACGTACGTACGACGCCTTCGCGCAGTGCACGGAGTGCGGCCGGGTGTACTGGCGCGGGGCGCATCACGCCCGGCTCGAGGCGATCGTCGAGAAGGCCGTACGCGAATTCGGCGGCGCCACGGCCTGACCGCTACGCGCACCTTCCGACGGTCCCCGGTGTCGCGGCGGCGCATGACGTAGCCCGCGCGCTCCAGCCGGTCGGCGAGGAGTTGCTGCACGCCGCCTACGGGCGGTCCGCCGCATGTGCGTGACGAGCACGACGGGGACGCCCTGCGCACCGCCCTCACCCGGTGGACGGGCGCCTGACCGGCCGGACAGGGCCCAAGGCCTCAGATGAAATACGGATCACCTGTGGCCGGGACCAGCACCTCGAGCTCGTTGTTCAACGGGTTGCGGTCGGTGGCACCGCCGTTCCACGCCGTGTCGATCCGGACCGTCACTTCGGCCGGCTGCCCCCGCGTCCACAGGTCCAGCGCGACCGGCTGCCCCTCACCCATCACGGGCAGCGCGCCCGTCTGGCAGAGCACCTCGTGCTGCCCGCTCCGCAGACAGCCCTGCGACAGCTCCCGGCCATCGGCCAGGGGCTCCGAGAACTGCAGTCGCACCGTCGCATTCGCCAACGAGGAGGGGCCATGGTTCACGCTCCTCAGCCACACCGCGATCCGGCCGGCCGAGAGCGAGACATGACCGCCGTACGCCACGTCGGCGTCCGGAGCGATCGCCCCGGAGGCCGGACCGGCACCGGTCACCACAGCCATCGCGGCCGCCGCAGCCACCACCGCACCCGCCGACTGAGCCTTGCGCATCGCAAACATGCACCGAAGATACCGACGACGGCCCGTCAAACCCGCTCGTCCGCCATGACACGCTGGGCCCATGCTTGCAGCCCGCTCAGCCGCCCTCTTCGTCGTCGCCGCCCTCTTCGAGATCGGAGGCGCCTGGCTCGTCTGGCAGGGCGTGCGTGAGCACAGGGGCTGGCTGTGGATCGGTGCCGGAGTCATAGCCCTCGGCATCTACGGCTTCGTCGCCACGCTCCAGCCCGACGCCGAATTCGGCCGCGTCCTCGCCGCTTACGGCGGAGTCTTCGTCGCCGGGTCCATCGCCTGGGGAATGGTCGCCGACGGCTACCGCCCCGACCGCTGGGACGTCATCGGCGCACTGGTCTGCCTCGCGGGCATGGCGGTGATCATGTACGTACCGCGCAGCCGCTGAGACCGGCCCGCCTATCCTGACCCCGTAACCGATCACGGGCACGAGGAGAACGAGATGACCGGGGCCTCCCGCACAGCCGTCGTCACCGGAGCCAGCAGCGGCATCGGCGCCGCCACCGCCCGCCGGCTCGCCGCCGCGGGTTACCACGTCGTCCTCACCGCCCGCCGCAAGGACCGCATCGAGGCCCTCGCCGCCGAACTGACCTCCGCGGGCCACCGGGCCACCGCCTACGCCCTCGATGTCACCGACCGGCCCGCCGTCGACACCTTCGCGGCCTCCCTCGACCGTTGCGACGTGCTCGTCAACAACGCCGGCGGCGCCCTCGGCGCCGATCCCGTCGCCACCGCCGACCCCGATGACTGGCGCCGGATGTACGAGGTCAACGTCGTCGGCGCCCTCCACATCACGCAGGCCCTGCTGCCCGCCCTCACCGCCGGCGGCGACGGCACCGTGGTCGTTCTCTCCTCCACCGCCGGCCACGGCACCTACGAAGGCGGTGGCGGGTATGTGGCCGCCAAGCACGGCGCGCACGTTCTCGCCGAAACCCTCCGCCTGGAAATCTGCGGCACCCCGGTCCGCGTGATCGAGATCGCCCCCGGCATGGTCAAGACCGAGGAGTTCGCGACCACCCGCTTCCGCGGCGACACCGAAAAGGCCGCCAAGGTCTACGCGGGCGTGGCCGAGCCCCTCACCGCCGACGACGTCGCCGACACCATCACCTGGGCCGTCACCCGCCCCTCCCACGTCAACGTCGACCTCCTGGTGGTCCGCCCCCGCGCCCAGGCCTCCAACACCAAGGTCCACCGCGAGCTCTGACGCGGCTCGCCCCGGCGGACGGCGACCGGTCGCATCGCACGGGCGCCGGCCGCACGACCGGCTACGGCACCTGCCGGAGGGGCCTGCCGGGCCTGCGTTCGCGGCGCGCCCGTCGCATGCGCCGGGCCGGTTGGCCGCCCCCCGCACAGCAGCCGAGAGTGTCCGTTTTCAGACGCCGGACGGGCCGAAACGCCCAGCCCATGCCCCTGGAGGAGCCAGCACCATGCCCACCATCACCCGGCTGACGGCCGAGGAGCTGCCCGCCCACGTCCCCGGTCTCGCCGACCTGCTCATCGACGCGACCGACGACGGCGCCTCCGTCGGGTTCCTCGCCCCCCTCGCCCACGAGCAGGCCGCCGCCTGGTGGGCGTCGTTCGCCCCCGCCCTCGCCGACGACGGCATCGTCCTGTGGGTGGCCCATGAGGACGGCCGCGTCGTCGGCACGATCCAGCTCCGTCTCTCCGAATACCCCAACGGCCGTCACCGCGGCGAGATAGCCAAGCTCCTGGTCCACCGCGACGCCCGCGGCCGCGGCCTCGCCCGGCGTCTCCTCGCCGCCGCCGAGGAGTCCGCCGCGGCCTCCGGCCGCACCCTGCTCCTGCTCGACACCGAGACAGGCAGCACCGCCGAGAACCTCTACCGCACCGCCGGCTGGACCTCCTTCGGCACGGTCCCGGACCACTCCGCCGACCCCTCGGGCATCCTCAAGCCGACGACCTTCTTCCACAAGTCCCTGACCTGACGACGGAAGAAGAGCACGAAGGGCGGGACAATCAGCCCCGCCCCTCTGTCGTCGATCACTCAGCCCTTCACACAGATGACCTGCTTCAGCTTCGCCACGACCTCGACCAGGTCGCGCTGCTGCTCCATGACCTTCTCAATGGGCTTGTAAGCGCCCGGGATCTCATCCACGACACCGGAGTCCTTCCGGCACTCCACGCCCCGCGTCTGCTCCTCCAGGTCCCGCGTCGAGAAGCGGCGCTTGGCCGCGTTGCGGCTCATCCTGCGGCCGGCGCCGTGGGAGGCCGAGTTGAAGGCCATCTCGTTGCCGAGGCCGCGGACGATGTACGAACCGGTGCCCATCGAACCCGGAATGATGCCGAATTCACCGCTGCGGGCACTGATGGCTCCCTTGCGGGTGACCAGCAGATCCATGCCCTCGTAGCGCTCTTCGCTGACGTAGTTGTGGTGGCAGGAGATCACATCACCAAAGATGATCTTTGCCTTCTTGAACTCCCTGCGCAGCACGTCCTGCGAGAGGGCCATCATGATCGCGCGGTTGTACTTGGCGTACTCCTGCGCCCAGAAGAGGTCGTTCCGGTATGCCGCCATCTGCGGGGTGTCCGCGACGAAGACCGCGAGATCGCGGTCGACGAGCCCCTGATTGTGGGACAGCTTCTGAGCCCGGCCGATGTGGTGATCGGCGAGTTCCTTGCCGATGTTCCGGGATCCGGAGTGGAGCATGACCCAGACCGAGTCGTCCGAATCAAGGCAGAGTTCCCAGAAGTGGTTGCCGGAGCCGAGCGTTCCCATCTGCTTGGAAGCGCGCTCCTGACGGAACCTGACCGCCTCCGCGATCCCGTCGAAGCGCCCCCAGAGGTTGTCGAACCCCGTCACCGGGAAGCCGTGCAGACGCCCCACGTCGACGGGATCGTCATGCATGCCGCGGCCGACCGGGATGGCCGCCTCGATCTTGGAACGGAGGCGGGAGAGGTCGCCCGGGAGGTCGTTCGCGGTGAGGGAGGTCCTGACCGCGGACATACCGCAGCCGATGTCTACGCCGACCGCCGCGGGGCAGACCGCGCCGTGCATGGCGATCACGGAGCCGACCGTGGCGCCCTTGCCGTAGTGGACGTCGGGCATGACGGCCAGACCCTTGATCCAGGGCAGGGTGGCGACGTTCTGCAGCTGCTGCATCGCGACACCCTCGACCGCCGCGGGGTCGGTCCACATACGGATGGGGACCTTCGCACCCGACACTTCCACGTAAGACATATTTCCTCAATTCCCCCAATAAGGCTGAAAACGCAAAACTGGCACCAAAGCCCACAAAAGAGACGGCAGACCGGCGTTCACACCAGCGCGTGCGATACACATTGTGTTCAGCCGCCACTTCCCGGCGGCAAGCGTTTTTCCGTCCGAAGGGAGCCCGGTCACCGTGCAGCGCAGGGCGTACGTATCCGGTCTCGTGCTCCTCGCCACGCTGGTCACCGGCTGCAGCGCCGGCTCCGGCGGCAGCGACTCCGAGAGCGGCGCCAAGACGAACACCGTCCAGCCTGCCGCCGCGCCGCCGCCCGGCAAGTACCGCACGCTCCCCGAGGCGTGCGGGGCCGTGGACCGAGGGCTGCTCAAGGACATGCTGCCCGTCAGCCCGGACCTGCCGGAGGAAGAGCGGGAGAAGGTGTACGCGGGCACCGCGGCCCTGACGTACGACACCGACCGGCGGGTCGGGTGCAACTGGAAGGCCGAGTCGCCGGACGCCACCCGCCGCCTGGTCGTGGATTTCGAGCGCGTGGTGTCGTACGACGCCGCGATGAGCGACGAGGGCCGGGCGCAGGAGGTCTACGCGAAGAAGCAGGCCGCCGCGGGCTTGCCGGTCACGACCTCCACTTCGACGCCGGGCGACTCCCAGGCGCCGACCGCACCGCCGGTCACGCCGCCGTCCGGCGCGGACTCGACCACGCCCCCCCAACCGGCCGAGGGCCTGGAACCGCGTGTTCTGGACAATCTGGGTGACGCGGCGTTCCTGAACGACGTACCGGCGGGGGCCGGATCGGTGACACAGGGCCGCACGGTGAGCGTGGTGTTCCGCACATCGAATGTGATCGTCACCGTCCAGTACACCGTCCAGCCCGCCCTGCCCACCGTGGTCCCGGACAGCGGCGAACTGCAGGAAAAGGCCAGGGCACTGGCAGGCAGGTTGGCCGAGCAGTTCGGCGAGTGACCGGCCTCCCGGACCCGCGTGCCCGGTACGGCGATCGGTTCGGCACGCATGGCCGTCGGCGTACGGTGGCGGACGGACCGGACCGTACGACGAACGCACGAACGACGACAGATGAGCGAATGAGCGAAGGAACCATGCACCGATCAGCCCCGCGTCTCACCCGCATACTCGCCTGCGCAGCCGTTCCGGTGATGCTCCTCGCCGCCGGCTGCTCGTCCGACTCCGACGGCAGCACCGGCGCCGACAGCAAGAAGAAGCAGGAGTCGTCCGCCCCCACGCCGAGCACGAAGGCCTCGGCGGAGGCGACCGTGGAGCCGGCCAAGTTCGCCAAGCTGCCGGACGCCTGCAAGTCGATCAGCGCCGCGACGGTCACCCAGCTGGTGCCGAAGGCGAAGGACAAGACGGGGAAGGCGGGCAACTCCGCGGACATCTCGGCGCAGGGCAGCTGCTCCTGGAACGGCCTGGAGGACAAGGGCCTCAAGGGTTCGCAGTACCGCTGGCTCGATGTCTCGATCAAGCGCCTGGAGTCCGAGAAGACCCTCGGCAGCGGGGAGGAGCGGGCCACGAAGGACTTCACGAAGCAGGTGGCCGACGTGAAGGCCACGGAAGGTGCGAAGAACGTCAAGGAGGTCCCGGTCTCCGGGATCGGCGACCAGGCGACGGCGATCACGTACGACCTGCGCAAGACGGACGAGGACTTCAAGTACCAGGTGATTGTGGCGCGCACGGCTAACGTCGTCGTCACCCTGGACTACAACGGTGCCGGTTACCAGGGCGCGAAGACCCCGGACTCGGCGGAGATGATGAAGGGCGCGCAGAAGGCCGCCAAGGAAGTCCTGGCCGCGGTGGCCACCGCCAACCAGTAGCCGGACCCGCGGGGTTGACAACGGTTTGCCCGCATCCTCACCGATTCAACCGGAGCCCGTGCCTCCCCAGGAGGCCGGGCTCCGTACACATGTGCCAGTCTGGGTCAGCCATATGTCGAAATCGGGAGGGGACCGCGGGTGGCCGCGATGCAGCTGACACGCACACACCGCATACTCATCGGCGTCGTCGTGGCCGGTGCGGTGATCATCGCCGCCATCGGTTTCGCCGGTTCGTACACGGCGGTGCGCGAACTCGCGGAGAAGAAGGGCTTCGGCACCTTCTCCCTGGTCTTTCCCATCGGCATCGACGCGGGCATCTGTGTGCTGCTCGCGCTGGATCTGCTGCTGACCTGGATCCGTATCCCGTTCCCGCTGCTGCGCCAGACGGCGTGGCTGCTGACGGCGGCGACGATCGCCTTCAACGGCGCCGCGGCCTGGCCGGACCCGCTGGGCGTCGGTATGCACGCCGTCATCCCGGTGCTGTTCGTCGTGTCGGTGGAGGCGGCGCGGCATGCGGTGGGCCGGATCGCGGACATCACCGCCGACAAGCACATGGAAGGCGTGCGGCTGACGCGCTGGCTGCTGTCGCCGATACCGACGTTCCTGTTGTGGCGGCGTATGAAGCTGTGGGAGCTGCGGTCGTACGAACAGGTCATCAAGCTGGAGCAGGACCGGCTGATCTACCAGTCACGCCTTCAGGCCCGCTTCGGGCGGGCCTGGCGCCGCAAGGCGCCGGTAGAGGCCCTGATGCCGCTGCGGCTGGCGCGGTACGGCGTTCCGCTGGCCGAAACGGCCGCGGCGGGTCTGGCGGCGGCCGGCATCGAGCCGGTGCTGCTGCCGCCCGCGCCGGAGCGGGCCGCCGAACCCGTCGCCGCGGTGACCGCCGCTGCTGTGGAGGCGGAGCAGCCGGTGGCGCTTCCGTCGGCCCCGGCGGAGGCCCACGAGGTTCACCAGGCGCACGAGGTTCACGAGGCCCATCGAGCCCCGGCCCCCGAGCCGGGCCCGGTCCCGATGCCTGCTCAAGGCCCGGTCCCGATGCCTGCTCAAGGCCCGGTCCCGCACGAGAGCCCGTGGTTCGCGGCGCCCGCGGTCGGGCAGGCGGAGTACCGGGGTTCGTACGACCCGGCGTACGCCGAGGACGTCGAGACCGCTCGGGTGATGGTCCCCTCCGGACCCGGCCGCAGCCGGCCGCTGGGCGGTGTCCCGCGGCAGCGCAACGCGGAGCCGGAGGCGCAGAAGTACCCGCAGCCGCACCCGAAGGCCGCGGCGGATCCGGAGCCCGAGCCGGAGCCCGAGCCGGAGACCGTGTCCGCGGCGGTCCTGCCGGAGGGGGTCTCCCTGGACGACGCGTACATCGCGGCCTTCCACAAGTACGTCAGCGAACACGGCGCGTACCCCAACGCCCGCAAGTTCGGTCTCTACCTGATGGACCACTACGGAATCACCGGCGAGACCGGCGGTCCGGTGAGCGAGAGCACGCTGCGCCCGTATCTGGCCGGTCTGCGTGAGCAGTACGAGTCGGAGCAACTGGACCCGGAGCAGATCGCCTGACAGTCTCCGCATGATCAACTGTGGGCTGTCGAAGGGCGATTCGATGCGTTTCCGGCTAAGAGTGGCGACCTTTCTCTCCATATGGGGGCTGGTGTCCGGAGAGGTGGCTGCAGCCGCACCCGCCTCGGCGACGGACATCGTCTTCGACGCCACAGCGGGCCAGCAGTCGTATCTGTGGACCCGTAACGTGCCGGTGACTTCCGATCAGAAGGCGGACGACAGACTCGCGGTCCACTGCCGGTACGCCGATGGAACCGCCCTCCCCGCGGGGGAGGAGGCGGGCGCGTATGTGCGGTGGATGTTCACGGCCCCGACGACCGGGTCGTACAGGTGCCGTGTCTCCGCGGGCACCGAACTGGCCCGGAAGGTCTACTCCGGCTCGGCGCGCTGGACGCTGCCGGCGACGGGTCGGCAGGTCGTCGCGGCCGGCGGAACGGCGACCACTCTCGAACACGTCTACACGCCCTCCGGCGCCCACCGCATCGCCATCGTCCTGGACGCGAGGCTGACGGGCGCCTCCATGGCCCATACGTGGATCGAGGCACAGCCGCAGACGAGCGCGGGGGCGCCCTGCGGCGGACCGTTCAACAGCCCCCTGGCGAAGTGGACACGCGACAGGCAGCACCGCGGCGCGATGAACACCCTCTACCTGGACACGTCCCTGCTCGGCGGGTGCCCCCGGCTGCTGTTGTCGCTGAAGATCCAGAACGTGTCCGACACCCCGCTCACGGTGCTCGGCGGCCACCCTTCCGGGGGAATCGCGGCCACTCATGGCATCGCCTTCACGTACTGAACGCCTGCGTGAGAACGACGGAGGGCCGGTACCCGGGATTCCGGGTACCGGCCCTCCGAGCGTCCGTACGCCGTTACGAACCGAGCAGCTTGCGCACCCGGTCCGCGCCGACCGCGAGCAGCAGCGTGGGCAGTCGCGGGCCGGTCTCACGGCTGACCAGGAGCCGGTAGAGCAGCGCAAAGAACGAACGCTGCGCGACCTTCAGCTCCGGCGTGGGCTTGGCGTCCGGCTCCAGGCCGGCCATCACCTTCGGCACGCCGTAGACGAGCGTGGTGAGCCCGTCGAGGGACCAGTGAGTGTCCAGTCCCTCCAGGAGGAGCCGCAGCGACTCCTTGCCGGAGTCGTCGAGCGAGCCCAGGAGCTCGAGGTCGGGCTCGTCGCGGACAAGAGTGCGCTGTTCGGCCGGGACCTGGGTGGTGATCCAGTTCTCGGCGCGGTCGAGCCGCGGCCGGGCCTCGTCGAGCGAGGAGAGCGGGTTGGCCGGGTCGAGCTCGCTGAGGATGCGCAGGGTCTGCTCGTCGTGGCCGGCGGTGATGTCGACGACCGAGGCGAGCGTGCGGTACGACAGCGGGCGCGGGGTGCGCGGCAGCTCACCGGCGGCGGTGCGGGCGGCCCGCGAGTACGCGGCGGCGTCGGCGGGCAGCACGGTGCCCTCGCCGACCTTGCGCTCCAGGGAGTCCCACTCGTCGTAGAGACGCTGGATCTCCTGATCGAAGGCGATCTTGAAGGACTGGTTGGGCTTGCGGCGGGCGTAGAGCCAGCGCAGGAGCTGCGGCTCCATGATCTTCAGCGCGTCGGCCGGGGTCGGCACGCCGCCCTTCGAGGAGGACATCTTGGCCATGCCGCTGATGCCGACGAAGGCGTACATGGGGCCGATCGGCTGCTTGCCGCCGAAGATGCCCACGATCTGCCCACCGACCTGGAAGGAGGAACCGGGCGAGGAGTGGTCGACGCCGGACGGCTCGAAGATCACGCCCTCGTAGGCCCAGCGCATCGGCCAGTCGACCTTCCAGACCAGCTTGCCGCGGTTGAACTCGGTCAGCCGGACGGTCTCCGAGTGGCCGCATGCGGTGCAGTTGTAGGTCAGCTCGGTCGTCTCGTCGTCGTACGCCGTGACGGTGGTGAGGTCCTTGTTGCAGACGGTGCAGTACGGCTTGTACGGGTAGTAGCCCGCGCCGCCGCCGCTGCCGTCGTCCTCCGTCGCCGCGCCGGAGCCCTCCTCGGCCTCCAGCTCGGCCTCGTCGAGCGGCTTCTGCGACTTCTTGCCCGGCTTCTGCTTGGTCCGGTACTGGTCGAGGATCGCGTCGATCTCGTTCCGGTGCTTCATCGCGTGCAGGATCTGCTCGCGGTAGGCGCCGGCGGTGTACTGCTCGGTCTGGCTGATGCCGTCGTACTCGACACCCAGCTCGGCGAGCGACTCGGTCATGGCCGCCTTGAAGTGCTCGGCCCAGTTCGGGTACGCCGACCCGGCCGGGGCGGGCACGGAGGTCAGCGGCTTGCCGATGTGCTCGGCCCACGACTCGTCCGTACCGGGGACGCCGGCCGGCACCTTGCGGTAGCGGTCGTAGTCGTCCCAGGAGATCAGGTGACGGACCTGGTACCCACGGCGGCGGATCTCGTCCGCGACCAGGTGCGGGGTCATGACCTCGCGCAGGTTGCCCAGGTGGATCGGACCGGACGGGGAAAGGCCGGACGCGACGACGACAGGTTTCCCAGGCGCACGTCGCTCCGCCTCGGCGATGACCTCGTCCGCGAAACGGGAGACCCAGTCGGTCTCGGTGCTGCTCTGAGCCACGATCGGCACGTCCTTGATTGCTCGGAATCTCGAAAGCTGGCGTTAGCCATTGTCCCAGACGGAATGGTCTCCTCCTGGGCTCGCCCGATTCTCGCGAGATCGGGCCCGGGGCGCCATGGAATACTTGACACCTGTACGTACATCCAAGTCTCCATCGACAGGAACGGCACCTCATGGCCTCGGTCCATTCCCTCGCTTCGACCGTCCACCAGCGCGTCGCGGACGCCCTCTCGGCAGCCCTGCCGGAGGCCGGCTCCGCGGACCCGCTGCTGCGACGAAGCGACCGGGCCGACTTCCAGGCCAACGGCATCCTGGCGCTGGCCAAGCAGCTCAAGGGCAACCCGCGTGAGCTGGCGACCACGGTCGTCGAGGCTCTGCCGGCCAATGAGCTGATCAAGGAGATCGAGGTCTCGGGCCCCGGCTTCCTCAACATCACGATCACCGACGAGGCGATCGTGAAGACCCTCGCCGCGCGCGCCGCGGACGACCGGCTCGGCGTGCCGTACGCCGAGAACCCCGGCACCACGGTGATCGACTACGCCCAGCCGAACGTGGCCAAGGAGATGCACGTCGGCCACCTCCGCTCCGCCGTGATCGGCGCCGCAATGGTCGAGATCCTGGAGTTCACCGGCGAAAAGGTGGTCCGCCGCCACCACATCGGCGACTGGGGCACCCAGTTCGGCATGCTCATCCAGTACCTGATCGAGCACCCGCACGAGCTGGACCACAAGGACGGGGCCGCCGTCTCCGGCGAAGAGGCCATGTCCAACCTGAACCGGCTCTACAAGGCCTCGCGCGCGCTCTTCGACTCCGACGAGGAGTTCAAGGACCGGGCCCGCCGCCGGGTGGTCGACCTCCAGGCCGGCGACGAGCAGACCCTCACGATGTGGCAGCGGTTCGTCGACGAGTCGAAGATCTACTTCTACTCGGTCTTCAACAAGCTCGACATGGACATCCAGGACGAGGACGTCGTCGGCGAGTCCGGCTACAACGACATGCTCGCCGAGACCTGCCGCCTGCTGGAGGAGTCCGGTGTCGCCGTGCGCTCCGAGGGCGCGCTCTGCGTCTTCTTCGACGACGTCAAGGGCCCGGACGGCAACCCGGTCCCGCTGATCGTCCAGAAGTCCGACGGCGGCTACGGCTACGCGGCGACCGACCTCTCCGCGATCCGCGACCGCGTCCAGAACCTCGGCGCGAGCACCCTGCTGTATGTGGTGGACGCCCGCCAGTCCCTGCACTTCAAGATGGTCTTCGAGACGGCCCGCCGGGCCGGCTGGCTGAACGGCGACACCAAGGCCGTCCAGCTCGCCTTCGGCACGGTCCTCGGCAAGGACGGCAAGCCGTTCAAGACCCGTGAGGGCGAGACGGTCCGGCTGGTGGACCTGCTCGACGAGGCGATCGAGCGGGCGACGGGCGTCGTGCGCGAGAAGGCCGAGAAGGTGGGCCTCACCGAGCAGGAGATCACCGAGAACGGCGCGTACGTCGGCATCGGCGCGGTGAAGTACGCGGACCTGTCGACCTCGGCGTCCCGCGACTACAAGTTCGACCTGGACCAGATGGTGTCCCTCAACGGCGACACCTCCGTGTACCTCCAGTACGCCTACGCCCGTATCCGCTCCATCATCCGCAAGGCCGGCGACGCCAAGCCCGCCGCGCACCCGGAGCTGGAGCTGGCGGCCGCGGAGCGCGCGCTGGGCCTGCACCTGGACCAGTTCGGCGAGACGCTGAACGAGGTCGCCGCCTCGTACGAGCCGCACAAGCTGGCCGCGTACCTGTACCAGCTGTCGTCGCACTTCACGACGTTCTACGACCAGTGCCCGGTCATCAAGGCCGACACCGCCGAGCAGGTCGAGAACCGCCTCTTCCTGTGCGACCTCACGGCCCGCACGCTCCACCGGGGCATGGCCCTGCTGGGCATCCGGACGCCCGAGCGCCTCTGACGCGCTCCTACGCGCCCCCTGTGACGACGGCCCCGGCACACAATGCCGGGGCCGTCGTGCTCGTACTTCGAGCGGGACGCCGACAGGAGGAGCAACGCCATGACGCTTGCCCCGAAGGTCCAGGACCTGCTGGACCGTTCCATCGGGCCGGCACCTCGTGCTGGCGCCGGCCGCCTGGTCGGCGTTCGCCGCGTACGCCGCGCCGCCGTCTGAGAGCAGGACCCGTCTCAGGCGCCCGAGCCGCGGCGCCGTGCCACGTACACCGCACCGGCGCCCAGCACCATCGCGAAGCCGCCCGCGAGGGCGATCTGCGGCATGACGGAGGACGAGCCGGTCGCGGCGAGGGTGGCGTTCACCGGCTGGGGCGACTTGCTGCCCTGCGGCTCGGTGCCGGACGTGCCGGACGTGCCGGACGTGTCGGGCTTGCCGCTCGCCGGCGTGATGCCGAAGGTGAAGTCCTTGTAGCGCCCATTCCCGCCGAAGGACCCGTCGTTGTTCTGGAAGTCACCGGTGACGGAGGCGACGCCATCGGCGGCTGGGGCCTTGGCATCGACGGTGAGCCGGAACTTGATGTCGGCATGCCCGCCGGGCTTCACCGGGCCGAGGCCGCCGATGGCGACGTCGGTCTCGGTGTCGCCCCACTTCGGGTGCTTGGGGGTGGAGTACTGGAGTTTGAGCAGCGTATGGAGGTCGTTCCTGCTGCTCTTGTCGGTGGCGGACAGACGAAGGGTTCCACGAACGTCGTCCATGGTCTTCTCGGTGCCGTTGGTCAGGCGCAGCGTGAACTCGACCGATGTCCCGGCGATGATCCCCGACGGCAGGTCGACGATCTCGGAGGTCAGCCGGGGCTCCTCGATGAAGATGTCACCGCCTCCCGTGTCGCCCTCCTTGGCGTCGGCGAGGGCCTGCTCGGCAGCCTGCAGGGCTGCGAGCGCCTCGTTCTTCGTCCGAGTGGCCTCGTTCAGCTTCCGGTCGGCGGCATCTTTGGCGTCGGCCACGGCCTTGTCGGCCTCCCGCAGTTTGGTGTCGGCGGCGGCCTTGGCGTCCGTGGTCGTCGTGACGTCCTTCTCGGCGTCGGCGACGGCCTGTTCGGCGGCGGTCTTCTGCTCGGGCGTGGCGTTCACGTCCAGGGCTGCGAGCGCCGCCTTGGCGTCGGCGAGCGCCTTGTCGGCGGTGTCCTTGGCGGTGGCTGCCGCCTCCGCCTCCTTGCGCGCGGCGGCTGCCGCAACGGCGAGCGGGGCGGTGTCCGAGCGCGCCTCGTCCGCGGCCTTGCGTGCGGCGGACTCGGCCGCGACAGCGGCTTCGTAGGCCTTCTTCGCCTCGGCGACGGCCTTTTCGAGTTCAGCGATCGAGGGCTTCCGCTCCGCCTGCACCACGGGCACCGGCTTGGGCTCGGCTACCGCAGGGGTGGCGGCAAGCAGGACCGCGGGCGTGGCGACGGCCGCGGCAACGGCAGTAGCGACTACGTGACGGATCTTCATATCCGGCGATCGTATGGCCGCCGGAAAACGGAACGCCTCACTCCGAACGTGAAATAGCGGACGAACAAGGGCAGTTGCTCTGAGTTTCGAAATTTCTCTGTGAGCATTGCCACACAGGCCCCGGCGCCGGAACAGCGCGGGCCGCGCGAGCGCGGCCCGCTGATGCGAGCCCTCGGCCTCAGGACAGCTTCTGCGCGACCTCCGTCGCCCAGTACGTCAGGATCATGTTCGCACCGGCGCGCTTGATGCCCGTCAGGGTCTCCATGATCGCCGCGTCGCGGTCGATCCAGCCCTTCTCCGCGGCGGCCTCGATCATCGCGTACTCGCCGCTGATCTGGTACGCCGCGACCGGGACGTCCACCTCGTCCGCGACGCGGGCCAGGATGTCCAGGTACGGGAGGGCGGGCTTGACCATGACCATGTCGGCGCCCTCCGCCAGGTCGAGGGCGAGCTCGCGCAGGGACTCGCGGACGTTGGCCGGGTCCTGCTGGTAGGACTTGCGGTCGCCCTTCAGGGACGACGCGACGGCCTCGCGGAAGGGGCCGTAGAAAGCGGAGGAGTACTTCGCGGTGTAGGCGAGGATCGACACGTCCTCCTTGCCGATGGTGTCCAGCGCGTCACGGATGACACCGACCTGGCCGTCCATCATCCCGGACGGGCCGACCACATGGACGCCCGCGTCGGCCTGGACCTGGGCCATCTCGGCATAGCGCTCCAGGGTGGCGTCGTTGTCCACACGGCCGGACTCGTCCAGCACACCGCAGTGGCCGTGGTCGGTGTACTCGTCCAGGCACAGGTCGGACATGATGACGAGATCGTCGCCGACCTCGGCCTTCACCGCGCGAATGGCCTCCTGGAGGATGCCGTCCGGGTCGGTGCCGGCAGTGCCGAGCGCGTCCTTCTTCGCGTCCTCGGGCACACCGAAGAGCATGATCCCGGAGACGCCCGCCGACGCCGCCTCCACCGCCGCTTTCCGCAGCGTGTCCATGGTGTGCTGGACGACGCCCGGCATCGCGGAGATGGCGACCGGCTCGCTGATGCCCTCCTTCACGAAGGCGGGCAGGATCAGCTCGGCCGGGTGCAGTCGGGTTTCGGCGACCATCCGCCGCATCGCCGGGTTGACCCGCAGCCGCCGGGGCCGCGCGCCGGGAAAAGATCCGTACACAGTCATACGCCCACGCTACGCCGCCCCCCGGGGTGCCTTTGCCGACACCCTGCCGGAGCGAACCGGGCCGTGCACCGGCGAAGGGGGGAACGGAGACCCTCCGAACCCCCCTTCGATCAGGCCGTGCTCCGGTCAGGTCGTACGGCGCCTGCGCGCACCCGGGCGGCGCTCGCTCGGCCGGGTGACGGGGTCGCCCGACTCGATCGCCGCGTCACGGCGGGCCGCGCCGAAGTTGGCGAGCGCCTCGGCCAGCTTGTGCACGGACGGCTCCGGAGCCATCACGTCCACCCGCAGGCCGTGCTCCTCGGCGGTCTTCGCCGTGGCGGGCCCGATGCAAGCGATCACCGTCACGTTGTGCGGCTTGCCCGCGATGCCGACCAGGTTCCGCACGGTCGACGACGAGGTGAAGAGCACGGCGTCGAAGCCGCCGCCCTTGATCGCCTCGCGGGTCTCGGCCGGCGGCGGCGAGGCGCGCACGGTGCGGTACGCCGTGACGTCGTCGACCTCCCAGCCCAGCTCGATCAGGCCGGCGACCAGGGTCTCCGTGGCGATGTCGGCACGCGGCAGGAAGACGCGGTCGATCGGGTCGAAGACCGGGTCGTACGGCGGCCAGTCCTCCAGCAGGCCGGCGGCGGACTGCTCACCGCTCGGCACCAGATCGGGCTTCACACCGAACTCGATCAGCGCATGGGCGGTCTGCTCGCCCACGGCCGCGACCTTGATCCCGGCGAAGGCGCGGGCGTCGAGACCGTACTCCTCGAACTTCTCCCGCACCGCCTTCACGGCGTTGACGGACGTGAAGGCGATCCACTCGTAGCGGCCGGTGACCAGGCCCTTGACCGCGCGCTCCATCTGCTGCGGGGTGCGCGGCGGCTCGACGGCGATCGTCGGGACCTCGTGCGGCACGGCGCCGTAGGAACGCAGCTGGTCGGAGAGCGAGGCGGCCTGCTCCTTCGTACGCGGAACGAGCACCTTCCAGCCGAAGAGCGGCTTGGACTCGAACCACGCGAGCTGGTCGCGCCGGGCGGCGGCACACCGCTCACCGACCACGGCTATGACCGGCTGGTGCCCGTCGGTCGACGGCAGCACCTTGCCCTGCTTGAAGACCTGGGCGATGGTTCCGAGCGTCGCGTTCCAGGTGCGCTGGCGCGTCGTCGTACCGGCGACGGTGACGGTCATCGGGGTGTCCGGCTTGCGGCCGGCCGCGACCAGGTCGCTCGCGGCGGCCGGTACGGACTCCAGGGTCGCGGAGACGACGACCGTGCCGTCGCTCGCGCCGACCTCGGCCCAACAGCGGGCGTCGGTGTTCCGGGCGTCGATGAACCGCACGTCCGTGCCCTGCGCGTCACGCAGCGGCACGCCCGCGTACGCGGGCACACCCACGGCGGTGGCCACACCCGGCACGACCTCGAAGGGAACGCCCGCGGCGGCGCAGGCGAGCATCTCGTCGCCGGCGTTGCCGTCGAGTCCCGGGTCGCCGGAGACCGCACGGACGACCCGCCTGCCGGAGCGCGCAGCCTCCATGACAAGATTGGTCGCGTCCCGCAACGCGGGTATTCCGGCGGCTGTTGACGCCTCGTCAACTATGGTCAGCTGAGGTGTGTCCACCCCTGCCCGGGCATGTGCGCGTACGACGTCGAGCACCTGCGGTTCGGCGATCAGTACGTCCGCACGCGCGAGCGCCTCGACGGCGCGCAGGGTCAGCAGACCAGGGTCTCCGGGACCGGCACCGAGGAAAGTGACATGCCCGTGAGCGGGACGGTTCGTGGTGGGGCTCAAAGTGCTCGCTCCCCCATAAGACCGGCCGCGCCCTTGGCGAGCATGTCGGCCGCGAGTTCGCGACCGAGCGCCATGGCCTCGTCGTACGACGTGGGCACGGGACCGGTGGTGGACAGCTGCACCAGCGCGAAACCGTCGGTCGTACCGACGACACCGCGAAGGCGCATTTCATGAACATCCTGTCCGTCACCCAGCAGGTCGGCCAGCGCGCCCACAGGTGCGCTGCAGCCGGCTTCCAGGGCGGCGAGCAGGGACCGCTCGGCGGTCACGGCGGCCCGGGTGTACGGGTCGTCGAGCTCGGCGAGCGTGGCGATGAGCTCCGCGTCGGCGGAGGGGCACTCGATCGCCAGGGCCCCCTGGCCGGGGGCGGGCAAAACGACGTCGACGGGGAGGAAGTCGGTCACCTCACTGATCCTGCCGATGCGGTTGAGACCGGCGGCGGCCAGTACGACCGCGTCCAGCTCACCACTGCGTACGTAACCGATCCGGGTGTCGACGTTGCCGCGGATCGGGACGGTCTCGATCCGCATGCCGTGGTTGCGGGCGTACGCGTTCAGCTGCGCCATGCGGCGCGGCGAACCGGTACCCACACGCGCACCGTCGGGCAGCTCGGCGAAGGTCAGCCCGTCGCGGGCGACCAGTACGTCACGGGGGTCCTCGCGCCGCGGGATCGCGGCGAGCGTCAGCCCCGCGGGCTGCTCGGTCGGCAGGTCCTTGAGCGAGTGCACCGCGAAGTCCACCTCGCCGGCGAGCAACGCGTCGCGCAGCGCCGCGACGAACACGCCGGTGCCGCCGATCTGTGCGAGATGCTCACGGGAGGTGTCTCCGTACGTGGTGATCTCGACCAGCTCGACGGGACGCCCGGTGATCCGGCGCACCTCCTCGGCCACCTGCCCCGACTGGGACATGGCCAGCTTGCTGCGCCTGGTCCCCAGCCTCAATGCCTTCTCGGTCATGACCGCCCTCGATTCGGGTCGTTCAGTTCGGCCCGGCTGACGGAGGCGACCGTCTCCGGGTCGAGGTCGAAGAGAGTCCGCAGCGCGTCCGCGTACCCGGCACCGCCGGGCTCGCTGGCGAGCTGCTTGACCCGCACGGTGGGCGCGTGCAGGAGCTTGTCGACGACGCGGCGCACGGTCTGGGTGACCTCGGCGCGCTGCTTGTCGTCCAAGTCGGGAAGCCGGCCCTCCAGCCGCGCCACCTCGCCGGCCACCACCTCGGCGGCCATCGCGCGCAGGGCGACGACGGTCGGCGTGATGTGCGCGGCACGCTGGGCGGCGCCGAAGGCGGCGACCTCGTCGGAGACGATGGTGCGCACCTTGTCGACGTCGGCGGCCATGGGCGCGTCGGCGGACGCCTCGGCGAGCGACTCGATGTCGACGAGCCGTACGCCGGGGATGCGGTGTGCGGCGGCGTCGATGTCCCGGGGCATGGCGAGGTCGAGCAGCGCGAGCCGTACGGGCCCGGCCTGAGCGGGAACGGCACGCCGGCCACCCTCGCTGCGCCGGCCCACGGTGCCGCGCTCCATCCAGGCGCCGTGCAGCCCCATGTCGTCCGCGGCGGGCGCGTCCGGGTCCTCGGGGCATCCGGGGGCGGCCTCGGTACGGGCACCGGCGTCGGGAACCCGCTCGAAGCCCGCCAGCCGCTCGATGGCCGCACGGTCGAGGGCCAGCTCGTCCGGCGCCTCCTCGGCGATCAGCGTCACGGGCTCGCCCGGGGCCGACAGGGCCTCGGCGATCGTGTCGGCCGCCAGGACCAGGCCCGTCGCGCCGGTGCAGGACACCGCCACGTCGACCCGGCCCAGCTCGTCCGCGACCGCGTCCATCGGCACCGCGCGCGCGGCGACGCCCGTTCCGGCGGCCGGGTCGGTGAGACCCTTGCCGTAGTGCTCTTCGAGCGTGGCGACCAGCCGCTCGGCCCGCTCCGGCGTCCGGTTGGCCACGACGATCTCGGCCACCCCGGCGCGCGCCAGGGTCGCCGCGGCGAGCGAGGACATGGAGCCCGCGCCGATGACGAGGGCACGCTTGCCCGCGGCCCAGGCGTCGACCGGCTCGTCCGTACCGGCCGTGAACTGCTCGAGGCCGAAGGTGACCAGGGACTGGCCGGCCCGGTCGATACCGGTCTCGCTGTGGGCGCGCTTGCCGACCCGCAAGGCCTGCTGGAAGAGATCGTTGATCAGCCGGCCCGCGGTGTGCAGTTCCTGCCCCAGCGCGAGCGCGTCCTTGATCTGGCCGAGGATCTGGCCCTCGCCCACGACCATCGAGTCCAGCCCGCACGCCACCGAGAAGAGGTGGTGGACGGCCCGGTCCTCGTAGTGCACGTACAGATAAGGGGTGAGCTCTTCCAGGCCCACGCCGCTGTGCTGCGCGAGCAGGGTGGAGAGCTCGGCGACACCGGCGTGGAACTTGTCCACGTCGGCGTACAGCTCGATGCGGTTGCAGGTGGACAGCACGGTGGCCTCGGCCGCGGGCTCCGCGGCGAGGGTGTCGTGCAGCAGCTTGCCGCGCGCATCGGGGGCGAGTGCGGCCCGCTCCAGAACGCTGACCGGTGCGCTGCGGTGGCTCAGTCCGACGACGAGGAGACTCATGCCGGCATCACCGCGGGGACATCCCCGTCGGGTCCCTTCCGGTCCACGGCAGCCGGCGAGCCGTGTACGGCGGGGGCGACCACCGGGGCTTCGGTGCCGCCTTCCTCGCCTGCCTTGCGCTGCTCGTGGAAGGCGAGGATCTGCAGCTCGATGGAGAGGTCCACCTTCCGCACGTCCACTCCGTCCGGCACGGTGAGCACGGTGGGCGCGAAGTTGAGGATGGAGGTGACGCCCGCGGCGACCAGCCGGTCGCAGACCTGCTGGGCGGCTCCGGCGGGAGTCGCGATGACGCCGATCGACACGCCGTTCTCGGTGATGATCTTCTCGAGGTCGTCGGTGTGCTGCACCGGGATCCCGGCGACCGGCTTGCCGGCCATCGCCGGGTCGGCGTCGATGAGCGCGGCGATACGGAAGCCACGGGAGGCGAACCCGCCGTAGTTGGCGAGGGCGGCGCCGAGGTTACCGATACCGACGATCACAACCGGCCAGTCCTGGGTCAGACCGAGCTCGCGGGAGATCTGGTAGACGAGGTACTCGACGTCGTACCCGACACCCCGGGTGCCGTAGGAGCCGAGGTACGAGAAGTCCTTGCGCAGCTTCGCGGAGTTGACCCCCGCGGCCGAGGCGAGCTCCTCGGACGAGACCGTGGGAACCGAGCGCTCGGAGAGCGCGGTCAGCGCGCGCAGATACAGCGGAAGCCGGGCGACGGTGGCCTCGGGGATTCCTCGGCTGCGAGTCGCCGGTCGGTGAGTTCGGCCAGTTGCCACGGTGCTCCTGCGGGATGAGCGAGGCTCCGGGCGGCCAGGTGTCCCAGTACCGCCCCGTCGAATGCAGGCTATGTCTTTGTGAACGTGTGCACAAAGATGGTGTCCATTTTGTCCATGCAAAGTGACCGGGCTCACGCGGCTGGATCGTGACGGCTGGGAACTATCGCCGGCCGGCCTGCGTCCACAGAACGGGCCACTGAACGACGGGGGCAAAGCCGAACACACTCCTCATGACCACACCTCCGGGGCCGGTCACCACAGACCACCCAAAACACCCACGATGGTAAACGGCCCCTCCCTGTCACGCTCCCAGCGCGCGACGGAGACGGCCCTCGTCCACCCGCCAGAACGTGTGCTGTTCACCGTCGACCAGGACGACGGGAATCTGCTCCCAGTACGCGCGGTGCAGTGCCTCGTCCCGGGTGATGTCCTTCTCCTCCCAGGACGCGCCGGTGTCCGCGCACACCTTTTCGATCACCCCACGGGCGTCGTCACACAGATGACATCCGGACTTCCCGATGAGGGTCACCATCCGCTCGGCCGGCTTCTTGCCCGTACGGCGCAACAAAGGACTCATGCGGTCCATTCTGCGTCCACCGCACGGCCCGGTCCGCTTCGCCTGTTCAACACAGCGGTCGCGGAGAGTTCACGGCATCGCATCCCGAGGGGGCAGGTAGCCCCGAACAGACTGGCTATGCTCACGGCATGGCCGGACTGGGATGGCTCACCTCTCGTAGGCGCTCGGCGACAGCACGCAGTGTGCTGGCGGGCGAGGCCGCAGCCGAGGCAGCGCGCAAGTCGGAGCAGGACGTCGCGGTCGCGGCGCCCGGGAAACCCGAGGAACAGGAGTTCCCCGTCGTCGGGGACCAGCGGGCCGCCGCGTTCTTCGACCTCGACAACACCGTCATGCAGGGCGCGGCGATCTTCCACTTCGGCCGCGGCCTGTACAAACGCAAGTTCTTCCAGCGCCGCGAACTGGTCAGGTTCGCCTGGCAGCAGGCCTGGTTCCGGCTTGCCGGGGTCGAGGACCCCGAGCACATGCAGGACGCCCGGGACAGCGCCCTGTCGATCGTCAAGGGCCACCGGGTCTCCGAGCTGATGGCCATAGGCGAGGAGATCTACGACGAGTACATGGCCGACCGCATCTGGCCGGGCACCCGCGCGCTGGCCCAGGCGCATCTCGACGCGGGCCAGAAGGTCTGGCTGGTCACCGCCGCACCCGTCGAGACCGCCACGATCATCGCCCGCCGGCTCGGCCTGACCGGGGCCCTGGGCACGGTCGCCGAATCCGTCGACGGCGTCTACACCGGCAAGCTGGTCGGCGAACCGCTGCACGGCCCGGCGAAGGCCGAAGCCGTCCGCGCACTGGCCGCCGCCGAGAACCTCGACCTGTCCCGCTGCGCGGCGTACAGCGACTCGGCCAACGACATCCCGATGCTCTCGCTGGTCGGGCACCCGTACGCCATCAACCCCGACACCAAGCTGCGCAAGCACGCCCGCGAACTCGACTGGCGACTGCGCGACTACCGCACCGGCCGCAAGGCCGCCAAGGTCGGCATCCCGGCCGCGGCCGGCGTCGGCGCCCTCGCCGGCGGCACGGCGGCCGCTGTCGCCCTGCACCGTCGCCGCCGCTGACACTCCACGGCGTCACATTCCACCGGCCGCCTGCTGTCGGGAATGTCGGGAACCCCTGCCGCCGCCCCCGCGCGCTCGCGCCCGGAGCGGCCCGAGGCCGCCGTGAGCAGCTGTCGCTCCCGCACGCGTCCGTAAGCACCCGCGAACAGTCCGGTCACGCCGCGCCCACTTGGGCACAAGGCATCCCGCAATCAGGCGGACGGCAACCTCATTCGGTCAACAACTGCTCACGATATGCAACTTGATCCGCCACTTAGACGTAACAGAAGCGACGGAATCGATGATTTGAGCAACTCGGTGTAGCACTCCCTGCACTAAGCGTTATTCTCCTCAGACGCATAACGGACCCTACGCCTCGCCACGAGGGGTGAACGGTTCCGTACTGCACGTGATGGAAGCTCTGCCTCTGGGAGTCCCGTGTACCCACACGTCGGGGTTGACGCCTCGGGCCTGGCTACGCTGCGCGCAACGATCCTCTGCCACTTGCGCGGCTTCGTCCCCGCCGCGTACGCCGTCCCCGCCTTCGCCGCCCCTGCACCCGCCGGCCCGTGCTACGCCCTGGCCGGATGGGGGTCCCCCCTGCTCGAACGAAGCCGAGAGCTCGGGGGAGGGACGACGATGGGCAGACGGGGCAACCGTGTGGGCGGCGGCACCTCGACCGCCCGGCGGCCCAGCGCGGACAGCGACAGCGCACGCATGATGGACCTGGTGGAGCGGGCCCAGGCGGGCGAGGCCGAGGCCTTCGGCCGGCTGTACGACCAGTACAGCGACACCGTGTACCGCTACATCTACTACCGCGTCGGCAGCAAGGCGACCGCCGAGGACCTCACCAGCGAGACCTTTCTGCGCGCCCTGCGCCGCATCTCCACCTTCACCTGGCAGGGCCGCGACTTCGGCGCCTGGCTGGTCACGATCGCGCGCAATCTGGTCGCCGACCACTTCAAATCGAGCAGATTCCGGCTGGAAGTGACCACGGGTGAAATGCTCGACGCCAATGAGGTCGAGCGGAGCCCCGAGGAGTCCGTCCTCGAATCACTGTCCAACGCCGCCCTGCTCGAAGCCGTGCGCAAACTCAATCCGCAGCAGCAGGAGTGCGTCACCCTGCGCTTCCTGCAGGGCCTCTCGGTCGCCGAGACGGCCCGGGCGATGGGCAAGAACGAGGGTGCCATCAAAACTCTCCAGTACCGGGCCGTGCGCACCCTTGCCCGGCTGCTGCCGGACGATGCACGCTGACCACAACTCACTTGTTCCACAGGGCGGATTCTGATGTGGTCGGATCATCCTTCGTCCGTAACCCATGCACCGCGCCGCTCGTTGTGCGGAATGCAGGCTCCCTGCGGTCACGCCATGCCCGCAGCCACTCACTCGATCGTGTGGATGTACTCAAGGCGTACAACCTTCGGGACCCCTCGGGGAGTCGACCGTCATGACGAGAGGAGGTGCCGCCAGTGATCGCGAACGTTTCGGCGCACCGGCGGGCGAACGCCTTCGCCCAGGCCCTGGAAGACCGAACACTCCAGGACACGGCGGCTGATCGGCCCACCGGCTCGGATGAACATCCCGAACTGGAAGGGCTGTTGGCCCTGGCGAACGGTCTCGGCGAGCTGCCGTCACCGGAGTTCGACCCCGAGGTCAAGGTGGTGCAGCGGGCCCAGCTCGTCGCCGCCATGGAAGCGATGCTGACGGAAGGCGGTGCGCCCACGGGCCCTCAGGTGCCCGAGCAGCGGACCGGCCGCGGTGCCCACCGGGCGGCCCCGCTCCGGAAATTGCGCCCCCGCTCCCGCTGGTCCAAGGGCCTCGCGGCGGGCAGTCTCACCGTCGGTGTGGCCGCGGGGGCCTTCGGCGGAGTCGCCGCTGCCAGCTCCGACGCCCTTCCGGGTGACTCGCTGTACGGGCTGAAGCGTGGCATGGAGGACATAAAGCTGGGTATGGCGGACGACAACGCCGACCGTGGCCGGATCTACCTCGACCAGGCCTCGACCCGCCTCGGCGAAGCACGCCGGCTGATGGAACGCGGCCGGATCGCCGAGCTGGACCATGAGTCGCTCAGCGAGGTCAGGCGCACCCTGAACGGCATGCGGCACGATGCCTCCGAGGGACACCGACTGCTGCACGAGGCGTACGAGCGGGACGGCTCGCTCGGCCCGATCCAGACCCTGTCCTCGTTCTCCCGGTCCCAGCGCGAGAGCTGGAGCCGGCTGCGTCGGCAGCTGCCCGCACAGCTGACCGACGTCAGCGACGAGGTCAACTCGGTCTTCGACGCCATAGACGAAGAGGTCGGACCGCTCCGTTCGATGCTGCCGCGCGCTCCCGAGCCGGGCGGCGGCGCATCGAACCACAAGGATCCCGGCCAGGACGACACTCCCGACCCCTCCGGCCCGAGTCGTCGTCAGCCGTCCGCGCCCGCCGCCGACAGCACGGATGGGAGCACCACGCCCCAGCCGTCCAGCAGCACCGGGTCGGACGGACTGCTGGGCGGCAGCGCGGGCGACCTGCTCGACCCCCCGCAGAGCAGTACGTCAGCCTCGCCGCAGACCGGCAAGGGCAGCAGCGCCCCCGGCCCGGACATCACCATCCCGCCGCTGCTCCCGGGCCTGCTTCCGGGCCTGGGCATCGACGGCGAGGACGCGAAGTAGCGACCGCGGTGGTGGTTGGTGCTCCCGGCAGAGCCCCAACCACCACCGCACCGGCCGGAAGAACAACGCGAGCCCGGCAGGCTGGAAGAACCGGACGGGCCAGAAGAACACCGAACGCCTCTGCACCAGCAGCTCGGCCCCGTTTTGTCTGCCGCCCTCGCACCGCTTCGCGGGCTTCGGGACGGCTGCGCCGGAGCAGTGTCAGCCTCTCCGGGCGTCAACTCGACCATGAGCGGGACGGGCTAGAAGAACACCGAACGCCTCTGCACCAGCAGCTTGTACAGCGTGTGCTGGATCTGCTCCCGCACCTGGTCCGTCAGGTTGAACATCAGCATCGGGTCCTCCGCCGCCTCCGGTGGATAGCCATCCGTCGGGATCGGCTCGCCGAACTGGATCGTCCACTTCGTCGGCAGCGGCATGGCGCCGAGCGGCCCCAGCCAGGGGAACGTCGGTGTGATCGGGAAATACGGGAAGCCCAGCAGCCGCGCCAGCGTCTTCGCGTTGCCGATCATCGGGTAGATCTCCTCCGCCCCGACGATCGAGCACGGCACGATCGGCGTCCCGGCCCGCAGTGCCGTCGAGACGAAGCCGCCCCGCCCGAAGCGCTGAAGCTTGTAGCGCTCGCTGAACGGCTTGCCGATGCCCTTGAAGCCCTCCGGCATCACCCCGACCACCTCGCCGCTCCTGAGCAGCCGCTCGGCGTCCTCGGCGCAGGCCAGGGTGTGCCCTGCCTTCCTGGCCAGCTCGTTCACCACCGGCAGTACGAACACCAGGTCGGCCGCCAGCAGCCGCAGATGCCGCCCCGCCGGATGGTGGTCGTGCACTGCGACCTGCATCATCAGCCCGTCCAGCGGCAGCGTCCCGGAGTGGTTGGCGACGACGAGCGCCCCGCCTTCGGCCGGGATGTTCTCGACGCCCTTCACCTCCACCCGGAAGTACTTGTCGTAGAGGGGCCGCAGCAGCGACATCAGGACCTGGTCGGTGAGCTCCTTGTCGTAGCCGAACTCGTCGACGTCGTACTCACCGGTGATCCGCCGCCGGAGAAACGCCAGACCACCCGCGACACGCCGGTCCCAGCCACCTCGCCGTTCCGTTTCCCCGGCGGGCTCGGGCTCCGGCTCCCGCTCCTCGGATCCAGCGGCGGGCGACGCCGGTACGGGCGTGAGCGAGGCCTTCATGCGCCCCGGGGGGCGCTTCGCCACGTCCTTGCCCTTGGACGGCCTGGCTCGCCTCGTCCTCGGCTCGTCACCGAAGGGGATGACCTTGGCATCGGCCATGTCAGGTGCGCTCCTTGCTGACGAAGATGGAGAGCCGGTCGACAGAACGGGCGAGGGTCTCGGGCTGCAGCAGCCCGGGCCCTCGGCTGCGCGCGAAGTCCGCGAAGGTCTCCGCGGTCGTGTACTTCGGTTCGTAGCCCAGTGTCTCGCGCATCTGAGTCGTACTCACCACTCTGCCGTGCGTGAGGAGCCGGATCTGCTCCGGTGAGAAGTCAGTGACGCCGACTGTGCGCAGCGCCTGGCCGACCCAGGTGACCGCCGGCAGCAGCACCGGCACGGTTGGCCGGCCGAGACGGCGGGAGCACTGCGAGAGCAACAGGACCCCGTCGCCCGCGACATTGAAGGTGCCGCTGTTCAGCGTTCCGCGGCGCGGCTCGCCCGAGGCGATGCGCAGCACGTCGATCACGTCGTCCTCATGGACGAACTGCAGGCGCGGGTCGTAGCCGAAGACGGTCGGCATGACGGGCAGCGAGAAGTACTCGGCGAGTGGTGAGTCGGCGTCAGGACCGAGGATGTTCGCGAAACGCAGCACGCACACGGCCACATCGGGCCTGCGGCGCGCGAATCCGCGTACGTATCCCTCGACCTCGACCGTGTCCTTGGCGAAGCCGCCGCTGGGCAGGGACTTGGGCGGGGTGGTTTCCGTGAAGACGGCCGGGTCGCGCGGCGCGGAGCCGTACACGCTGGTGCTGGACTTGACGACGAGGCGCTTGACCGCGGGCGACTTCTGACAGGCACCGAGCAGCTGCATGGTGCCGATGACGTTGGTCTCCTTGACCGAGGAGCGGCCGCCGGCGCCCAGGGGCATGCCCGTGACGTCCATATGGACGACGGTGTCGACGGCGTACTCGGCCAGCACTTTCGCTATGGCGGGCTGACGAATGTCCGCCCGTACGAATTCGGCCCCGCCAAGAGGATGCCCGGGCGTCACCGCGTCGACGGCGATGACCCGGTCCACGTCGGGTTCGCTCTGGATCCGCCGTACGAAACGGCCGCCGAGGCGGCGGGCGACTCCGGTGACCAGCACGGTCCTGCCCACGATCAGCGCCTTCCTTCGGTCCTCGCCCAGGTGCCCTCGGCGTCACCGTAGCGGGTTGACGTTGCGCTGTGATGACCAAGCGTCGTGAAACGCGCCGCAGCCCCTCCACCAGGACGGTGGAAGGGCTGCGGCAGAGTCCCTCCCCCAAGCTCTCGGCTTCGCTCGAGCAGGGGGCCCTCTTCAGCTGCGCTTACTTCTTGTTGCGACGCTGAACGCGGGTGCGCTTGAGCAGCTTGCGGTGCTTCTTCTTGGCCATCCGCTTGCGCCGCTTCTTGATAACAGAGCCCACGACTTCCCTCGCTCACTTCTCGGACAACCCCCGCGCGGGGACATCACTCGGTGCGGGGCGTCTGGGCCCACACGACCTACGTCGGCCTAGCCTACCCGCCTGAGCTCCGAGGGCGTAATCCGAGGGAACCGTCAGGCGGACTCCACCCCCACGAAGGACTCACGAAGGTATTCGTGCACCGCTTGCTCCGGGACCCGGAAGGACCTGCCCACCCGGATCGCCGGCAGATGACCGCTGTGCACCAAGCGGTACACGGTCATCTTCGACACTCGCATCACCGAGGCGACTTCCGCCACGGTCAGGAACTTGACCTCATTGAGAGGCCTCTCGCCTGCAGCAGCCATGACCCACCTGAACCTTCCGCGCGGGACGGGCACCGGCTTCCCCTCCGGTAACTCTTCGTCGCTGCGCGCTCACTCACCAGACTAGGGGCGGGTGGTACGAGTGGGGAAGAGGAGTTGCGATCGGCCGCCTACTGTGACAGACACGCTCGATTGAGTACATAGCGAGTAAGCGGCCGGTAGTAATCAGACCGCACAGCGTCATCAAGCGGAACGGCGACGGACACCCGCCCCTCGGCCTCTCCGACGAACAGCGCGGGGTCATCCGTATCCGCCAGGCCGACCGCCTCAATGCCCAGCTGACCTGCCCCGCAGACCCATCCGTGATCCCCGATGACGAGCTCGGGCAGCACCCCGCCGGCCGCCGCCGCGCCATCGAGGGCGGCCCGAACCGGGAGGGGCGAGTGGGTGTGTGCGCCGGTCTCACTTCCGGGCTCCCGCGCGCCGGGTTCGCGCACCAGCGCGACTCCTCGTACGTAGTCAAGGTTGTACGTGCGTACCCCGAACCGGGTGGTTATGTCGACACATCTCCCCTGCGCGGGTGTGAGTACAAGGCATCCCGCCGCCGACAAAGCGTCTGCGAGGGCGGCGTAGAAGCCGAGCAGCCGATGCGGATGCCCCGTCCCGAGCAGTACCGGCACCCGGCGCCCGGCGGCCGCACGGAGACGCTCCGCCAGCGCGTCGAGCCCCGCCAGCGTCCGCTCGGGGTCGATCACATCGGGCCCGGAGACATGGGTCGGGTCGGCCGACACCCCGCATTTGTCGGCCATCAGCCGGAGCAAGTCCCCTTCCCCCCAGCCCCACTCGGGATCGAGACCGAGCGTCACCCGTGGATCTCTCATCGCGAACAGCCGGTAGCTGCGCAAGCTCTCCTCCCGCGACGTCGCGACGGGCCCGGCCAGCCTGGCCGCCAGCAAATGCGCACGCAGCGCCCCGGTGCTCAACACACCGTCGATGCTGCCGCACATGCTCCTGACCGGGGCCAGAACAGCGCCATCGCCCCACACTTGGCGTAACGCCCGTACCCTTCGCCCCGGGCAGAGCCCCGGTCGACGCCTACGCCAGCAGCCCACGCAGGGGGAACACCGACCGTCGCGTGGCGAGGACGGCCTGGTCGACGCGGTCCGCCGGGTCGTAACCCGCCTCCCACTCCCGCCACGACGCCTCGCGCCCATCCGTCATCCGCCCCGGACCCAGCTGCCGCGTCCGCGCGTACACCTCGTCCCGCCAGGACGCGGGAATCACCGACTCCGGCGCCACCGGCGCGTGTGCCGCGATCCCCACCAGATGCGTCCACGACCGCGGCACGACGTCCACCACCGCGTACCCGCCCCCGCCGAGCGCGACCCATCGCCCGCCCTCGACATACTCGTGCGCCAGCGAATGACACGCGTCCTGCACCATGCGCTGCGCGTCCAGCGACACCGCCAGATGCGCCAGCGGATCCTCGAAGTGGGTATCCGCCCCGTGCTGCGTCACCAGCACCTGCGGCCGGAAGTCCGCCAGCAGCTCCGGCACCACGGCGTGGAACGCCCGCAGCCACGCCGCGTCCCCCGTCCCGGGTGGAAGGGCCACATTCACCGCCGAACCCTCGGCCTCCTGGCCGCCCGTCTCCTCCGGCCATCCGGTGCCCGGGAACAGCATCCGCGGATGCTCGTGCAGCGACACCGTCAGCACCCGCGGATCGTCCCAGAACGCCGCCTGCACCCCGTCCCCGTGATGCACGTCCACGTCCACGTACGCGACCCGCTCGGCTCCCAGCTCCAGCAGCCGGGCGATGGCCAGCGCGGGGTCGTTGTAGATGCAGAACCCGGACGCCGCCCCCGGCATCGCATGGTGCAGCCCGCCCGCGAAGTTCACCGCGTGCGCCGCGTCCCCCCGCCACACGGCCTCCGCCGCCCCCACGGACTGCCCGGCGATCAGCGCCGACACCTCGTGCATGCCGGCGAAGGCGGGGTCGTCCATGGTCCCGAGCCCGTACGACCCGTCGGCCGACCCGGGATCCGCCGAGACGGCCCGTACCGCGGCCACATAGTCCGCGCGGTGCACCAGCCGCAGCGTCGACTCCCCCGCCGGCGGAGCCGCCACCACGTCCATGGCCCGGTCGAGACCGTACGCCCGTACCAGCCCCATGGTCAGGGCAAGCCTCACCGGATCCATCGGGTGACTCGGCCCGAAGTCATACCCCGTTACTGCTTCGTCCCACATCAACAGTGCGCGGCCGCTCATGCCCGCCACGGTAGCGGGCACTCGAGGCACCGACGCCGCCACGGGGTCCCGCTCGCCCTCCGCCGGCACATCCACGTACCAGCGGCTCCCGAGGAGCGTGACGGGCAGCAGGAGACCGACGACGGGCAGATACAACACCAGCAGCGACCGCCCGAAGTGCGCCCCCACCCATGCGAGCGATGCCCCGGCGATCCCGCCCAGGCTGTACGCGGCATGGAAACCGAGCATGATGCTGCGCCTGTACGCCCGCTGAAGGCCGACCCCGAGCATGTTCATCGACGCGTCCAACGCGCCCACGGCAAGTCCGAAGACGCCGAGGGAGACAGCGGCATGCCAGATGTCCCGCCCGGCCGCGACCCCGATCAGCGCCAGCAGCACGACCAGCTGAGACCACCTCGGCACCGCCCCTGGTCCAACCCGCTTCGCCGGCTTCTCAGTGGCCACACTGCCGACGCCGGCCAGGACGGGCACCGCCGCCAGGAAGGCGGGAAGCACACCGTCGGATATCCCGTAGCGGTCCTGGACCGCCGGTATCCGCGTCACGAGCAGCGCGAAGGCGATGCCCTGCGCACAGAAACTCAGCGCCAACGAGGCCCTGCCGTGCCGCAAGCGCGCGTCCGTCATGGCGGCAGAGCGTAGGACCCTGCCCTACCCATGCGTAGACCAATCACATGAGCAGTTCGGCCAGTTGTCCCATCGAGGTGAAGTAGCCGTTCGCCCTCGGGAGCCTGCCGGCCGGTGTCATCGCCGTGAAGCCGTACACATCCATCCCGGCCGCGCGGGCGGCCTCGACACCGAGCCTGCTGTCCTCCACGACCACGCATCGCTCGGGCGACACGCCCATGCGCTCGGCCGCGTACAGGAACAGGTCCGGCGCCGGCTTGCCACGCCCCACGTCCTGGGCGCTGAAGACGATGTCGTCACCGAACCAGCGGTCCAGCCCCGTCTTCCGGTGTCCGACCCGGATCCGCTCATGGCTGCCCGACGAGGCCACGCAGTACGGCACTTCGTCCGCGGCCAGCTTCTCCAGCACTTCGGTCACTCCCGGCACAGGTTCGAGTCCCCGCTCGAAGGCGGCGAAGACGCGCGCATGGAAAGCGTCGTCGAAGTCCGCGGGAAGCCGCTGTCCGGTGCGCTCCAGGACCAGCTCATGAATGCGATGCATGGCGGAGCCCATGTAGTCGCGTATCGAGTCCTCGTACGTGGTCGGATGCCCCAACTCGGTGAGACAGTCGGCCAGGATGGTGTTGGAGATCGGCTCGCTGTCGACGAGCACTCCGTCGTTGTCGAAGATGACGAGGTCATAGCGCATAACCCGACCTTAAAACGCAGAAAAGCCCCGGACCATATGGTCCGGGGCTTCCCTGGAATAATTGTTCGGCGGCGTCCTACTCTCCCACAGGGTCCCCCCTGCAGTACCATCGGCGCTGAAAGGCTTAGCTTCCGGGTTCGGAATGTAACCGGGCGTTTCCCTAACGCTATGACCACCGAAACACTATGAAGTTGAACTCCAGCCGGCAAGGCGAGTTCGTTACTTCAGAACAAACACAGTGGACGCGAGCAACTGAGGACAAGCCCTCGGCCTATTAGTACCAGTCAGCTCCACCCGTTGCCGGGCTTCCACATCTGGCCTATCAACCCAGTCGTCTACTGGGAGCCTTACCCTCTCAAGGAGGTGGGAATACTCATCTTGAAGCAGGCTTCCCGCTTAGATGCTTTCAGCGGTTATCCCTCCCGAACGTAGCCAACCAGCCATGCCCTTGGCAGGACAACTGGCACACCAGAGGTTCGTCCGTCCCGGTCCTCTCGTACTAGGGACAGCCCTTCTCAATATTCCTACGCGCACAGCGGATAGGGACCGAACTGTCTCACGACGTTCTAAACCCAGCTCGCGTACCGCTTTAATGGGCGAACAGCCCAACCCTTGGGACCGACTCCAGCCCCAGGATGCGACGAGCCGACATCGAGGTGCCAAACCATCCCGTCGATATGGACTCTTGGGGAAGATCAGCCTGTTATCCCCGGGGTACCTTTTATCCGTTGAGCGACGGCGCTTCCACAAGCCACCGCCGGATCACTAGTCCCGACTTTCGTCCCTGCTCGACCCGTCGGTCTCACAGTCAAGCTCCCTTGTGCACTTACACTCAACACCTGATTGCCAACCAGGCTGAGGGAACCTTTGGGCGCCTCCGTTACTCTTTAGGAGGCAACCGCCCCAGTTAAACTACCCATCAGACACTGTCCCTGATCCGGATCACGGACCGAGGTTAGACATCCAGCACGACCAGAGTGGTATTTCAACGGCGACTCCACAACCACTGGCGTGGCTGCTTCAAAGTCTCCCACCTATCCTACACAAGCCGAACCGAACACCAATATCAAACTGTAGTAAAGGTCCCGGGGTCTTTCCGTCCTGCTGCGCGAAACGAGCATCTTTACTCGTAGTGCAATTTCACCGGGCCTATGGTTGAGACAGTCGAGAAGTCGTTACGCCATTCGTGCAGGTCGGAACTTACCCGACAAGGAATTTCGCTACCTTAGGATGGTTATAGTTACCACCGCCGTTTACTGGCGCTTAAGTTCTCAGCTTCGCCCACCCGAAAGTGAGCTAACCGGTCCCCTTAACGTTCCAGCACCGGGCAGGCGTCAGTCCGTATACATCGCCTTACGGCTTCGCACGGACCTGTGTTTTTAGTAAACAGTCGCTTCTCGCTGGTCTCTGCGGCCACCCCCAGCTCAGGAAGCAAGTTCCTTCACCAGGCGTGGCCCCCCTTCTCCCGAAGTTACGGGGGCATTTTGCCGAGTTCCTTAACCATAGTTCACCCGAACGCCTCGGTATTCTCTACCTGACCACCTGAGTCGGTTTAGGGTACGGGCCGCCATGAAACTCGCTAGAGGCTTTTCTCGACAGCATAGGATCATCCACTTCACCACAATCGGCTCGGCATCAGGTCTCAGCCTTGTATGTGTGACGGATTTGCCTACCACACGGCCTACACCCTTACCCCGGGACAACCACCGCCCGGGCTGGACTACCTTCCTGCGTCACCCCATCGCTCACCTACTACCAGTCTGGGTCACCGGCTCCACCACTCCCCTCAACTCCGAAGAGATCAGGGCGGCTTCACGGGCTTAGCATCGCTGGGTTCAGCGCTGGCGCTTCAAAGCGGGTACCGGAATATCAACCGGTTGTCCATCGACTACGCCTGTCGGCCTCGCCTTAGGTCCCGACTTACCCTGGGCAGATCAGCTTGACCCAGGAACCCTTAGTCAATCGGCGCACACGTTTCTCACGTGTGTATCGCTACTCATGCCTGCATTCTCACTCGTGAACCGTCCACAACTCGCTTCCGCGGCTGCTTCACCCGGCACACGACGCTCCCCTACCCATCACAGCACCCGTTGGGGCTTTATGCTGCAATGACACGACTTCGGCGGTACGCTTGAGCCCCGCTACATTGTCGGCGCGGAATCACTTGACCAGTGAGCTATTACGCACTCTTTCAAGGGTGGCTGCTTCTAAGCCAACCTCCTGGTTGTCTCTGCGACTCCACATCCTTTCCCACTTAGCGTACGCTTAGGGGCCTTAGTCGATGCTCTGGGCTGTTTCCCTCTCGACCATGGAGCTTATCCCCCACAGTCTCACTGCCGTGCTCTCACTTACCGGCATTCGGAGTTTGGCTAAGGTCAGTAACCCGGTAGGGCCCATCGCCTATCCAGTGCTCTACCTCCGGCAAGAAACACACGACGCTGCACCTAAATGCATTTCGGGGAGAACCAGCTATCACGGAGTTTGATTGGCCTTTCACCCCTAACCACAGGTCATCCCCCAGGTTTTCAACCCTGGTGGGTTCGGTCCTCCACGAAGTCTTACCTCCGCTTCAACCTGCCCATGGCTAGATCACTCCGCTTCGGGTCTAGAGCGTGCAACTCGATCGCCCTGTTCGGACTCGCTTTCGCTACGGCTTCCCCACACGGGTTAACCTCGCTACACACCGCTAACTCGCAGGCTCATTCTTCAAAAGGCACGCAGTCACGAGGATCCGAAGATCCCGACGCTCCCACGGCTTGTAGGCACACGGTTTCAGGTACTATTTCACTCCGCTCCCGCGGTACTTTTCACCATTCCCTCACGGTACTATCCGCTATCGGTCACCAGGGAATATTTAGGCTTAACGGGTGGTCCCGCCAGATTCACACGGGATTTCTCGGGCCCCGTGCTACTTGGGTGGTTCTCAAGCGAGCCGTACAGATTTCAGCTACGGGGGTCTTACCCTCTACGCCGGACCTTTCGCATGTCCTTCGCCTATCCATACGGTTTCTGACTCGCCGACCGGCCGGCAGACCGGTCAAGAGAACTCCCACAACCCCGCATGCGCAACCCCTGCCGGGTCTCACACGCATACGGTTTGGCCTCATCCGGTTTCGCTCGCCACTACTCCCGGAATCACGGTTGTTTTCTCTTCCTGCGGGTACTGAGATGTTTCACTTCCCCGCGTTCCCTCCACACTGCCTATGTGTTCAGCAGCGGGTGACAGCCCATGACGACTGCCGGGTTTCCCCATTCGGACACCCCCGGATCAAAGCTCGGTTGACAGCTCCCCGGGGCCTATCGTGGCCTCCCACGTCCTTCATCGGTTCCTGGTGCCAAGGCATCCACCGTGCGCCCTTAAAAACTTGGCCACAGATGCTCGCGTCCACTGTGTAGTTCTCAAGCAACGACCAGCCACCCATCACCCCGCCAGCTGACTGACGAGTTCACTGGGGCCGGCGTCTGAAGGACGAGCATCGCTCGCTCCCTCAGGACCCAACAGCGTGCCCGACACGTCCGGTCTCAGATGCTGCGTTCCACGCCGAAGCAGTACTAGCAGTCCTCATCCCGATCGTGCCGAATAATCAACGTTCCACCCATGAGCAACCGTGCGAGACATTTGCTCGCAGTCGGCTATGTGCTCCTTAGAAAGGAGGTGATCCAGCCGCACCTTCCGGTACGGCTACCTTGTTACGACTTCGTCCCAATCGCTGGTCCCACCTTCGACAGCTCCCTCCCACAAGGGGTTGGGCCACCGGCTTCGGGTGTTACCGACTTTCGTGACGTGACGGGCGGTGTGTACAAGGCCCGGGAACGTATTCACCGCAGCAATGCTGATCTGCGATTACTAGCAACTCCGACTTCATGGGGTCGAGTTGCAGACCCCAATCCGAACTGAGACCGGCTTTTTGAGATTCGCTCCGCCTCGCGGCATCGCAGCTCATTGTACCGGCCATTGTAGCACGTGTGCAGCCCAAGACATAAGGGGCATGATGACTTGACGTCGTCCCCACCTTCCTCCGAGTTGACCCCGGCAGTCTCCTGTGAGTCCCCATCACCCCGAAGGGCATGCTGGCAACACAGAACAAGGGTTGCGCTCGTTGCGGGACTTAACCCAACATCTCACGACACGAGCTGACGACAGCCATGCACCACCTGTATACCGACCACAAGGGGGCGACCATCTCTGGCCGTTTCCGGTATATGTCAAGCCTTGGTAAGGTTCTTCGCGTTGCGTCGAATTAAGCCACATGCTCCGCTGCTTGTGCGGGCCCCCGTCAATTCCTTTGAGTTTTAGCCTTGCGGCCGTACTCCCCAGGCGGGGAACTTAATGCGTTAGCTGCGGCACCGACGACGTGGAATGTCGCCAACACCTAGTTCCCAACGTTTACGGCGTGGACTACCAGGGTATCTAATCCTGTTCGCTCCCCACGCTTTCGCTCCTCAGCGTCAGTAATGGCCCAGAGATCCGCCTTCGCCACCGGTGTTCCTCCTGATATCTGCGCATTTCACCGCTACACCAGGAATTCCGATCTCCCCTACCACACTCTAGCCTGCCCGTATCGAATGCAGACCCGGGGTTAAGCCCCGGGCTTTCACATCCGACGTGACAGGCCGCCTACGAGCTCTTTACGCCCAATAATTCCGGACAACGCTTGCGCCCTACGTATTACCGCGGCTGCTGGCACGTAGTTAGCCGGCGCTTCTTCTGCAGGTACCGTCACTTTCGCTTCTTCCCTGCTGAAAGAGGTTTACAACCCGAAGGCCGTCATCCCTCACGCGGCGTCGCTGCATCAGGCTTTCGCCCATTGTGCAATATTCCCCACTGCTGCCTCCCGTAGGAGTCTGGGCCGTGTCTCAGTCCCAGTGTGGCCGGTCGCCCTCTCAGGCCGGCTACCCGTCGTCGCCTTGGTAGGCCATTACCCCACCAACAAGCTGATAGGCCGCGGGCTCATCCTTCACCGCCGGAGCTTTCAACCCTCTCCCATGCGAGAGAGAGTGATATCCGGTATTAGACCCCGTTTCCAGGGCTTGTCCCAGAGTGAAGGGCAGATTGCCCACGTGTTACTCACCCGTTCGCCACTAATCCACCCCGAAGGGCTTCATCGTTCGACTTGCATGTGTTAAGCACGCCGCCAGCGTTCGTCCTGAGCCAGGATCAAACTCTCCGTGAATGTTTTCCCGTAATCGGGAGTGACACTCGCGTTGAGCGGAACAGTCGGAGGAATGATCCGACCGTTCACAGCGTCCTCGCTGTGTTTTCGCCTACCCACCACAAGGGCAAGTAGGACTTTTCAAAGGAACCTCGTCTCAAGAGAGACGGGGTATCAACTAATCTGGCGTTGATTTTTGGCACGCTGTTGAGTTCTCAAGGAACGGACGCTTCCTTCGTACTCACCCGCAGCGACATTCTCTGGGGCTTTCCTCCGGGCGCTTCCCTTCGGTGTTTCCAGCTTAGCAGATCCGATTTCCGTTTCCGCCACCCGCTGGAGCGGGCTGCCGTGAAGTTCTCCGCTTTCGCGTTTCCCTTTCCGGCGGTTCCGACTCTATCAGATCCTTTCGGCGTCTGATTCCCAGTCAGAGGGGGTTGCCTTCCCGACTTTTGGGCCGTTCCGACGAGTGAGACTTTAGCGGATTCCTGCTCCCCGAAGCCAATCGGGGCTGCGCTCTTCGAACGCGGATTCCTCATTTCGCAAAAGCGCACGGAAAACGAGACGACGGCATGCCGCTCGCTTGGTGTGGTTCTTACGGAATGGTTGCCCGGGGACCGACCTGAGTCGGCTCTCACGTCGGACAACTCGGAGAACACTACGGTTCCGGCAAACCTGTGTCAACTCGGGGCCGGGAGGGCTACCCTGGCCTGCATGACTACGCGTACGTGCACTCTTCAGTGGTGGGCCGCCTGACGGCGGCCGACAGACACGTATGCGCTCAACGGCCGCCGCCTCGGCGGCCGTTCGCGTATCTCCTCCCGGGGAGCCAGGGCCGCCCGGCGCGGCGGCTCCGACACGGAGGGACAAGGGAGAGATGACGCGGATCTTCAGCGGGGTCAAGCCGACCGGGCATCTGACACTGGGCAACTACCTGGGAGCCGTCCGCCGGTGGGCCGAGATCGACCAGCACGGGGCCGACGCGCTGTTCTGCGTGGTCGATCTGCATGCCCTGACCGTGGAACACGATCCGGCGCGGGTGCACAGACTGAGCAGGCAGGCCGCCTCCGTGCTGCTGGCCGCCGGCCTGGATCCGAAGCTGTGCACCGTATTCGTACAGAGCCATGTGGACGAGCACACTCGCCTCTCGTACCTGCTCGAGTGCACCGCCACGGACGGGGAAATGCGGCGGATGATTCAGTACAAGGAGAAGGCGGCTCAGGAACGGGCGCGGGGTGGGAGCGTACGGCTGTCACTGCTGACGTATCCGGTGCTGATGGCGGCCGACATCCTGGCGTACAGGACGGAAGAAGTGCCCGTGGGTGACGACCAGACGCAGCATGTCGAGCTGACGCGGGATCTGGCGGAACGGTTCAACCAGCGATACGGGCACACCTTCGTCGTACCGAGGGCGACGCATCCGCCGGTGGCGGCGCGAGTGATGGATCTGCAGTCGCCGCTTTCCAAGATGGGCAAGTCGCACACGGCCACGGGCGGGATCGTCTATCTGCTGGACGATGCCGATGTCGTGCGGAAGAAGATCATGCGCGCGGTGACCGACAGTGGTCAGGACGTGGAGTACGACCGGGAGCGCCGGCCCGGGGTGGCGAATCTGCTCGATGTGCTCGCTGCGTGCGAGGGCGGGGACCCGGAGGAGCTGGCCGGTGCGTACAGGTCGTACGGCGCTCTGAAGAAGGACACGGCGGAGGCGGTCGTGGAGTTGCTACGGCCCCTGCGTGAGCGGCATGCGGAACTGGTGGCCGATCCGGGATATGTGGACGAGGTGCTGAGGGCAGGGGCCGAACGGGCCAGGAAGCTCGCGCGGCCGGTGGTGGACCGGGCCTATCGGGCGGTGGGGCTGCTGCCGCCCGTCGGCTGACGGAAAGCGGCGCGGTAGTCGCGCCGTCCGGGGACGGCAACGGCGGACGAGCTGACGCGGGTGACGGCGGTGTCATTGCACGGTGGACACTTCGCGCGGGTGGTGACGAGGGGCGAGCTGATCGCCGCGGGTCTCACTCGCGTAGGGCGGGATTTCCCGCGTCCCCGGCCGCCGCACCCCCCGACACATGGAGCGCGTCGGGGGGGCGGCGGTCGCTTGTGGCTCAGCCGTTGCCGGAGGCGAGTTCGCGGCTGCGGTCGCGGGCCGCTTCGAGTGCGGCGATCAAGGCGGCCCGTACACCGTGGTTCTCCAGCTCGCGGATGGCGCTGATGGTCGTACCGGCGGGGGAGGTGACGGCCTCGCGGAGCTTGACCGGGTGCTCGCCGCTGTCGCGGAGCATGACCGCGGCGCCGATGGCGGCCTGCACGATCAGGTCGTGCGCCTGGGCGCGAGGCAGACCGAGCAGGATTCCGGCATCGGTCATGGCCTCGACGAGGTAGTAGAAGTACGCCGGTCCCGATCCGGAGAGCGCGGTGGCCGCGTCCTGCTGGGACTCGGGGACACGGAGGGTCTTGCCGACGCCTCCGAAGATCTCCTCGGCGTGGGTCAGGTCGGCCGCCGTGGCGTGGCTGCCGGCCGAGATGACGGACATGCCCTCGTCGACGAGTACGGGGGTGTTCGGCATGACCCGGACGACGGGCACATCGGGGGCGAGACGCTCCTCGATGAAGGCGGTGGGGATGCCGGCGGCCGCGCTGATGACGAGGCGCTCGGAGGTGACATGGGGGGTGAGCTCGTCGAGGAGTTTGCCCATGTCCTGCGGCTTGACGGTCAGGATGAGGGTGTCGGCCCGCTTGGCGGCCTCGGCGTTGGTGACGACCTCGACGCCGTAGCGGGTGCGCAGCTCTTCCGCGCGATCGGCGCGACGGGCGGTGACCAGCAGGTGGGCGGAGGGCCAGCCGGCCCGGATCATGCCGCTGAGCAGGGCCTCGCCGATCTTTCCGGTGCCAAGGACTGCGACGGTCTGGGTCATGCGGGTCACCTCGCCGGTGGGGGTGCGTATGTACGTACCCTCCACATCCTCGCACTGGGGGCGCGGGCACGTGGCAGGTGTCCGAGGGGCGGTACGGGGGTGGGTTCAGGCGGTGCGGCGGCGGAGGGTCGCGGCGCCGAGGGCGAGAACGAGGACGGCGCAGCCGGCGACGACCAGGGCGTCGCGGACGAAGGCGGCGGTGACGTCCGTGTGCCGGAGGACCTGGTTCATGCCGTCGACGGCGTACGACATGGGCAGCACGTCGGAGACGGCCTCCAGGGCCGGCTGCATCCTGTCGCGCGGGGTGAACAGGCCGCACAGAAGCAGCTGCGGGAAGATCACCGCGGGCATGAACTGCACCGCCTGGAACTCGGATGCCGCGAAAGCGGAGACGAAGAGGCCCAGGGCCGTGCCGAGCAGGGCGTCCAGCAGAGCGACGAGCAGCAGTAGCCAGGGCGAGCCGGTGACGTCGAGGCCGAGGCCCCAGATGGAGAGCGCGGTGGCGAGGGCCGACTGGACGATGGCGAGGCCGCCGAAGGCCAGGGCGTAGCCGGCGATCAGATCGGCCTTGCCCAGGGGCATGGCGAGCAGCCGCTCCAGGGTGCCGTTGGTGCGTTCACGCAGGGTGGCTATCGAGGTCACCAGGAACATCGTGATCAGCGGGAAGATGCCGAGCAGCGAGGCGCCGATGGCGTCGAAGGTCTGAGGGCTGCCGTCGAACACGTACCGCAGCAGGAAGATCATCACGCAGGGGACGAGGAGCATCAGCACGATCGTGCGCGGGTCGTGGCGCAGCTGGCGCAGGACGCGGGCGGCGGTCGCGAGCGTACGGGAGAGGTTCATCGCGCGAGCTCCTCGGGGGCTTGGTGCTGCTGTACGGCAGGTCGTCCGGCGGCCTCGTCGACCAGTTGGAGGAAGGCCTCTTCGACGGTGGCGCAGCCGGTGCGGGCGCGAAGGGCGTCCGGGGTGTCCTCCGCGAGGATCTCGCCCTCGCGCATGAGGAGCAGGCTGTGGCAGCGCTCGGCCTCGTCCATGACGTGGGAGGAGACCAGGAGGGTCGTGCGCCGCTGCTCGGCGATGGTGTGGAAGAGGGCCCACAGATCGCGGCGGAGCACGGGATCCAGGCCCACGGTCGGCTCGTCGAGGACGAGGAGTTCCGGCGTGCCGAGCAGGGCGACGGCGAGGGAGACGCGGCTGCGCTGGCCGCCGGAGAGGTTTCCGGCGAGGGCGCCGGTGTGGGTGGCGAGGTCGACGTCGGCGATGGCCTGGGTGACGGCTTCGCGACGGCGGGAGGCGGAGGCGCGGCCGGGGTCGAGGACGGCGGCGAAGTAGTCGAGGTTCTGGCGGACCGTCAGATCGTCGTAGACCGAGGGGGCCTGGGTGACGTATCCGATGCGGGGGCGGAGGGACGCTTCGCCCGCGGGGTGGCCGAGGACCTCCAGGGTGCCGCTGACCTTGGCCTGGGTGCCGACGACGGATCGCATGAGGGTCGTTTTGCCGCACCCGGAGGGGCCGAGCAGGCCGGTGATCCGGCCGCGCGGCACGTCGAAGTCGAGTCCGCGCAGGACGGTGCGCGTGCCGCGCACGACGGTGAGGCCGCGGGCCCTGATGGCGGCCCCGTCTGTCGCCGTTGACTCGGGAGCGTAATTCATCATGCGATGAATAATGCGGCAGGGGCAGCCACCGGTCAAGGCCCGCTGCGGCGCCCTCGGGATGCGCGACGGGGAAAGCGGGGCAGGGGATACGGAACTCGGGGCTCGGGACTCGGGGGCAAGTCGGGGACAGATCAGGGTCATCCCCCATGGCGGCGGCACTTGGCACGGGAGGACCGTGGCTGTATGACGCGGAACGGCGAAATCTCCAAGGCCGAGCGGCGGCACCTCGCCGTCGCGTCGGCGACTCTCGGACCGTGGCGGGCCGCCGCCGTGGTGGGCGCCCTGGGCGGCGGTGTCTCACTGCTCATCGGCACGATCAGCGGCGGGCTCGGGCGGGGCGAGGCGGCCGGCGCGGTGTCCGTCGCACTGATGCTGTTCTTCCTGGTCGGCGGTGCGGGCGCGGTGCTCCCCGGGCTCGGCCGGCAGGACCGTGAGGACCGGCGGATACGGCGATGGGCGGCGGCCCACCCCTGGCGGGTGGCGGCGGTGCCGGCCGCACTGATGGTCGTCTCGGATGTGCTGATACGTCAGGCGCTGACGACCGGAGGCTTCTTCAGCGGCCTGTGGGACGGGCTGTGGCGGGGTGCGGTGGTCGCGGGTGTCGTCGGGCTCGTCGGGAGGATGGGCCGCGGCGTCGGCACCGCCGAAGGGCACTGAGGGCGGGAGTCGGCCGACGGCCCGCAGGCACGCCATGCCTGCCGGGCCGCCTCCGCGAGCCGACAGGCAAGGAGGAGCGTTACGGGCGGCCCGGCTTTCGCACCACCGTGAGGTCCACGGCGTAGGCCTCCTCGACAATCCCGTCGGGGAAGATGCGCAGGAGGCGGGTGCGTTCGTGGGCCAGGAATGCGGCGGCCACGTTCGGGCCGACCATCCTGAAGACGGAGTGACTGCCGAGATTGGCGATGTGCGAGTCGAGCGGGACACGCCGGCTCCAGCGCAGGCAGCGATAGACCGGTTCGAGGGCCGGGTCCAGGTCACGGAGGATCTCCGGCGCCTTCCGGGTAACGCTGTAGGGGTGCCGGTTCCCCCCGACGCCGTTGAAGCTGCGGGCGAGCCGCGCATCCTGCTCGGCCGCCCAGGCGACGTCCGGGTCCGACACGTTCCACCACAGGGCGAGGGTCCCGCCCGGCCGCAGGACCCGGATGGCCTCGGGAACGGAACGCTTCGGGTCGGTCCAGTGCCAGGCCTGGGCGTAGGTGATGAAATCGACGGAGGAATCGGCAAGTGGCAGGGCATCACCGGTCCCGAGCACGAGAGGTACGTCGGGGAGGGCGCTGCGCAGCCGGGCGGCCATGCCCGGGCCCGGCTCGACGGCGATGACGTGGGCGCCTCGGTCACGCAGAAGGGCGGTGGCTATGCCGGTACCGGCGCCGACGTCGACCACGTCGGCGCCCTTGAGGGGGCTGCCGGCGATGTCCTCGACGGCACCGAAGAGCGCGGGCGGATAACCGGGGCGGGCGGCGGCGTACTGGGCGGCGACCTGGTCGAAGGAGAGCGCGCGAGTCGTCTGCGTCATGCGCTCATCGTGGGCCTCGGATCACTTCTTCCGCTTGGGCTTCGGCTTCTTTCGGACAGCCGGGTTGCCGGCGCGGGTGCCGCGGCGGCGCTCGTACTGGGCGAGGGCCGTCTCGTACTCGGTGCGGAGCAGCCGCTCACCGGGGGCCTCGGCAAGCGAGCGGAAGAAGTAGGCCACGAGCGCGCCGATGAAACCGATCGCCTTGAGGCTGCGCAGCTGCGCCTCGCGCGCGGGGTCGGCCGGGCGGCGCGAGAAGCCGTCCCAGGTGCGCTGGAAGGCTATGGCACTGCAGATCGCGAACATCACAACCACGAGGAGGTTGACGAAACCGCCGACCTGGGCGGTGACCAGGCCCTCGTAGGCGAACCGCAGGACGAAGCACCCGGCCGCAGCGGCGAGCAGCGACCCCACGGCGACGCCGACGCGCCGCAGCCCGTACCCGTCGTCGTGGCCGACCCAGGTCGTCCCGAAGAACCGAAGGGACTCGGGCTGCGGTCCGGCGGGCGTCGGCGGGGTGCTGTCGTTCTCGCTCACGAGGTCGATTATCCCCGGGCGGTCAGGAGCAACGAGTGGCGACGTATCCGTCGCTGCCTGTGTACACGTAGGCATCAGATACGAACGTGTCGTTCACGATGTTGTCCCAGAGGTTCGACGTGCCGTAAGGGCCCGTTACTGTCTCGCCGGGGACCTGGCAGTTGATCGGCACGCGAACCCCAGACGAGAGGACGTCCACGATCCGGTACTGAGTCCCAGGTCCGCTGCGCACGTTCAGATTGACGTCGGGCGAGCCACTGGGTAGTACTTCGCATATGTCTCTGCCTGCGCCTCGGTGGCCGTGGCCGCCGTGACGGCGCCGGCTGCGAGTCCGGCGCCCATGGCGAGCGCGCGCCTTCTGTCCATGGTCACGCTGTCCGCCTTCAGCCCCCACAGCGGACAGCCACGTAGCCGTCGCTGCCAGTTTTCACGTACGCGTCAGACACGAACTGGCCGTTCGCGATGTTGTCCCACAGATTCGTCGTGCCGTACGGGCCGGTCACCGTCGTGCCAGGGCACTGGCAGTTGACCGGGACGCTTCCCCCCTCCGGAAGAACCTTGACGATCCGGTACTGGGTGCCAGGCCCACTACGGACGTTCAGACGCACACCCGGGGCAACTGGGTAGTACTTCGCGATTGAATCCGCAGCGGCCAACTGCTCGACGGTGGCCTCGGTGTTCTCACCAGTCATGTGGCCCTCCCCCCTTGAGGTTCACTCTTGCATTCCGCAGGCTAGCAAGCCCCAGCGGTATCGCACGCATCATCGACTACTCTCCATGTATCGCGCTTGCGGACGAACACACGGGGGTGGGCGATGCCGCCGCTGCGCAGCGACGGGTTCAGCCCGAAGGCGGAACATCCGGAATACGCAGGGCAGTACCGTCTCGGAGCTCGCCTTGGCACGGGTGGCATGGGGGTCGTCCATCTGGCCACCTCCGTCTCCGGCATGCGTCTCGCCATCAAGGTCGTCCATGCGGAGCACGCCAGGGATCCTGAGTTCCGAGCACGGTTCCGGCAGGAGGTGTCGGCCGCTCGCAAGGTCAGCGGCGCCTTCACCGCGCCGGTCGTGGACGCCGACCCGGACGCGGAACGGCCTTGGATGGCCACGCGGTTCATCCCCGGCCCCACCTTGGCCGAGCAGGTGAAGCAGAACGGCCCCATGGATGCTGTGCAGGTTCGCAGGCTCGGCGCGGGCCTCGCCGAGGCGCTGCGCGACATCCACCGCGCCGGTGTTGTGCACCGCGACCTCAAGCCCAGCAATGTGCTGCTCGCCGCCGACGGTCCCAAGGTCATCGACTTTGGAATCTCCCGGCCCGCGGACAGCGATCTTCGTACGGAGACGGGCAAGCTGATCGGCACACCGCCCTTCATGGCTCCCGAGCAGTTCCAGCGGCCCCGTGAAGTGGGGCCGGCTGCCGATGTATTCGCCATGGGTGCCGTGATGGTGCATGCGGCGACCGGGAGCGGCCCCTTCGATTCGGACAGTCCCTATCTGGTCGCCTATCAGGTCGTACACGACGAGCCGGAACTGACAGGCGTGCCCGAGGATCTCGAACCGCTGATCCGCCGCTGCCTCGCCAAGGACCCGGCAGAACGGCCCTCCCCTGATGACCTGATGGTCTCCTTGCGTTCCGCCGCCTATGGGACCGAGGCATTCATACGAACGCAGCAGTTCCCGAGTCCACTCAAGAACCCCACGGACGCTTCGGCGTCTCCCGCGCCAACTGAAACCACGCTTCCGAAGCGCAGCGGGCGCCACCGCTGGGCTGTGGCGGCCGCCGTGGCGCTGACGCTGGCAGCGAGTGGACTGGCCTTCTTGGCTGTGCCCTCGAACAACAACATCCAGGACGCCAAGCCTCGGCCGCCTGTGGCTGCTCAGGTGGCGTTCCACCCCTGGTCCGTGCCCCTGACCAGCATGGAAAAGAGTCCTACCCCCTACTGTTCCTCCGCGTACAACGCCCTCTACTGCACAGTGGGCGAAATCAAGGCCGTGCGACTGAACCTGGACAGCGGTGAGGCAGCCTGGTCGGAACGGTCCACTGCGACTGACCGAGACATGCCCCCCGTGCCGGCAGGCGGACTACTGCTGATCCCGCCTCAGCCGGGAAGTGACCAGATCGAGGCCCTCGACCCCAGCTCAGGCGGCTTGCGCTGGAGCGCAAAGGCAGACGCGTTCTCCACGCTCCACCCCGCTGGGGACTCAGTCCTGGTGGCGAGGCCGGACGGCGTCGTCACATCACTCGACAGCACCACGGGAACGCGCCGTTGGGCGCGGCAGCTCGGCAGCAGCGGCACCGAGCTGCTATCCGCCGACGATGGACCGTTCTATCTGACCACCGTCGCGAAAGACAGCGCGACCACTTCGGTCAAGGCCATCAGTCCGGACAACGGCAACGTGCTGTGGACACGACGCGTGCCGGGCATTCTCACGCCAGTCGGCACCGCCGATGGCGCCCTGTTCCTGCTGTCCCTGGACAGCGTGACCGACGCTGACGCAGTCGTCCGGCTCGACATCGCGACGCGGTCGATCCGCCGTATCCGCCTCGATGCCCCCATATCCCAGGCGCAGGGCGCAGTTGACGGCGACACTGTCTATGTCTTCGGGGCCGGCGGATCTCTTCTGGCCGTCGATACCGAGGCGGGGACGCAACCATGGCGGCTGGAGACGTCCGCAGCGAGGGCATCGCAACCCGTCGTCGCCAACGGGCACGTCTACCTCACCGCCGCCGACGGCAGGCTCCTGGCCGTCGACGCGGCCAAGGGCCGCCTCCTCGGGCAGACCAAGCCCCGGATGGCTGACGGGAAGTACACCTTCATACCGGCCCTCCCCGCGCCCGTCGCCGTCGGGGGGAAGGTGTTCGCCTCCGCCCCCGACGGGTCCGTCTTCGCCGTGGACGCCGCGGATCCCGCGCGCTGGTGACATGAGTGCGCGTCAGCCGCAGTGCTCCCACGGGCTGGTGTACGTGAAGGTGCTGACGCCCGCCTCGATCATGCCGCCCCACCTCACGCATGTGTTGCCGGCGTACAGGCGCACCGGGCCGGCGTACGACGAGTAGACGCTCTGGTCCTTCGCCTGCCCCTTGCCGTCGTTCGCGACGTCCAGCCAGGCGCCGGTGGTGAGGGGCATGCCGCCGGTCGCGGAGCTGTGCAGTGTGACGACGCAGTTGTAGCCGTTGCCCGTGTTGTAGAGGAGGTAGATGCGGGCGAACTCGACGCTGCCGTTGGTGAACACGTGCGAGTCGATCTGCGAGTAGCCGGTGCCGCACAGGCCCGACGGGGTCACCGCGTGGGCCGGCGTGATGGTCAGGGCGGCGAGGCCGGCAACGGATGCCGCGACGACGGCCAGGCGCTGTCCGAGTCTGCGTAACATGATCTCCCTCGTTCATGGCAGGACATGAGCCCGAGGAAGCGTAGTGCAGTCATACCGTTACGAGGAGTCGGTGCCCGGCCAACCCCGGGCGCCCACACGGCGGGAGCTCGGACCGCTCAGCCCAGCTTGGAGACGTCCCTGACCGCACCCTTGTCCGCGCTGGTCGCCATCGCCGCGTACGCGCGCAGCGCGGCCGAGACCTTGCGCTCGCGGTTCTTCGGGGCGCAGACGCCACCGAGGGCCTCGCGGCGGGCGGCCAGCTCCTCGTCGGGGACGAGGAGGTCGATCGAGCGGTTCGGGATGTCGATACGGATCCGGTCGCCGTCCTGGACGAGCGCGATCACGCCGCCCGACGCCGCCTCGGGCGAGGCGTGGCCGATGGAGAGGCCGGACGTGCCGCCGGAGAAGCGGCCGTCGGTGATCAGGGCGCAGGCCTTGCCCAGGCCTCGGCCCTTGAGGAAGGACGTCGGGTAGAGCATCTCCTGCATGCCCGGGCCGCCCTTGGGGCCCTCGTAGCGGATGACGACGACGTCACCCTCCTTGACGACCTTGCCGAGGATCTTGTCGACGGCCTCCTCCTGCGACTCGCAGACGACGGCCGGGCCCTCGAAGGTCCAGATCGACTCGTCGACGCCGGCCGTCTTCACGACGCAGCCGTCGACAGCGATGTTGCCCTTGAGGACCGCCAGACCGCCGTCCTTGGAGTAGGCGTGCTCGACGGAGCGGATGCAGCCGTTCTCGGCATCGAGGTCGAGGGAGTCCCAGCGCTCGGACTGTGAGAAGGCGGTCGCGGAGCGCTTGCAGCCGGGGGCGGCGTGCCAGAGCTCGACGGCCTCCTCGGAGGGGGAGCCGCCGCGGACGTCCCAGGTCTTGAGCCATTCGGCGAGGGACACGGAGTGGACGGTGTGGACGTCCTCGTTGAGCAGGCCGCCGCGGTGGAGCTCGCCGAGGATCGCGGGGATGCCGCCGGCGCGGTGCACGTCCTCCATGTAGTACGTGCCGGTGGGGGCGACGTTCGGGGCGACCTTGGCCAGGCAGGGAACGCGGCGCGAGACGGCGTCGATGTCCTTGAGGTCGTAGTCCAGCCCGGCTTCCTGGGCGGCGGCGAGCAGGTGGAGGATCGTGTTGGTGGAGCCGCCCATGGCGATGTCGAGGGCCATGGCGTTCTCGAAGGCCTTGCGGGTGGCGATGTTGCGCGGCAGGACGGACTCGTCGCCGTCCTCGTAGTAGCGCTTGGTGATCTCGACGACCGTACGGCCGGCGTTCTCGTACAGGGCCTTGCGCGCCGTGTGGGTGGCGAGGACCGAGCCGTTGCCGGGCAGGGCCAGGCCGATGGCCTCGGCGAGGCAGTTCATCGAGTTGGCGGTGAACATGCCGGAACACGAACCGCAGGTCGGGCAGGCGTTCTCCTCGATGCGGAGGACGTCCTCGTCCGAGACCTTGTCGTCGACCGAGTCCACGATGGCGTTGATCAGGTCGAGCTTGCGGACCGTACCGTCCACCAGCGTCGCCTGGCCGGCCTCCATCGGGCCGCCGGAGACGAAGATCGCCGGGATGTTGAGGCGCATCGCGGCCATCAGCATGCCGGGGGTGATCTTGTCGCAGTTGGAGATGCAGATCAGGGCATCGGCGCAGTGCGCCTCGACCATGTACTCCACCGAGTCGGCGATCAGGTCGCGCGAGGGCAGCGAGTAGAGCATGCCGCCGTGGCCCATCGCGATGCCGTCGTCGACCGCGATGGTGTTGAACTCGCGCGGCACCGCACCCGCCGCGCGGATCGCGTCGGAGACGATACGGCCGACCGGCGCCAGGTGGGTGTGGCCGGGCACGAACTCGGTGAAGGAGTTGGCGACGGCGATGATCGGCTTGCCGATGTCCTCGCTCGCTACGCCCGACGCCCGCATAAGGGCGCGGGCGCCCGCCATGTTGCGGCCGTGGGTGACAGTGCGGGACCTCAGCTCGGGCATCGTCGCTCGCTCCTTCAGACAGATGTGGCTTCTACGAGCCTACGCCCCGTCTCCAGGACCGGGACGATTTGTCCACACTGCGGGACACCCGACTCAGTTCCCGGTCAGGTAGCGCTGAAGCGTCGGAGCCACCACTGCCACGATCTCCTCCGGATCCGCCGAGGCCAGCGGCTCCATCCGCAGGACGTACCGCAGCAGGGCGATGCCGATCATGTGCGAGGCGGCCAACTCGGCCCGGAACTTCGGATCCGGTACGTCGAGATCCGTCGCCACGCGCTCCAGCACCCGGCGCAGCACGAAGCCGCGCAGCACCGTCGCCGCCGTCTCGTGCGTCACCGCCGACCGCACGACCGCCAGCAGCGGAGCCCGCGTCACCGGGTTCTCCCACACCCCGAGGAAGTGGCGGGCCAGCCGTTCCCCGATGCCCTCCGGTCCCTGCCCCAGTACAGCCGGGACGATCATGGCCGGCTCGAAGGACACCTCGACGGCGGCCGCGAAGACCTCGTCCTTCGTACCGAAGTAGTGATGAACCAGCGCCGGGTCCACGCCCGCGGCCTTCGCGATGCCACGCACCGACGTCTTGTCGTATCCACGCTCGGCGAATTCCGTACGGGCCGCCTCCAGGATCCGTTCCCGGGCGCCCGGGCCCGACTCCGCGTCCTTGCGGGACGGACGGCCCCTGCGTCTCGGCTCGGCCGTCATGACAACCGGACCGAGGACGCCAGGTGCAAACGGGTGAACGCCAGCGCCTCCGCAAGATCGGCCTCGCGTTCGGCGGCGGACATGGCGCGCCGTGTATTGACCTCGATGACCACATGGCCGTCGAAGCCGGAGACCGCGAGCCGCTCCAGCAGCTCGGCGCAGGGCTGCTCGCCGCGGCCCGGCACCAGGTGCTCGTCCTTGGCCGATCCCTTGCCGTCGGCGAGATGGACGTGGGCCAGCCTGTTGCCCATCCGGTCGACCATGGCCAGGGTGTCCGTACGGGCCGTGGCGGCGTGCGAGAGGTCGACCGTGAAGTGCCGGTAGTCCTCCTTGGTGACGTCCCAGCCCGGCGCGTAGGCGAGCAGCTCGCGGTCGCGGTAGCGCCAGGGGTACATGTTCTCGACGGCGAAGCGGACATCGGTCTCGTCCGCCATGCGCCAGATCCCGGTGACGAAGTCCCGGGCGTACTGCCGCTGCCAGCGGAAGGGGGGATGCACGACGACCGTCGTCGCCCCCAGCTTCTCGGCCGCCGCCCGCGCCCGCTGGAGCTTGGTCCACGGGTCCGTGGACCACACCCTCTGGGTGACCAGCAGACAGGGCGCGTGCACGGCGAGGATCGGCACCCCGTGGTCGTCGGAGAGCCGCCGCAGCGCCTCGATGTCCTGGCTCACCGGGTCCGTCCAGACCATGACCTCGACACCGTCGTAGCCCAGGCGCGCGGCGACCTCGAAGGCCGTAGCCGTGGACTCCGGATAGACGGAGGCCGTCGACAGGGCGACCTTCGCATCCGGGATGCGCACCACAGGTTCTGCCACGAAGGACAGCGTAAAGGCCCTCCCTACTCGGTGGGCAGGTGGTCAAGACGCCGCAGGATCACACCCTCGCGCAGCGCCCAGGGGCAGATCTCCAGCTCGTCCACCCCGAACAGGTCCATCGCACCCTCCGCGACCAGGGCTCCCGCCAGCAGCTGGGACGCTCGGCCCTCCGAGACGCCGGGGAGCCGGCTGCGCTGGTCGACGGTCATGGCGGCGAGCTTGGGGACCCATTCCTCCAGTGACGTGCGTCCCAGGGTGCGCTCCACGTAGAGGCCCTCGGCGGACCGGGCGGCGCCCGCGATCCTGGCGAGCTGCTTGAAGGTCTTGGAGGTCGCCACGACGTGGTCGGGGCTGCCGAGACGGCTGAATTCACCGACCCTGCCGGCGATCTGCGCGCGGACATGGCGGCGCAGCGCCTTGACGTCCGCCGGGTCGGGCGGGTCGCCGGGCAGCCAGCCGGTGGTGAGGCGTCCGGCGCCGAGCGGCAGCGACGCGGCGGCGTCGGGTTCCTCGTCGAGGCCGTAGGCGATCTCCAGCGAGCCGCCACCGATGTCCAGCAGCAGCAGCTTCCCGGAGGACCAGCCGAACCAGCGGCGGGCGGCGAGGAAGGTCAGGCGGGCCTCCTCGGTGCCGGAGAGCACGGTCAGATCGACGCCCGTCTCATGCCTGACCCTGGCCAGCACGTCGTCGGCGTTGGTCGCCTCACGCACGGCGGAGGTGGCGAACGGCAGCACGTCCTCGACGCCCTTGTCCTCGGCCGCCTCCATGGCGTCCTTGATCGTGGCGATGAGCCGGTCGACTCCGTGGTGGCCGATCGCTCCGCTCTCGTCCAGGAGCTCCGCCAGGCGCAGCTCGGCCTTGTGCGAGTGCGCGGGCAGCGGGCGGGCGCCGGGGTGCGCGTCCACCACCAGCAGATGAACCGTGTTCGATCCCACGTCGAGGACTCCGAGTCTCATAGACGGAACGCTACTGCGCACCCACGCATACGCTTGACTTTGTGCCAAAGACGAAAAAGGCGAAGCCGGACAAAGCCGAGAAGACCGCGAAGCAGCTCAAGAAGGACGAGAAGGGGCTCGATTTCGCTCGCGCCTGGGTCGAGTTCCCCGACCCGGCCGACGACGAGCAGGTCTTCCGCTGTGATCTGACCTGGCTCACCTCACGCTGGAACTGCATTTTCGGCAGCGGCTGCCAGGGCATCCAGGCCGGCCGCGCCGACGACGGCTGCTGCACGCTGGGCGCCCACTTCTCCGACGAGGACGACGAGAAGCGGGTGGCCGGCCATGTGGCGCGGCTCACCCCCGAGATCTGGCAGTTCCACGACGTCGGCACGGAGAGCGGCTGGGTGCAACTCGACGAGGACGGCGAGCGCCAGACCCGGCGCTGGAAGGGCTCCTGCATCTTCCAGAACCGGCCCGGCTTCAAGGGCGGGGCAGGCTGCTCGCTGCACATCCTGGCGCTGCGGGAGGAACGCGAGCCGCTGGAGACCAAGCCGGACGTCTGCTGGCAGCTTCCGATACGACGGACATTCGACTGGATCGACCGGCCCGACGACACACGGGTGCTCCGGATCTCCATCGGCGAGTACGACCGGCGGGGCTGGGGCCCGGGCGGCCACGACCTGCACTGGTGGTGCACCAATGCGACCTCGGCGCACGGCGCGGGCGAGCCGGTGTACGTGTCGTACCGGGCGGAACTGACGGAGCTGATGGGCAAGGAGGCGTACGACCGTCTCGTGGAGCTCTGCGAAGCCCGCCTCGCGGCCGGGCTGCCCCTGGTCGCCCCGCACCCCGCGGACCCGGTCGACTAGTGCCGCGACCGGCAACCTTTGCCCGTCAAGGAGCGGCGTCCGGTGCGTGCGATCGCACGGCGGCTGAAGACCCTTGTAGCAGCGCTACTCGGGTTTTCGGCCAACGCAGCGAGCGTGCGCGCCCGGGGGCACCCTGGGGGTAGCTGGGGGAGGTAGCTGAGGGAGCGTCGCGACGGGGCAAACGTTGCCGGGAGGGGCACCAGGGGGTGAGGCGGCTCATTCGCCGGAGGGCGACGGGCTCTCCGAGACGGTCGGCGCGGGGGACGCGGAATCCGTGGGCGACGGCGTGGGCTCCGACGGGGACGGCGTGGGCGGCGTGGGCGTCGGCTCCGTGGGCGACGGGGGCGGCATGGACGTCGACGGCTCCGGTGTCGGCTCCGCCGGGACCGCGCCCTGGCCGGTGATCCGGACGATCACGCCGGACGGATCCAGGCCGATACGGGCCTCCCAGAGGCCCGGCGGCTCGTAGGCGTGGTCCACGGTGACGTACACCGTGACGGACTCGCCGGGGGCGAGCGTCCCCGAGGACTCGCTCAGCCGGAGCCAGGGAGCATCGGTCCAGGCCGACCAGGTCACGGGTGTGCTGCCCGCCGCGGTCAGCGTGAGGGCCGTCGTGCCGTCGCCGGACCGGGCGGTGACAGTGAGCGTGCCGGGGGCCGCTTCCCCCGGCCGGTCCGGTGGCACGGCTCCAGGGCTGAGGACCTCCACCGAGATGCCGGGCGCGCGGCTGCCGGCGGTGTACCGGGGGACGGGCCCGTTGCGGGTGTTCCCGGAGTTCTCGTAGCGGCTGTAGGCGTGCTCGCCGGACATGCCGGCGGATCCGTCCGCCTCGCTCGCGGTCACCGAGGAGGTGTCGCGGCCCTCGCCGGTGAGCGGGGCGCCGCGGTAGGCCGCCCACAGGGCCAGGACGGGCGCGGCGACGACGGTGGCCACGACGGTCGTGGTGACGGCCCGTGCGCGCATCCGGTCGCGGCGGGCCGCGTGGTCCTTGGGGTCCATGGGGAAGCCGGTGCGGTCGAAGCGCGGGGCCGCCGCGCGGGCCCGTGGAACGTGCAGCATCGCGACATGGACGGCGGCGCGCGGCGCCTCCAGGAGCGGAAGAGCCTCGGGCATCACGGCCGAGCCGGGCCACGGCCCGGACGCGCCGACGCGCTCGGCGGTGCGGCGGCAGCGCGGGCAGTCGTCGACGTGCCGGACGAGTTCGCGGCGGAGGGTGGCGGAGAGCAGCACCTGGTGGTCGTCGGTGAGGCGGGCGATGGTCGGGCAGTCGCCGTCCTCCACGACGGCAAGGGCGGCGCGGGTCCGTTCCACCTCGCAAGCGGCGGCGGCGAGCAGTTCGCGGGCAGCGGCTGGGGCGCGGCCGAGGACGGCTGCGACCTCGCGGGTGCCGAGCTGGTGGCGTACGGCGAGTTCAAGGGCTTCGCGCTGCTCCGGGGTGGTGCCGGCCGCCTCGGGCCAGGCAAGCCGGGCGAGTTCGGCGCGACGGCGTTCGGCGGCCTCCTCGGAGACCGGTGGCGCGGAGGACGGGGCGTGCGCAGCGCGTGCCGGAAGGGCGACGTACGCCCCCGGGCGCCGGCGCTTGCGCTCGGCGAGCCGGCGCAGACAGGACCAGCGCGCGAGCGCGTACAGCCAGGCCTTGCGCCCCGCCTCGCCGTCCGGGCAGCGGCCGTACTGCCGCTCGGAGATCGCCAGCACGTCGCCGAGCACGGCGGTCGCCTCGTCGTAGTCGCACAGTACGGAGAGGCAGTAGGTGAACAGTCCGTCGAGGTACGCCTCGTAACGCAGTGGCGGGCGCTGGGCCAGGGTGCGTGGCCCACGGCGCTGCGCCCGGTGTGCGCCGGTGGTGTGCGTGGGGGGCTCCAGCCTGCTGCTCGTCACGCGGCGACCGTAGGCGCAGGATGCACCACTCTTCGTACCGGTTGGGCCCTTTTACTCCTTCCGGGTGAATGTATCGCTCGAAAGGGGACAGGAACGGTCCCGTCCGCGGGCCCACCGAGTGCCCGGGAGGGGCTTGCCGGAGAGGCGCTGTCAGAGGGGCCCTATACGGTGACGTCATGGCTGCCCGTACATCCCGATCCTCCGCGAAGGACCGTCCGTCCTACCGCTGTACCGAATGCGGCTGGACGACCGCCAAATGGCTCGGCCGCTGCCCCGAATGCCAGGCCTGGGGGACGGTCGAGGAGTACGGCGCGCCCGCGGTCCGTACGACGGCGGCGGGCCGGGTGACCGCGGCCGCCCTTCCCATCGGCCAGGTCGACGGGCGACAGGCCACCGCCCGCTCCACCGGCGTCGACGAGCTGGACCGGGTCCTCGGCGGCGGACTGGTGCCCGGCGCCGTGGTGCTCATCGCGGGCGAGCCGGGCGTCGGCAAGTCCACGCTGCTCCTCGATGTCGCCGCCAAGGCGTCCAGTGACGAGCACCGCACCCTGTATGTCACGGGCGAGGAGTCCGCGAGCCAGGTCCGGCTGCGCGCGGACCGGATCAACGCGCTCAGCGACCACCTCTATCTCGCCGCCGAGACCGACCTCTCCGCGGTCCTCGGCCATCTCGACGCGGTCAAGCCGTCGCTGCTGATCCTGGACTCCGTGCAGACGGTGGCCTCCCCCGAGATCGACGGGGCGCCGGGCGGGATGGCCCAGGTCCGTGAGGTGGCCGGAGCCCTGATCCGGGCCTCCAAGGAGCGTGGCATGGCCACCCTGCTGGTGGGCCACGTCACCAAGGACGGCGCGATCGCCGGCCCCCGGCTGCTGGAGCATCTGGTCGACGTGGTGCTGCACTTCGAGGGCGACCGGCACGCCAGGCTCCGGCTGGTCCGGGGCGTCAAGAACCGGTTCGGAGCGACCGACGAGGTCGGCTGCTTCGAGCTGCACGACGAGGGCATCACGGGACTCGCCGATCCCTCCGGGCTGTTCCTCACCCGCCGTGCCGAGGCGGTCCCCGGCACCTGCCTGACCGTCACCCTGGAGGGCCGGCGCCCGCTGGTGGCCGAGGTGCAGGCGCTCACCGTCGACTCGCAGATCCCCTCGCCCCGGCGCACCACCTCCGGCCTGGAGACCTCCCGGGTCTCGATGATGCTCGCCGTGCTGGAACAGCGTGGCCGGATCAGCGCGCTCGGCAAGCGCGACATCTACAGCGCGACGGTCGGCGGGGTGAAGCTCTCCGAGCCCGCCGCGGACCTCGCGATCGCCCTCGCCCTCGCCAGCGCGGCGAGCGACACCCCGCTGCCGAAGAACCTGGTCGCGATCGGCGAGGTCGGCCTCGCGGGCGAGGTCAGACGGGTGACGGGGGTCCAGCGCAGACTCGCGGAGGCGCACCGGCTCGGCTTCACCCATGCCCTGGTTCCCTCCGATCCGGGGAAGATCCCGCCCGGTATGAAGGTCACCGAAGTCGCGGACATGGGGGACGCCCTGCGGGTGCTTCCGCGCCGGTCTCGCGGACAGGCCCCCCAGGGGGAGGACGCGCGCCGGTAGACTTTGCCCAGGTCTCGCCCGTCCGTACGAGTGGCACGAGGCACACGAGGGCACCGCGATCTGTGACCGGAGGAGTGCAGTGGCAGCCAGCGACCGGGCGGCGTCGTCCGGAAAGTCCGGGCAGGGATCCGGTAACGAAGCGCTGATGCGTGCCGCGCTGAGCGCGGTCGCGCCCGGTACGGCCCTGCGCGACGGCCTTGAGCGCATCCTCCGCGGCAACACGGGCGGACTGATCGTGCTGGGCATGGACAAGAGCGTCGAGGCGATGTGCACCGGCGGCTTCGTCATAGACGTGGAGTTCACCGCCACCCGGCTGCGCGAGCTCTGCAAGCTCGACGGCGCCCTGGTCCTCGACAAGGACATCAGCAAGATCCACCGGGCCGGGGTCCAGTTGGTCCCGGACGCGTCCATCCCCACCGAGGAGACCGGCACCCGCCACCGCACCGCGGACCGGGTGAGCAAACAGTGCGGTTTCCCGGTCGTCTCCGTGTCCCAGTCGATGCGCCTGATCGCGCTGTACGTCGACGGGGAGCGCCGGGTGCTCGAGGAGTCGGCGGCGATCCTGTCCCGCGCCAACCAGGCCCTGGCGACCCTCGAGCGGTACAAGCTGCGCCTCGACGAGGTCGCCGGAACGCTCTCCGCGCTGGAGATCGAGGACCTGGTGACGGTCCGTGATGTCACGGCGGTGGCGCAGCGGCTGGAGATGGTCCGGCGGATCGCCACGGAAATCGCCGAGTACGTGGTGGAGTTGGGCACCGACGGGCGGCTGCTCGCCCTCCAGCTGGACGAGTTGATCGCGGGCGTGGAGCCGGAGCGCGAACTGGTCATCCGGGACTACGTCCCCGAGCCCACGGCGAAACGCTCCCGCACCGTGGACGAGGCGCTCGCCGAGCTGGACAGGCTCACCCACGCCGAGCTGCTGGAACTGCCCATCGTGGCGCGAGCCCTGGGCTACAGCGGCTCCCCCGAGTCCCTCGACTCCGCGGTCTCGCCGCGTGGCTACCGGCTGCTGGCGAAGGTGCCGCGACTGCCCGGCGCGATCATCGAACGGCTGGTCGAGCACTTCGGCGGTCTGCAGAAGCTGCTCGCGGCGAGCGTCGACGACCTCCAGGCGGTCGACGGCGTCGGCGAGGCCCGCGCCCGCAGCGTTCGCGAGGGCCTCTCCCGTCTCGCCGAGTCGTCGATCCTGGAGCGGTACGTCTAGGGCGTGCCTAGTGCGGTGACCGGGAGGGTTCACCGGCTCGCGACGCTCACCAGCTAGCTCCCCCAGCTACCGCTGGGGGAGCCGCGAGCTTCCCGGCAAACCTTTCCGGCCACAGCACTTGTGCGGTGACCGGCCCGGGCCGTCAGTCCTTCTCGAGGACGAACGACGCCCGAACCACCGGGCGGCCCTGAGTCTTCGCCTCCACCAGATAGGTGCCGGGAGCGGCCGTGTCCGCGGGGGGTGTGGCGCACTGGGGGGCGCTGTGCCGGCGGTCCCACTCCACCGTGTGCGCGATCGTCGACCCCGCCGGAACCTTCAGCAACAGACTGTCGGAACTCTTGGGGCAGTCGGCCGACGACCACATCGCGTCGTCGGCTTCCGCCTCGGTGATCGTGAGCACCGCGGCCTTCGGCCCGAAGTCCGCCTTGCAGGTGGTGCCGGAGATGTTGGTCGCGACCAGCTGGAACGTGGGCCTCTCGTCCGGGCCGTATGCGTTCTTGACGCTGCGCAGCGACAGGCGCAGCGCGCCGGGGGTGCAGTCGGGGAGCCCGGAACCGGGTGACACCGGCTGCCCGGCCGCGGCACCGCTCACTGTCCCGTCGGCGCCCGAACCGGCCGTGCCCGTACCGCCGTTGTCCGCGTTGCCCGTACCGGTGCCGTCGTCCCCGTCCGTGCCGGCCGTGTCGCCGCCGGTGCCGCCGTCCGACGAGCCGGACTCGTCTCGACCACCCGGGGCGCCGGTGATGGCGGTTCCAGAGCGGGAGGGACCCGGGGTGATGGACGTCGCCGGGCCGGAACCCTTGGCATCGTCCTTGTCCCCGCCACCGCCACCGGAACCGACGGCCCATGCGGTCAGCAACGCGAGCAGCGCGAAGAAAGACAGCGCTACTGCCCTCCGTCGCCAGTAGATGGAGGAGGGGAGCGGCCCGACCGGATTGCGCAGAGATCCCACGCACCGAACTGTACGAGAGATCGGCGCCAACTCCGGCCACCCAGGCCATCCGTGCGTCAACTTTTGCGGATCATCATGCCGGTTCGGGGTTCTGGAAGGGCGGCGAACGCGGAACGTCATCCTCTGGCCGTCATTCATACTGTGCGTCACCATGGACAGTTCAGAGATCTACCGAGACATCACCGACTTCGCGCACACCCTCCCGTCATGGGTGCAACGGCTCGCCGAGATATGGACGGAGGCCGGACTCCTTTTGTTCGGCGCCCTGTTCGTGGCCGCGTGGTGGCGTTCGCGCCGCGCGGACTCCCGGGCCGTGGCACTGGCGGTGGTCGCTCCGCTCGCGACCGCCGTCGCCTATGTGTGCAGCGAGTTGCTGAAGTCGGCCGTGGACGAGGAACGTCCGTGCCGTGCGGTCGCGGGGGCAGCGGCGTCCCTCGTGCCGTGCCCGCCCGTCGGGGACTGGTCCTTCCCCAGCAACCACTCCGCCATCGCGGGCGGCGCGGCCGTCGCGCTGGCCCTGGCCTGGCCGCGGATCGCCTCGCTCACCGTGCCGATGGCGCTGCTGATGGCGTTCTCTCGGGTCTTCGTGGGGGTCCACTATCCGCACGACGTGGCGGCGGGTCTGGTTCTGGGCGCGATCGTCTCGTTCGCCGCGGTCAGGGCACTGACCGGGCCGGTCCGCGGAGTTGTCGGCTCGATGCGCTCCGGTGGCGGTTCCTTCGCGACGTGGCTCGCGGGGCCGGGCGCCGGCAGCTGATTTCCGCGCCTCGGGGTGGGCCTGGAGTCGCCCTCTACGCGTGCCCCTTATGGTCGATGGCGGTTTCCGTGCCAGGATCGGAAGTGCCATGACTGCGACGACTGCCTCCGCCTCCCCGACCGCCCCCTCCCCCGCCGCCCTTCATGACCCCGTCATCGGATGGTTCGGTGAACACGCCCGTGACCTGCCCTGGCGCCGCCCCGAGGCGGGCGCCTGGGGGGTGATGGTGAGCGAGTTCATGCTCCAGCAGACCCCGGTCAGCCGAGTGCTCCCGGTGTACGAGCATTGGCTGGCCCGCTGGCCGCGCCCCGCCGACCTGGCCGCCGAGCCGTCCGGCGAGGCGGTCCGCGCCTGGGGCCGGCTCGGCTACCCGCGCCGTGCGCTGCGGCTGCACGGCGCGGCCGTCGCCATAACGGAGCGGCACGGCGGCGACGTACCGGCCGATCACGCACACCTGCTCGCCCTGCCCGGCATCGGCGAGTACACGGCCGCCGCCGTGGCCTCCTTCGCCTACGGACAGCGGCACGCGGTCCTCGACACGAATGTCAGAAGAGTGTTCGCCCGGGCCGTCACGGGTGTGCAGTACCCGCCGAACGCCACCACCGCCGCCGAGCGGAAGCTGGCCCGTTCCCTGCTCCCCGAGGACGAGCAGACCGCCGCACGGTGGGCCGCCGCGTCGATGGAGCTCGGCGCACTCGTCTGCACCGCGAAGAACGAGGACTGCTCGCGCTGTCCGATCTCCGCGCAGTGCGCCTGGCGGCTGGCCGGTAAGCCGGCCCACGAAGGCCCGCCGCGGCGCGGGCAGACGTACGCCGGTACGGACCGCCAGGTGCGCGGCAAACTGCTGGCCGTACTGCGCGAGGCTGTGGAACCCGTGCCGCAGGCCGTGCTCGACGCGGTCTGGGACGAGCCGGTGCAGCGGGCCCGTGCGCTGGACGGGCTGGTCGCGGACGGACTGGTCGAGCCTCTCGCGAACGGCGTGTACCGGTTGCCGCACACCTCTGTTACATAACCGATGGACAGCCGTGCGTACTTCTACGGCTTGCGCGGACAGCGCCGTGACAACCGATCCGTAACTTCGTGCCCCGTAAGCAGTGCTCACTGCTTGGCAGACGGGGACGGAGGCGGTTCGGCATGGCGCACGGCGAGGTGCTCGACTTCGAGGAGTACGTACGCACTCGGCAGGAGGCGCTGCTGCGCAGTGCCCGCCGGCTGGTGCCGGACCCGGTCGACGCACAGGACCTGCTGCAGACCGCGCTGGTCCGTACGTACGGCCGCTGGGACGGCATCGCCGACAAGCGTCTCGCGGACGCCTATCTGCGGCGCGTCATGATCAACACGCGTACGGAATGGTGGCGGGCCCGCAAGCTGGAAGAGGTCCCCACCGAGGAGCTGCCCGACGCCAGCGTCGAGGACGGCAGCGAGCAGCGCGCCGACCGCGCGTTGCTGATGGAGGTCCTGAAGGTCCTGGCACCCAAGCAGCGCAGCGTGGTCGTGCTGCGACACTGGGAGCAGATGAGCACGGAGGAGACGGCCGCGGCCCTGGGCATGTCGGCCGGCACGGTCAAGAGCACCCTGCACCGGGCCCTCGCGCGGCTCCGGCAGGAACTGGAGAGCAGAGAGCCGGTCGGCCGGGCGGCGGAGCGCTCGGGGCACGAAGAACGGGGGCGGGAGCGGTGCGCGGCCTAGGCGGCGTCATACACGGCCGGAGAACACGGGCGGCGGGCACGGCGGCAGCCGGCCTCGCCGCCTTCGGGCTGCTGCTCACAGGCTGCGACACGGGCGGCACGGGCGCGCGTGACGAGGGCCCGGCCCGTACGGAGAAGGCCGCGCAGTCCTCCCCCGGCCCCGCCGCGACCGTCGCGGTGCAGCCCGCCGAGCGGGTCGACCCGGTGAAGCTGATCAGTAACGACCCGCGGGCGAGCCGGCAGATCAAGCGCGATCTCAAGCCGTGCAACGAGAACGAGTACCCGGTCGACGTGTCCTACGGGAAGGTGACCGGCTCGGCCGCCGAGGACGTCGTGGTCAATGTGATGACCTGCGGCGGGGTAGGCGTCGGCACGTATGTGTACCGCGAGACCGGTGACACGTACCAGAATGTGTTCGCCGCCGAGGAGGCCACCGTCTACGCGGAGATCGACCGTGGCGACCTGGTGGTGACCAAACAGGTGTACGCGAAGGGCGACGACCCGGCATATCCCTCCGGCGAGGACGTGATCACGTACCGCTGGGTGGGTACCGCTTTCATCGAGCACGCCAGGGTGCACAACCGATACAGCAAAGCGGTCAACGGCGCGGGCGGGGACTCCGGCGCGCCCGCCACGACGAAGAACTGAGAGCAACGGGATGGCCGAGACCCACGTTCTGTTCGTCGAGGACGACGACGTCATCCGCGAGGCCACCCAGCTGGCGCTGGAACGCAACGGCTTCGTGGTGACCGCCATGCCCGACGGCCTTTCGGGCCTGGAGGCCTTCCGGTCCGACCGGCCCGACATCGCCCTGCTCGATGTGATGGTGCCGGGACTGGACGGGGTGAGCCTGTGCCGTCGCATCCGGGACGAGTCCACCGTGCCGGTGATCATGCTGTCCGCGCGTGCCGATTCGATCGATGTGGTGCTCGGCCTCGAGGCCGGTGCCGACGACTATGTGACGAAGCCCTTCGACGGTGCCGTGCTGGTCGCCCGGATCCGGGCTGTACTGCGGCGCTTCGGCCACGCGGGCGGACCGGCCGCGGGCGAACAGAGCGAGCGACCCGAGCGCGGTGTGCTGGCCTTCGGGGACCTGGAGGTCGACACGGAGGGCATGGAGGTACGCAAGGCGGGGGCGCCGGTGGCGCTGACGCCGACCGAGATGCGGCTGCTGCTGGAGTTCTCGTCCGCGCCCGGCACCGTACTCTCCCGCGACAAGCTCCTGGAGCGGGTGTGGGACTACGGCTGGGGCGGTGACACCCGCGTGGTGGACGTCCATGTCCAGCGGTTGCGTACGAAGATCGGACAGGACCGGATCGAGACCGTCCGTGGCTTCGGCTACAAACTGAAGCCGTGATGCGGCTGGTCCTGCGCACGGGCGTCCGCTGGAAGATCGCCATGGCGATCGCGGCCGTCGGCGCTCTGATCGCGGTCGCGCTGAGCCTGGTCGTGCACAACGCGGCGCGTGTCTCGATGCTCGACAGCGCGCGCGACATGCAGCTCGACCGGGTCACGTTCGCGCTGCGCATCTACGAGAGCACCAAGACGCCGCGCTTCGGCGCCAGGCTCAACGACCCCGCGCTGCCCGAGGAACTCAAGGAGAAGACCGAGCAGGGCCGGCGCGCCACCTATGTGGAGGAACGGCCGGGCGAGGTGCCCCGCATCTGGGCCGCCGTACCGGTCAACAACGGAGTTCTCTCCCTCCAGTCGCGGTTCACCGACCGTGGCGCCGCGGTCCTGAAGGATCTCGACCGGGCCTTGGTCATCGGCTCGGTCTCGGTGGTCTTCGGCGGGTGCGCGCTGGGCATCCTGATCGGCGGCCGGCTCTCGCGCAGGCTCCGCAAGGCCGCCGCCGCGGCGGGCAGGATGGCGCAGGGTCATACGGAGGTACGGGTCCGGGACGCCGTCGGCGGTGTCGTACGGGACGAGACCGACGAACTGGCGCGGGCCGTCGACGCGTTGGCGGACGCCCTGCAGGAACGGCTGGAGGCGGAGCGCCGGGTCACCGCCGACATCGCGCACGAGCTGCGCACCCCGGTCACCGGGCTGCTCACCGCCGCCGAGCTGCTGCCGCCGGGCCGGCCCACCGAGCTGGTACGGAACCGGGCGCAGGCCATGCGCACACTCGTCGAGGACGTGCTGGAGGTGGCCAGGCTCGACGGCGCCTCGGAGCGTGCCGAGCTGCAGGAGATCGCGCTCGGCGAGTTCGTCGGCCGTCGGGTCACCGTGCTGAACCCGGACGCGACGGTCCGCGTGGTGCACGAGGCCCGGGTCAGCACCGATCCGCGCCGTCTGGAGCGCATCCTGGGCAATCTGCTGGTCAATGCCGCCAAACACGGCAGGGCGCCGGTCGAGGTCAGCGTCGAGGGCCGGGTGGTGCGGGTCCGCGACCATGGCCCCGGCTTCCCGGAGACGCTGCTGCGTGAGGGCCCCAGCCGCTTCCGCACGGGAAGCAGCGACCGCGCGGGCCACGGGCACGGCCTGGGCCTGACCATCGCGGCCGGCCAGGCCCGGGTGCTCGGGGCCCGGCTGACCTTCCGCAACGCCACCCCGCGCAACGCGGACACCACCGGCGCCCATGGCGGCGCGATCGCCGTGCTCTGGCTGCCGGAACACGCACCGACCAGCACCGGCAGCTACCCGATGCTGCCGGTGCCGGATCTCCCGGCGTAGTGCTGCGACCGGAAAGGCTTGCCGGGAAGCTCGCGGCTCCCCCAGCTACCTGAGGTGCCCCCAGGCGCAATGCATCGCAAGGCGGAGCATCGCAGCTCGTACTAGTGCCGCGACCGGCAACGTTTGCCCGTCAAGGAGCGGCGTCCGGTGCGTGCGATCGCAAGGCGGCCGAAGGCCCTCGTAGCAGCGCTACTTGGGTTTTCGGCCAACGCAGCGAGCGTGCGTGCCGGACGTCGCGACGGGGCAAACGTTGCCGGGAGGGGTACTAGGCCGTACTCGCGCGATGCGACAACGATGGGGGCACCTCCCGTGCCCGAAGGGCTACGGGGGAGAAGAGCCGTGCCTGGGGGCACCGCTGGGGGCACCGCTGGGGGCACCGCTGGGGGCACCCCCAGCGGTAGCTGGGGGAGGTAGCTGGGGGAGCGTCGCGAGCCGGTGAACCTTTCCGGTCGCTAGTGCCGCGCAACGTCTGCCCGTCAGGAGCAGCGTCCGGTGCGTGCGATCGCAAGGCGGCCGAAGACCCTCGGAGCAGCGCTACTCGGGTCTTCGGCCAACGCAGTGAGCGTGCGTGCCCAGGGGCTCCCCCAGCAGCAGCTGGGGGAGCGTCGCGACGGGCAGACGTTGCCGGGAGTGGCCCTAGGCCGGACAGGCCTGGTGGGGACGGCCGCTCAGACCCCGGACGGGCTCGGCGCCGCCGCTGCCTCGTCCTCCGCCTTCACGTCCGGCGACTGCGGACCCGAGCCGCGCAGCGGGACCTCCTTCACGAAGAAGGCCGCCAGGAAGCCGACCACGGCGAACACCGAGCCGAGCAGGAACGCCGTGTGGGTACCGGAGGACACCGCGTACTGGTAGGCCTCGCGCACCGCGTCCGGCAGCTTCGCGAGGCTCGCCGCGTCCAGCTGCGCCGAATGCTGGGTGGCCCCGGCAGCCGCCGCTCCGCCGCGTGCGGCCATCTCCTCCTGGACCCGGTCGGTGAACAGGGCGCCCATGACCGACACTCCGAAAGAGCCGCCGAGGGTACGGAACAGCGTGGTCGAGGAGGACGCGACGCCCATGTCCTTCATCTCGACGCTGTTCTGCGCAACCAGCATGGTGATCTGCATCAGGAAGCCCATGCCGGCACCGAGCACGGCCATGTAGACCCCGGAGGTCGTCCGCGAGGTGCCGGTGTCCATCTGAGCCATCAGGAAGAGCCCCACGACCATCAGCGCGCCGCCGACGATCGGGAAGATCTTGTACTTGCCGCTCTGGGTGGTGATCCGGCCGGCGATAAGCGAGACCACCATCATCGACAGCAGCATCGGCAGCAGGAGCAGGCCCGAATTCGTCGCGGACGCGCCCTGGACGGACTGCTGGTACAGCGGCAGGAACACCATCGAGCCGAACATCGAGAAGCCGGTCAGGAAGCCGATCACCGACATGAGGGTGAAGTTACGGCTGCGGAAGATGTGCAGCGGCATGATCGGATCGGCCGCCCTGGTCTCCACGAAGACGAAGCCGATGAGCGCGGCGACGCCGAGCGTGATCATCGACAGGACGACGGCGGAGCCCCAGGCGTACTCCGTGCCGCCCCAGGTGGTGACCAGCACGATCGCGATGATGCCCACGGTCAGCAGCGCGGCACCGAGATAGTCGATGCTGCCCTGCGACCGCTCCTTCTTCGGCAGGTGCAGTACGGCCGTGACAGCCGCGAGCGCGACGGCGCCCAGCGGCAGGTTGATGTAGAAGCTCCAGCGCCAGCCGAGGTGGTCGGTGATGGTGCCGCCGACCAGGGGGCCGCCGATCATGGCGAGCGCCATGACTCCGGCCATCATGCCCTGGTACTTACCGCGTTCCCGGGGCGGCACCAGATCACCGATGATCGCCATGACACCGACCATCAGACCGCCCGCGCCGAGTCCCTGCACGGCCCGGAAGCCGATCAGCTGGTTCATGTCCTGGGCCATGCCACTGAGCGCGGAACCGATCAGGAAGATCACGATCGAGGTGAGGAACACGCCCTTGCGGCCGTACATGTCGCCGAGCTTGCCCCAGATGGGCGTGGAGGCGGCGGTGGCCAGGGTGTAGGCGGTGACGACCCAGGAGAGGTGTTCCATACCGCCGAGTTCGCCGACGATGGTCGGCATCGCGGTACCGATGATCATGTTGTCGAGCATCGCGAGCAGCATCGCGATCATGAGCGCGAGGAGTACCACCCGCACGCTCCGCGGCTGCGGCTCCGCCTGTTTGTCCGCCCTCTGCTCGTCGGCCTTGGCTACGGCCATCGTCCCTACTCTCCCTGCACTTACTTGCCGCCCGGCTAGTTACTAGACTGGGGGACAGTAGACGTCTTACTTGCCGGGCGTCAAGTAAGTTTCCGGGAGAGTGCGATGACCAGAGGCAACACCCGTCAGCGGATTCAGGATGTCGCCCTGGAACTCTTCGCCGAGCAGGGATACGAGCGGACCTCGCTGCGAGAGATCGCCGAGCGGCTCGAGGTCACCAAGGCGGCGCTCTACTACCACTTCAGGACCAAGGAAGACATCGTCGTCAGCCTCTTCAAGGACCTGACCAGGCCCATCGACGAGCTGATCGAATGGAGCAAGCAGCAGCCGCGCACCCTGGAGATCAAGCGGGAGATCCTGTGCCGCTACCAGGAGGCGCTGAGCGCCGCGGCCCCGCTGTTCCGCTTCATGCAGGAGAACCAGGCCACCGTGCGCGAGCTGAGCATCGGCGAGACCTTCAAGGAGCGCATGATCGCCCTGATCGAGCTCGTTCAGGAACCGGGCTCCTGCATGACCGACCGGGTCCGCTGCATCAGCGCGCTCTTCACCATGCACGCCGGCATGTTCTTCACGCAGAACGTGGAAGGCGACCCCGAGGAGAAGCGTGAAGCCATCCTCGAGGTCGCCATCGATCTGGTGACGCAGGCGCACCACCGCAGTCAGAGTCAGACCGAGACGCCGTGGGCGCGCAGGAACGAGACCGGGTTGACCGCGGAGCCGTAGTTCGGGGTCGTACGTACCTCGAAGTGCAGGTGCGGGCCACTGGAGTTGCCGGTGTTGCCCGACAGGCCGATCTGCTGGCCCGCTTCCACGGTCTGGCCGACGTGGACCTTGATCTTCGACAGGTGCGCGTACTGGGTGTACGTGCCGTTGCCGTGCTTGATCACGATCGCGTTGCCGTACGCGGGGCCGTCACCGCCGCCGTTCGGACCGGCCTTGACGACGACTCCGCTGTGCGCGGCCTTGACCGGCGTGCCGGTCGGAACGGCGAAGTCCTGGCCGGAGTGCTTGTGCGACCACATACCGCCGGACTGCGCGAAGCTCGCGCTCAGCGCGTAATGGTCGACCGGCTTGGTCCAGCCCGTCACGCCGGCCTTCGCCGCGGTAGCGGCCTTGGCCTGCACCTCGGCCTGCTTGGCCACCGCGGCGGCCGGGGTCATCGGCGCGGCTTCGACAGGCCCGCCCGCAGCGAACGCCGCGCCGGTCCCGAGCACCACCGAAGCACTCACGCCGGCGACGGCCACAACGGCGGCACGGGTACGGGACATGGACTTCTTGGAGCTGCGGAACGTGAAGCGCTTCGACATACGGGCTGACCTCCGGGGCATGAACTGGCCCGGCACGTTTGCGCCGGGCTGGCCACACCTTGGTAACCCGAACGGACCAAAACGCCCAAATACCCCATCTACTACCCAAAGCCGTAAGGGCAGGGTGGGCAAATAGTCCGACTAGGGCACATTCCCTCTAGTTCCCCTAGTAAGTGATCTGGCCCACGTGTGCTGTATCACCGCCACCGGGACCAAGGTCCGCCCGTATCAGGACCTTTGACCGGCCACTGCTTTTCGACGTCGACGGCGCAGCCCCGGCTCGGGCTCGCACTGCTGTCGGGCCGGCTGTTCGGCCGGCTCCAGTCAGAGACCCTGCCCGTGGCCACGCTGTTCGCGCTGACCTGTCCGGGCTGCGGCGAGCAGGGCGAGGTCCGTTGGTGGAACTGGATGTGGCAGCCCCCTCGCCCGTCTCCTGTTGGGCGCTGACCGCCGCCTGCCTTGCGATCGGGGCCGCGGCCTTCGCGGCCACCCCGTGGCGAACACGCGCCCGGCTCAGCAGGGCGCGGCCGACACTCCGGCCCATGCCGGGCCGACAGGATGCACCACCTCGCGCAAAAGGGGCTGCCCCGGACCATATGGAACGGTCCGGGGCAGCCCCTTCAGGTGGAGCGCTTACGCGCCCTTGCTCAGGTTCGGGCCGGTGCTGCCGCCCGTGGTGGACTCGATGGCGGGGACGTCCGGCAGGGCCGACTTCTCCTCGCCGCGGAAGGTGAACTTCTTGTCCTCACCCTCGCCCTCGGTGTCCACGACCACGATGTGACCGGGGCGCAGCTCGCCGAAGAGGATCTTCTCGGAGAGCACGTCCTCGACCTCGCGCTGGATCGTCCGGCGCAGCGGCCGGGCGCCCAGGATGGGGTCGTAGCCCTTCTTCGCCAGGAGGAGCTTCGCGTCCTGGCTGAGCTCGATGCCCATGTCGCGGTCCTTCAGGCGCTCGTCCACCTTGGCGATCATCAGGTCGACGATCTGGATGATGTCTTCCTCAGACAGCTGGTGGAAGACCACCGTGTCGTCGACACGGTTGAGGAACTCCGGCCGGAAGTGCTGCTTGAGCTCTTCGTTGACCTTGGCCTTCATCCGCTCGTAGCCGGTCTTGACGTCACCCTGGGCGGCGAAGCCCAGGTTGAAGCCCTTGGAAATGTCCCGGGTCCCGAGGTTGGTCGTCATGATGATGACCGTGTTCTTGAAGTCCACGACCCGGCCCTGGGAGTCGGTCAGGCGACCGTCCTCCAGGATCTGGAGAAGGGAATTGAAGATATCGGGGTGGGCCTTCTCGACCTCGTCGAAGAGGACGACGGAGAACGGCTTGCGGCGCACCTTCTCGGTGAGCTGGCCGCCCTCTTCGTAACCCACGTATCCGGGCGGGGAACCGAAGAGACGGGAAACCGTGTGCTTCTCGCTGAACTCCGACATGTCGAGGGAGATCAGCGCGTCCTCGTCGCCGAAGAGGAATTCGGCGAGCGTCTTCGACAGCTCGGTCTTACCGACGCCGGACGGGCCGGCGAAGATGAACGAGCCACCGGGGCGCTTCGGGTCCTTCAGACCGGCGCGGGTACGCCGGATCGCCTGGGACAGGGCCTTGATGGCGTCCTTCTGGCCGATGACGCGCTTGTGGAGCTCGTCCTCCATGCGCAGCAGCCGGGAGGACTCCTCCTCGGTGAGCTTGAAGACGGGGATGCCGGTGGCCGTGGCCAGGACCTCGGCGATCAGCTCCTCGTCCACCTCGGCGACGACGTCCATGTCGCCGGCCTTCCACTCCTTCTCCCGCTTGGTCTTGGCGGCGAGGAGCTGCTTCTCCTTGTCGCGCAGGGAGGCGGCCTTCTCGAAGTCCTGCGAGTCGATCGCGGACTCCTTGTCCCGGCGGACACCGGCGATCTTCTCGTCGAACTCGCGGAGGTCCGGCGGCGCGGTCATCCGGCGGATACGCATCCGGGAACCGGCCTCGTCGATCAGGTCGATCGCCTTGTCCGGCAGGAAGCGGTCGGAGATGTAGCGGTCGGCCAGGGTGGCGGCGGCGACCAGCGCGGAGTCCGTGATGGAGACGCGGTGGTGCGCCTCGTAGCGGTCGCGCAGGCCCTTGAGGATCTCGATGGTGTGCGGCAGCGACGGCTCCGCGACCTGGATCGGCTGGAAGCGGCGCTCCAGCGCGGCATCCTTCTCCAGGTGCTTGCGGTACTCGTCGAGCGTGGTGGCACCGATGGTCTGGAGCTCACCGCGGGCGAGCATCGGCTTCAGGATCGACGCGGCGTCGATCGCGCCCTCGGCGGCACCCGCACCGACCAGCGTGTGCAGCTCGTCGATGAACAGGATGATGTCGCCGCGGGTGCGGATCTCCTTGAGGACCTTCTTCAGGCGCTCCTCGAAGTCACCGCGGTAGCGGGAGCCGGCGACCAGGGCACCGAGGTCGAGGGTGTAGAGGTGCTTGTCCTTGAGGGTCTCGGGCACCTCGCCCTTGACGATGGCCTGGGCCAGTCCCTCGACGACCGCCGTCTTGCCGACGCCGGGCTCGCCGATGAGGACCGGGTTGTTCTTGGTGCGGCGGGACAGCACCTGCATGACCCGCTCGATCTCCTTCTCGCGCCCGATGACCGGGTCGAGCTTGGATTCGCGGGCAGCCTGGGTGAGGTTGCGGCCGAACTGGTCCAGGACGAGCGAGGTCGAGGGCGTACCCTCGGCCGGGCCGCCTGCCGTGGCGGCCTCCTTGCCCTGGTAACCGGAGAGCAACTGGATGACCTGCTGCCGCACCCGGTTCAGATCGGCGCCCAGCTTCACGAGGACCTGAGCGGCGACGCCCTCGCCCTCGCGGATCAGGCCGAGCAGGATGTGCTCCGTACCGATGTAGTTGTGGCCCAGCTGAAGGGCCTCGCGGAGCGAGAGCTCCAGGACCTTCTTGGCGCGAGGAGTGAAAGGAATGTGACCGGACGGAGCCTGCTGCCCCTGACCGATGATCTCCTCCACCTGCTGGCGGACCGCCTCGAGCGAAATGCCGAGGCTCTCCAGGGCCTTAGCGGCGACACCTTCACCCTCGTGGATAAGACCCAGGAGGATGTGCTCGGTGCCGATGTAGTTGTGGTTGAGCATCCGGGCTTCTTCCTGAGCCAGGACGACAACCCGCCGCGCGCGGTCGGTGAACCTCTCGAACATCGTTAATCGCTCCTCAGAGCGGTCAGTCAGTTAGGGGTCGATCCCCTCCCTGTCCTTCCGCAGCTTAGTCCCGCAAGCGGGGACCGCTCATTCCAACTGCCGACACCCGTCGTTGGCCTCCTGACCCGAACGCCGACATCTGTCCCAACCTGATGGTGCGAGACGATGTTCCCGCAGGCCAGGCAGTTACCCTCGCCGGCACTACGCCGATGGCGAACGTGAGACCGGCCAGGCCCGCGTGTCGTCCCTCCCCACTAGGAATGTCTTACCCGTAAGCACTGACACTCCATGCCGCGCGCACTGGTTCCCTCCGCTACGGGCGAACACTCTTGCGCCCCCGAACGCGTCGGCGCGCGCCCCGCGCGACCACGGATCGCATGCCTTCGAGTGCCCAGCGTGACCAACCCGCCTCTTCCGGAGTTTCTCCGTGCATGGCCTCCTCCGTACCCGTCCCCCGCACACCGCCGGAAGACGGCGGCGGCGTCACGCGGTGGTACGAGCGCGAGCTCGGCTGGGCGGTGACCGAAGGACCGCCGCCGCAGCTGGTCACCGGGGTGCGGTTCGACGTACTGGAACTGCCGGCGCCCGCAGGGGTCGCGCTGCTCGGCAGGATCGGCTCCGGCGCCGGACCGGTCGCCCTCGTGGGGCGGGGGGCGTTGCAGCGTATGCAGCTGCTGGTGGCCGCGGGATGCGCCGACGAGCTGCCCGGACTGCTCGAATGGCTCCAATGGGGCGGGATCGCTCTGGACCTCACGGCGATCGGTGCCGGCGGACGGATCATCGCCCCGGTACCACCCGGCCGCCCGGACCCCTGTTCACGGGGGGCCGCCGTATGGCTGCGCCCCCCCGAACCGCGACACGAGGTGGAGCCGGCGCTCCCCTCCGTTTCCCCCTTGTGCGGGCGTGGCGCCGGATCCAGGGGCAATGGCGCCCCTGACCTCGTACGTCTTGTGGACGCGGCGGCGACGGAGTGCCACCGGGCCCGGTTGTTCCGCGCGAAAGCCGCGGGAAATCAGACGTTGGCCTTCTCGTAGGCCTCGCGGATCTCAGCCGGAACACGGCCGCGGTCGTTCACGTTGTAGCCGTTCTCCTTGGCCCACTTTCGGATCTCGGCGGTGTCCTTGCTGGGGGTCGCGACGCGCACCTTGCCCCGGCCGCCGGCCGCACGGCCCCCGGCACGGCGAGCGGCCTTCACATAGTCCGCGAGCGACGCGCGGAGCTTGTCCGCATTGGCGGCCGTGAGGTCGATCTCGTACGTCTTTCCATCCAGCGCGAACGTCACCGTCTCGTCAGCCTCGCTGCCGTCGAGGTCGTCGACAAGAAGGACCTGAACCTTCTGTGCCACCGGATTCCCTTTCATCGAAAATGCAGTACGCGGAAAGGAAACCGCTTTTCCCGGGAAAACACAAACCCCCGGCAGAGGTTCAGGGCCGCAAGAACACGGGAAACATACGCGATTCGGACATAGGGATCCGGCAGGCTTCCGGTGCGCTTCCCGCCGCTCTTCCGGCGATCACAGGTGCAGAAGCATCCGGCTGTTGCCCAAGGTGTTCGGCTTCACTCGTTCGAGACCAAGGAACTCGGCGACGCCCTCGTCATAGGAACGCAGCAGCTCGCTGTAGACATCTGTGTCGACCGGGGTCTCTCCGATCTCCACGAAGCCGTGCTTCGCGAAGAAGTCGACTTCGAAGGTCAGGCAGAATACCCGGCGCACACCGAGCCAGCGTGCCGTCTGCAGCAACTTTTCCAGTACCCGATGACCGACACCCGCACCCTTGAAGTCGCGGTCCACGGCGAGAGTGCGCACTTCGGCGAGGTCTTCCCACATCACATGCAGTGCGCCGCAGCCGACCACCCGGGCATCCGCGTCGCGTTCCGCGACCCAGAACTCCTGGATGTCCTCGTAAAGCGTCACCGTTGCTTTGTCGAGCAGGATCCCCGCAGGTACGTACGCGTCCAGGAGTCGGCGAACGGCGGGCACATCACTGGTCCTGGCGCGACGGACGGTGACGGCATTTGCCGGGGGATCGGTGAGCCCGGGAAGCTGCGTAGACATGACTGGACGCTATCGCCCCGGACCGGTGGCGCCGCCATCGCCCTCTTCCGGAACCTCTTCCACCGCGTCTTCCGGGCGCTCGGGCCGGACGATCCGGATGGCGTCCTGAAGTGCCACGCGCTGCTCGGGCGACATCATGCCGAAGAACGCGACCAGGGCCGCGGCGGGGTTGTCGCTCTGCGCCCACGCCTCGTTCATCAGTGCGGCCGCGTAGGCGGCCCGGGTGGAGACGGCCGTATATCGATAGGCGCGGCCCTCGACTTCCCTGCGCACCCAGCCCTTCTGATGGAGATTGTCCATTACCGTCATGACGGTGGTGTAGGCGATGGACCGTTCCTGCTGAAGGTCCTCCAGCACTTCCCGGACCGTGACCGGACGGTTCCACTGCCAGACGCGCGTCATCACGGCGTCTTCCAGTTCTCCCAATTGGCGTGGCACAACAGCACCATAGTGCTTATTCGGGATAAAGGGCAGCAAAAAGGACGTACGGCATCAAATCAGCCGCACGCCCTTGGTTTGCGGGCCGCTCGGATGTTCAGGCGTCGCCGGCCTCCGGAGCCGTCTGACGGGCGGACTCGGCGCGGGACAGCGCCGCGTCGACGACCGCGTCCTCCTTGGCCTTGTTCGGCCCACCCTGGCTCTTGACGATCGTCACGACGAGGACGGTGAAGAAGATTGCCATCACCACAGGGGGCAGAAGCGCGGAAACGTAGTCCATGCCGTCCAGAGTAGCTATCCTGCGGCGCGCCGCCCCGAAGGGGGCGCCGGACTGCGGCGCGGCGGGAAGACCTCGGCCGGCGTCGGGACAGGACGGCCGGGCACCGGACGCGCCGCGGGGCCGGAGGGCCTCGCCGGCTTCGCGGGCTGCGGCTGCCGGGTCACGGGCCGGTCCGCGGCCGCACGTCCGCCGGGCAGCGCCAGCAGCCGTGTGCGCCGGGCCGTCGACCTCTCGGGTCCGGTCCGCCCGGATCGCTCCGCGAGCATCCGGAGGCGCTCCAGCAGCACCGCCGCACCCGGACGGTGCCTCGAGGTCCGCAGTGCCGCGAGATCACCGGGGCCCGGCACAAGGCCGGCCGCCAGGACGTCCTGGAGCAGCTCCAGATAGCCACTGGCGGAGCCGGGCAGGGCGTTCCGGTACCGGGCGAGGTCGGCCGGCAGAAGGGCCCGCGTACGGCCCTCCCCCAAGCTCTCGGTTCCTCCCCCGCTCTCGGCTTCTCCCCCGAGCTCTCGACTTCGCTCGAGCAGGGGGGACCCCCATGAGCGGGGGGACCCCCATGAGCGGGGGGGACCCCCACCGCGTGCCGCCTCGTCCACGGACTCGGCGAGCCGCAGACAGTCCTGGACGTCCTGGTCGGGAACAGTAACGGGAAGGGAGTGGAGGGCATGGGCGAGGGCGCGCCGGAGCACACACAGCTCGGCTGCGCTGAACGCGATGCCGCCACGGGGTCCGTAGGGCGTGGGCATGAGCCGACAATAAGCGCTAATCGGACAAAAATGGTTTATCCGCGCATGGGTGGGCGCGGCGGAGCCGTGTCCGGCCCCGTGCGGCCCCTCACATGCGGGAGACGTTGCGCTCGTAGACCAGGCGCAGGCCGATCAGGGTGAGCCAGGGCTCGTGCTCGTCTATCGCCGAGGATTCGCCCAGGACCATCGGGGCCAGGCCGCCCGTCGCGATCACGGTCACATCGTCCGGGTCGTCCGCCAGCTCGCGCTTCATGCGCTCCACGACCCCGTCGACCTGGCCCGCGAAGCCGTACACGATGCCCGCCTGCATGGCCTCGACCGTGTTCTTGCCGATCACCGCGCGCGGGCGGGCCAGCTCGATCTTGCGGAGCTGCGCGCCCTTGACGCCGAGGGCCTCGACCGAGATCTCGATGCCCGGGGCGATCACGCCGCCCGCGTACTCGCCACGGGCCGACACGGCGTCGAACGTCGTCGCCGTACCGAAGTCGACGACGATCGCGGGACCTCCGTAGAGCTCGACCGCCGCGACCGAGTTGACGATGCGGTCCGCGCCGACCTCCTTCGGGTTGTCCACCAGGATCGGCACACCAGTCTTGATGCCCGGCTCGACGAGCACCGCGGGAACGTCGCCGTAGTAGCGGCGGGTCACCTCGCGCAGCTCGTGCAGCACGGACGGGACCGTGGAGCAGATCGCGATGCCCTCGATGCCGTCGCCCAGGTCCTCGCCGAGCAGTGGGTGCATGCCCATCAGGCCGTTGAGCAGCACCGCCAGCTCGTCGGCGGTGCGGCGCGGGTCCGTGGAGATGCGCCAGTGCTCGACGATCTCCTCGCCGTCGAAGAGACCGAGGACGGTCTGGGTGTTGCCTGCGTCGATGGTGAGCAGCATCAGTCCTCGACCTCTCGGAGGTCGAGGCCGATGTCGAGGATCCGGGAGGAGTGGGTCAGCGCGCCGACCGCGAGGTAGTCGACGCCCGTCTCCGCGTAGGCGCGTGCGTTGTCGAGGGTGAGCCGGCCGGAGGACTCGAGAATCGCGCGGCCCTTGTTGTGCTCCTTGTTGAGGATCACGGCCTCGGCGGTCTCCATGGGCGTGAAGTTGTCCAGCAGGATCAGGTCCGCGCCGGCGTCCATGACCTCGCGGGCCTGGTGGAGGGTGTCCACCTCGACCTCGATCGGCAGCTCGGGAAACCGCTCACGCACGGCCTTGAACGCCTGCGTCACGCCTCCCGCGGCGACCACGTGGTTGTCCTTCACCAGGGCCGCGTCCGACAGCGACATACGGTGGTTGACGCCGCCGCCGCAGCGCACCGCGTACTTCTCCAGCGCGCGCAGGCCCGGGGTCGTCTTGCGGGTGTCGCGGACCTTGGCGCCGGTGCCCTCCAGCACGTCCGCCCACGCACGCGTGGCGGTCGCGATCCCGGACAGGCGGCACAGGATGTTCAGCGCGCTGCGCTCACCGGTGAGCAGATCGCGGGTGCGGGCGGTGACGGACAACAGCTTCTGTCCCGCGTCGACCGTGTCGCCGTCCTCGACGTGCCGCTCCACCGCGAATTCCTCGGTGCAGACGATCGACAGCACGGCCTCGGCGATCCGCAGACCGGCGACCGTGCCGGCCTCACGGGCGGTGAAGTCGCCGGTGGACACCGCGTCCTCGGGGACGGTCGCGACGGTCGTCACGTCCACGCCGCCGTCGAGGTCCTCCTCGACGGCCAGGTGCGCGATGTCCTCGACCTGTACGGGGTCCAGGCCCGCGTCGGCGAGCAGCTGCGCGAGGGATGGGTCGAGACCGCACTCGTACACTTCGCCCTCCCCGCAGCCACAGGCGTCGCCGCAGCCGCCGGCACCCGCGGACGGGTCGGGGGCACCGATCTGGATCAGCGGTACGTCCACCGGCTGGGGACGGCTTTCCTCGGGCGTACTCACGGTTACTGCTCCCTGGGGGCTTCGGGGGTTACGGGCGGAAATTCTGCGGTGCCGGTTCGGCGGACCACCAGCCGCCGATCGGAGGTGAGACGCGCGATCAGGTGACGACGCCAGGTGTCGTCGTCGCGCTCGGGGCGGTCCTCGCGCCAGTGGCAGCCACGGGTCTCCTCACGTTCCAGGGCGGCGGCCACCAGGACGCGGGCGACACAGAGGAGATTGGTCGTCTCCCAGGACTCGGTGCCGGGCTCGGCGGTCTTGCCGAAGTACTCCTCCACTGCCTCGAGGTGCAGTGCCTCGAGGCCGTCCGCCGCGTCGTCGAGGCTCTGGGCGGACCGCAGCACCCCGGCGTCCGCGCTCATGATCCGCTGGATCTCGGCGCGCTTTTCGGGCTCGATGAGGGGCAGCACCGAAGGGGGCCCGGGAACGACCGGCACGCCGTCGCGATGCGGCCCGAAGGCGGCGATCTCCGCGGCGATGCGCTCGGCGAACACCAGGCCCTCCAGGAGGGAGTTGGACGCCAGCCGGTTGGCGCCGTGGACGCCCGTGCAGGCGACCTCGCCGCAGGCGTACAGACCGGGCACGGTGGTACGGCCATGCAGGTCGGTCCGGACACCGCCGGAGGCGTAGTGGGCCGCCGGGGCGACCGGGATCGGCTGGGTCACCGGGTCGATGCCATGGGCGCGGCAGGCGGCGAGGATGGTGGGGAAACGGCGCTCCCACATCTCGGCGCCGAAGTGACGGGCGTCCAGGTACATGTGCTGGGCGCCCTGCTCGCGCATGCGGCGCATGATGCCCTTGGCGACGATGTCGCGGGGCGCCAGCTCGGCGAGCTCGTGCCGGCCGAGCATGAAGCGGACGCCGTCGCCGTCGACGAGGTGGGCGCCCTCGCCGCGTACCGCCTCGGAGACCAGCGGCTGCTGGCCCTCCGCGTCGGGGCCCAGGAACAGCACCGTGGGGTGGAACTGCACGAACTCGAGATCGGAGACCTCGGCGCCGGCCCGCAGCGCGAGGGCCACACCGTCACCGGTGGAGACGGACGGGTTGGTGGTGGCCGAGAAGACCTGGCCCATGCCGCCGGTGGCAAGAACAACCGCCGGCGCGTGCACCGCGCCGACACCGTCGTGCCGGCCCTCACCCATGACGTGCAGGGTGACACCGGCAGTGCGGCCCTCGGCGTCCTTGAGGAGGTCGAGGACCAGGGCATGTTCGACGGTGCGGATTCCGGCGTCGCGTACCGCCTCGACCAGGGCGCGGGTGATCTCCGCGCCGGTGGCGTCGCCGCCGGCGTGCGCGATACGGCTGCGGTGATGGCCGCCCTCGCGGGTCAGCGCGATCTCGCCGACGGCGTTCCTGTCGAACTCGGCGCCGCTCGCGATGAGGCGGCGTACCGCGTCCGGGCCCTCGGTGACCAGCGTCCGTACGGCCGTCTCGTCGCACAGCCCGGCGCCCGCGACCAGAGTGTCGTTCAGGTGCTGCTCAGGCGTGTCGCCCTCGCCGAGGGCCGCGGCGATGCCCCCCTGCGCCCAGCGGGTGGAGCCGTCGTCGAGGCGCGCCTTGGTGACCACGACGGTCTTCAGGCCGGCCGCGGAACAGCGCAGCGCCGCCGTCAGGCCCGCGACGCCGGAGCCGACGACCACCACGTCGGCTTCGACGGCCCAGCCGGGTGCGGGGGCGCTCAGCCGTATTCCGGTCAATTGAGGGCTCCGAAGGTCAGGGGAATGTTGTCGATCAGGCGGGTCGAACCGACCCTGGCGGCGACGGCCAGGATCGCCTCGCCGGTGAAGTCGTCGGGGGCTTCGGTGAAGTCGGACGCGTCGACGAGCGCCAGGTAGTCCAGCGTGAGCGGCGGCTCGGCCTTGGCGGCCTCGTCGAGTACGGCATGTGCGGCTGCCCGCACCTCGGCGGGCCCGCAGCGTCCGGCGGCCGCCACCGCGTGGGCGTCGGCCGCCTCGCGGGCCTCACCTAGCGCGGCGAGGGCGGCGGCGCGGGCGGGCCCGGCCGCCGTCATGGTCTCGGCTCGGGCGTGCAGGGCCTCCTGGGCGGCGAGCCGGTCGCGGGCGGCGAACAGCGCGCGGGGGAGCGCCAGGGCGGTACGGCGCTCGTCGGCCGACAGGTAGCGGTTGCGGCTGGACAGGGCCAGACCGTCGTCCTCGCGGACGGTCGGCACGCCGACGATCTCGACGGGGAAGTTCAGATCCCGCACCATGCGCCGGATCACGGCGAGCTGCTGGGCGTCCTTCTGCCCGAAGAAGGCCACATCGGGCTGGGCAAGGTGGAGCAGTTTGGCGACGACGGTCAGCACGCCGTCGAAGTGGCCGGGCCGGGAGGCGCCTTCGAGCAGGGTGCCCATCGGGCCCGCGGTGATACGGACCTGCGGGTTGCCGCCCGGGTACACCTCGTCGACGGACGGGGCGAAGACGGCGTCGGCGCCGGACCGTTCGGCGATCACGAGGTCGGCGTCCAGGGTGCGCGGATAGCGGTCGAGGTCCTCGCCCGCGCCGAACTGCAGCGGGTTGACGAAGACGGTGACGACGACGAAGCCCTTGCGGCCGACGTGCTCGCGCGCGGCTCGGATCAGTGTGGCGTGTCCCTCGTGCAGCGCGCCCATGGTCATGACGACGGCGGTGCGGCCCGTGGGGCCCCGGTGGTCGAGAAGGTAGCGCAGGTCGTCGCGCGTGGGGACGAGTTCGAATCCGTGGCTCATCGGTCTCCTCCGCCGGTGCACCCGTCCGTGCGCGCCTCGTCCGCGAGTACGCCCAGCAGGTCTTCGGCCAGTTCGGGCTTGAGCAGGCCGTGGACGAGTGCCCTGTCGGCAGTCGTACGGGCCATCGCCAGGTACCCGGCGACGGTTTCCGGCGCGTGCTTGCGCAGCTCCGCGACATGCGCGGCGACCGTGCCCGAGTCGCCGCGCGCGACCGGGCCGGTCAGTGCGGCGTCACCGGAGCGCAGTGCGTTGTCGAGGGCGGCGCCGAGCAGCGGGCCGAGCATCCGGTCCGGGGCGGCGACCCCGGCCGTACGCAGCAGTTCCATGGCCTGGGCGACCAGGGTGACCAGGTGGTTGGCGCCGAGGGCGAGTGCCGCGTGATAGAGCGGGCGGGCCTCCTCGGCGATCCATTCCGGCTCGCCGCCCATCTCGATGACCAGCGCCTCGGCCGCGAGCCGCAGCTCCTCGGGCGCGGTGACCCCGAAGGAGCAGCCGGCCAGCCGCTGGACGTCGACCGAGGTGCCGGTGAAGGTCATGACGGGGTGCAGCGCGAGCGGCAGCGCCCCTGCCCGCAGCGCGGGCTCCAGCACCCCCACGCCGTACCGCCCCGAGGTGTGCACCAGCAGCTGCCCCGGCCGGATCGCACCGGTCCCGGCGAGTCCCTCGACCAGCCCCGGCAGTACGTCGTCGGGGACGGTGAGCAGCACCAGTTCGGCCCGCTCCAGGACCTCGGCCGGCGGCACGACCGGCACATCGGGCAGCAGCGCGGCCGCGCGGCGCACGGACGCGTCGGAGACCGCGGAGACCGCGATCGGGCGGTGCCCGGCGAGCTGGAGGGACGCGGCGAGGGCGGGGCCGACCCGGCCCGCTCCGACGACCCCGACCGTGAGCCGGGCGGGGCGGTCTCTCGGGTCGAGGGGCTCCTTGGATGGTGATGCGTTCACGCGGCGACGGCCTTCCCGTTCCAGTCCGCGGGGGGTACCGGACGATTTCTGGCCATGCTACGCCAGCGGTTCGTTCCGCCTGATGACTGTCCACAGGCTGTGGGTGATGATCGGCCGGTGACAGGAAACGAGCAGGAGGAACGGCGGCGAAGGTTCGCCGCGTGGCGCAAGGCGGACCGGGTGCTGGCACGCGGTCCGGCGGAGACCACCATGGGCGAGCGGCTCACGGCACTGACGACGGACGCGGGCACCGTCCACGACCTGGACGACCGGGCCGACATCTACGGCGACGGGGTCGTCGCCGAACTGGAGCGGCGGGTCGCGGCGCTGCTCGGCACGGAGGCGGCGGCGTTCTTCCCCACCGGCACGATGGCACAGCAGGTCGCGCTGCGCTGCTGGGCGGGGCGCACCGGGAACGCCACGGTCGCGCTGCATCCGCTGGCGCACCCCGAGGTGCACGAGCGGGGTGCCTTCGGGGCGGTGAGCGGGCTGCGTACGGTCCGTCCGACGAACGAACCCCGGCTGCCCACGGCCGAGGAGGTCCGGGACTTCGAGGAGCCCTTCGGCACGCTGATGCTGGAGCTGCCGCTGCGCGACGCGGGATATGTGCTGCCCTCCTGGGACGAGCTGGTCGAGGTGGTGGAGGCCGCCCGGGAGCGGGACGCGGTGGTGCACTTCGACGGCGCGCGGCTGTGGGAGTGCGCCCCGCACTTCGGGCGCGGCCTGGAGGAGATAGCCGCTCTCGCGGACACCGTGTACGTGTCCTTCTACAAGTCGCTGGGAGGCCTCTCCGGAGCGGCGCTCGCCGGCCCTGAGTCACTGGTGGAGGAGGCCCGTACCTGGCGTCATCGGTACGGCGGCCAGATCTTCCAGCAGTACCCGGCGGCGCTGTCCGCGCTGCTGGGGCTCGAACGGGAGCTGCCACGGCTGCCGTCGTACGTGGCACAGGCGAAGGTCGTCGCGGCGGCGCTGAGGGAGGGCTTCGAGGCGGCCGGCCTGCCCTGGTTCCGGGTGCACCCGGAACCGCCGCACACGCACGAGTTCCAGGTGTGGCTGCCGTACTCGGCAGAGGCGCTGGACGAGGCGGGGGTGCGGCAGGCGGAGGAGACGGGAGTGGTGCTCTTCCGCCGCTGGTCCGCGCAGGGCGCCCCGGGCCTGTCGTGCACCGAGGTGACGGTGGCCGCACCGGCCCTGGAGTGGTCCCCGGACGACGTTCGGGCTGCCGTGGCCGAGTTCGTACACCGCCTGGGCCGAGCGCCCTCCTGAGGCGGGGCCGCCCGGAACTGCTCTCGGCGCGTCGGTTGACGGGGAGCGTCAACCGACGCGGGCGTTGTCGGTGCCGGGCGGCACGATGGGTCCATGAGCGTGGACATCGACATCGCGGGGCTGCCGGCCGAACGGATCGTCTTCGAGACGTCGCCGCTGGCCGAGCTGGGCGTGGCGCTGCACGCGCTGGCCGAGCCCGGCCACCATCCGGGCCTGCACGGCTGGGCCACCGCGACCGCCGCCTCGCTCGAGCCGTGCCTCGCCGACCGGCTGCACGAGGCGGACTTCCTGTGGCGGCACACCTTTTCCGACATCTTCATGCCGTTCGCCGGGCTCCGCGGCGGCGACGGCAGGCCCGGCGTCACGCTCGCCGAGGATCTGGACCTGCTGGACCGGATGGACGACGAGCGGTTCGTGCTGGCCGCCCTGGAGTTCGTCTGCTCCGCGTCGTACAGCACGGGCGGACCCTCCCCGCTCACGGACGCGAGGACGCGGGCCCGGGCGCTGGAGATGGCCGCGGCCCGCGGGCCGCGGCAGACGGAGTTCACCGAGCGGCTGCTGGCCGACCCGGCGGCCGTGAGGGCCTGGACACGTCGTCTGTTCGAGGACTGCGAGCAGGCGTTCTTCGCGGACACCTGGCAGCGCGTACGGGTCCTGCTGGCCGCGGACGCCCGTCACAAGACCGAGATCCTGCGCCGCAAGGGCCTCGGCGAGGCGCTCACCGCGGTGTCCGCCGCACTCTCCCTCGACGAGAGCGGCTCCCGTATCCAGGCCGACAAACTCAGCCAGGGCCGTACGACAGCGGTGGACCCCGCCGTGGGTGCGGGTCTCACCTTCGTGCCGTCCCACTTCGGCTGGCCGCATCTGATGATCCTGCACGCGCCCGGCTGGCGCCCCGTGGTGCACTACCCCGTCGGCGCCCCCGAGCTGCCCGGCCCCGCCTCGGTCGAACTGCTGAAGCTGCGGCTGGAGGCGCTGGCCCACCCCATGCGGCTGCGCCTGTGCCGGAACATAGCCCGCTCGCCGTACACGACGGGCGAACTGGCCGACGCCAACGGCATCACCGCGCCCGAGGTCTCCCGTCATCTGGCGGTGCTGAAGAAGGCCGGTCTGATCACGACCCGCCGCCGCGGCCGGTATGTGATGCACCAGCTGGACCTCACGGTGGTGGCCCGGCTGGGCAGCGACTTCCTGGAAGGCATATTGCGCTAGTGACCGGAAAGGTTCACCGGCTCGCGACATTCCTCCAGCTACCGCTGGGGGAGGTAGCTGGAGGAACCGCGAGCTTGCCGCCTCAGGCAGCGCCGCCGCCCGCGCGGACCAGACCGGACTCGTAGGCGAGGACGACCACCTGGACGCGGTCGCGCAGGCCGAGCTTGGTGAGGATGCGGCCCACATGGGTCTTCACCGTGGCCTCCGACAGCACCAGGCGCGCCGCGATCTCTCCGTTGGACAGGCCCTGCGCGACCAGCAGCATCACCTCGCGTTCACGCTCGGTCAGCGCGGCAAGCTCCTTGTGCTGCGGCTCTTTGCCCCCGGCCGGAAGCATCGGGGCGAAGCGATCGAGCAGTCGGCGGGTCGTCGACGGGGCGACGACCGCGTCACCGCTGTGCACCGAGCGGATCGCGGCCAGCAGTTCGGCAGGCGGCACGTCCTTGAGCATGAAACCGCTCGCGCCCGCCTTCAGCCCGGAGAAGGCGTACTCGTCGAGGTCGAAAGTGGTCAGGATCAGCACCTTCGGCGGATTGGGCGCGGCGCAGATGCGCCGGGTCGCCTCGACTCCGTCCAGCCGCGGCATGCGTACGTCCATCAGCACCACGTCGACCGCGGTCGAGCGCAGGATGTCGATGGCCTCGGCGCCGTCACCCGCCTCGGCGACGACCTCCATGTCCGGCTGGGCGGCGAGCACCATACGGAACCCGGTGCGCAGCAGCACCTGGTCGTCGACGAGCATCACGCGGATCGACATGGGGAGGGTCCTTCCTGAGGGGCTTTCCCGGTGGCTATCGGGCGGGCTTGAGGGGCAGCAGGGCACTGATCCGGAATCCGCCGCCCGGGCGCGGTCCGGCGTCCAGCGTGCCGCCGACCATGCCGACGCGCTCGCGCATGCCGATCAGGCCGTGCCCCCGGCCGTCGGCACCCCCGTCCTCGTACATCTCGTGCGCGGCGCCCCGGCCGTCGTCCTCGATCAGCAGCCCGAGACCGTCGTCGAAGTACACCAGCCGCACACTGGCCCCGGCGTCCGGGCCGCCGTGCTTGCGGGTGTTGGTGAGGGCCTCCTGCACGATGCGGTACGCCGTGAGCTCCACGCCGCTCGGCAGCGGACGCGGGGAACCCTCGATCCTGAAGTCGACGGTCAGGCCCGCACCGCGCACCTGCTCGACCAGTTCCTTGATCTGCTCGACGTCGGGCTGGGGGACGTACTCCCCCGCCTCCCGGTGCTCACCGGTGCGCAGGATGCCCAGCAGCCGGCGCATCTCCGCGAGCGCCTGGCGGCCGGTCGTGGAGATGGTCTCCAGCGCCTGCTTCGCCTGCTCGGGGGCGGCGTCGATGACATACGCGGCGCCGTCCGCCTGGACCACCATCACGGAGACGTTGTGCGCCACGACATCGTGCAGTTCGCGGGCGATACGGGCCCGCTCGGCGGCGACCGCGACCTTGGCCTGTGCCTCGCGCTCCTTCTCCAGGCGCGCCGCCCGCTCCTCCAGCTGCGCGAAATAGGCGCGGCGGGTCCGTATGGAGTCGCCGAGCACCCAGGCCAGTGCGAACGGCACGGTCATGATGATCGAGTAGAAGATCCGGCCCGCCGTGCTCACCTCCGGCGCCGGCCAGCGCAGCTGCGACAGCGGGGCCGCGAGCAGCCCGCCGGCCAGGGCGAAGCGGCGTACCCAGCGCGCTCCGTCGTTGGCGGCGACGCTGTAGATGATCACGAGCATGGCCCAGTCGGCCGGATTGACCGGGACGTCGAGCGCGAGCTGGGCGGCCCCCAGCGCGGCCGCGACCAGGACCATCTCCTCCGACATGCGGCGGCGCAGGGCGATGACGAGGCAGAGCAGCAGGACGACCACGACCGCGACCGGCTTCGGCGCGCTCCCGGTGTCCGAACCGGCCACCCACAGCAGGGAGAACCCGAAGAGCAGCACAGCCCAGAAGCTGTCGACGCCCGTCGGATGTCTGCGGATGAAGTCGTAGAGACGCTGCACGTGACCCAGAGTAGGGAAGGCCGAAACCGCAGGGGTCAACCGGAGGTCCCATCCCGCCGCCCGGGGCGTACTCCGCAAGGTGGAGGGCGGCCTAGCCTTCTTCTGTGAACGGTGAGCTGAGCGACGAGTGGCGCGGGTGGCGTGAGGCGACCGAGGAGGCGCTGTACGGACCCGACGGTTTCTATCTGCGGCCCGAAGGGCCCGCCGGTCACTTCCGCACCTCCGTGCACGCCTCTCCGCTCTTCGCCGCCGCCGTCGCCCGGCTGCTGACGCAGGTCGCGGACGAGATCGACGGGCCGACCGGCCTGGTCGACGTGGGCGCGGGGCGCGGAGAACTGCTGACGGGGGTGCTGGCCGCGCTCCCGGCGGGAACCGAGGTGCGGGCGTACGCCGTGGAGCGGGCGGCACGTCCGGCCGGGCTCGACCCGCGCATCGAGTGGGTCGCCGAGCCGCCCACCGGGGTCCGCGGGCTCCTCTTCGCCAACGAATGGCTCGACAACGTGCCGGTCGACGTGGCCGAGGCCGACGAGGACGGCATACCGCGGTACGTCCTCGTCCGGACCGACGGCGAGGAACGGCTGGGCGACCCGGTGACCGGGGCGGACGCGGAGTGGCTGGACCGGTGGTGGCCCCTCGCGGACCGGCCCTGCGCCCGAGCCGAGATCGGCCGCCCCCGCGACGAGGCCTGGGAGCGGGCCGTCGGCACGCTGGACGCGGGCCTCGCCGTCGCCGTCGACTACACCCATGTGCGGGCCGCCCGCCCGCCTTTCGGCACGCTCACCGGCTTCCGCGCCGGCCGCGAGGTCCCGCCCGTCCCGGACGGCACCTGCGACATCACATCCCACGTCGCGCTGGACGCGTGCGCGGCGGTCGTGAGCGGCGCGGAACTGCTCACCCAGCGGGAGGCGCTGCGGCGGCTCGGGGTCTCCGGTGAGCGTCCGCCGCTCGCGCTCGCTTCCACCGACCCGGCGGCGTACGTACGGGCGCTGGCCGGGGCCGGGGAGGCGGCGGAACTGACGGCACGGGGCGGGCTGGGCGACTTCGGATGGCTGATGCAGCCGGTCCGCGCACGGCGGTGACATGAGGGGCGGACGCCCGCGTCCGCTCGTCGGACAGGCCTCATGCCGCTGTCGGGCGCTCTGAGAGACTGGCTGCATGACGGAGACCACGGTCGGCATCGGCGGCGCGGCGGAGAGCACCGACATGGTGCTGAACATCGGCCCGCAGCACCCTTCCACCCATGGCGTGCTCCGCCTCCGCCTCGTGCTGAACGGAGAGCGGATCTCGCACGCCGAGCCGGTGATCGGATACATGCACCGCGGCGCCGAGAAACTCTTCGAGGCCCGCGACTACCGGCAGATCGTGATGCTCGCCAACCGCCACGACTGGCTGTCGGCGTTCTCCAACGAGCTCGGCGTGGTCATGGCCGTCGAGCGAATGCTCGGCATGGAGGTCCCGGAGCGGGCCGTGTGGACCCGCACGCTGCTCGCCGAGCTGAACCGGGTGCTGAACCACCTGATGTTCCTCGGGTCGTACCCCCTGGAACTGGGCGGCATCACCCCGGTCTTCTACGCCTTCCGCGAGCGGGAGGAACTCCAGGCCGTCATGGAGGAGGTCTCCGGCGGCCGTATGCACTACATGTTCAACCGGGTCGGCGGCCTCAAGGAGGACCTGCCCCTCGGCTGGCTCGGCCGGGCCCGGCAGGCGATCGCGGACGTCAATTCCCGGATGGACGTGTTCGACCGGCTCGTCCTCGGCAATGAGATCTTCCGCGGCCGCACCCGCGGGATCGGCATCCTCGACCCGAAGATCGTGCACGCCTACGGCGTATCGGGGCCGATCGCCCGCGCCTCCGGGGTCGACTTCGACCTGCGCCGGGACGAGCCGTACCTCGCGTACGGCGAGCTCCAGGACGTCCTCAAGGTCGTCACCCGCGAGGAGGGCGACTGCCTGGCCCGCTTCGAGTGCCTGCTGGGGCAGACGCACAACTCCCTGGAGCTGGCGGAGGCCTGTCTGGACCGGCTGGAGGAGCTGCCCCCGGGTCCGATCAACCAGCGGCTGCCGAAGGTGCTCAAGGCCCCCGAGGGCCACACCTACGCCTGGACCGAGAACCCGCTGGGCATCAACGGCTACTACCTGGTCTCCAAGGGCGAGAAGACCCCGTACCGCCTCAAGCTCCGCTCGGCCTCCTACAACAACATCCAGGCACTGACCGAGCTGCTCCCCGGCACCCTGGTCGCCGACATGGTGGCGATCCTGGGCTCGTTCTTCTTCGTCGTGGGCGACATCGACAAATGATCTGCCGCACTCGTCGCGTGGCGGTCGCTCTGCGTGGCGACCGAGGATCACAACGTCGTGGGCGACATCGACGAGCAGAGCCGACGAGCTGACCGTGGGGGCCGCCGGGCCGGAGCCGTCGGCCGCCAGGCACAGGCCCTGCCCCCGATCATGCCGGGCAGGGCCTGATCGCCAGGGCTGTGGCCGGAAAGGTCTGCCGGGAAGCTCGCGGCGTGACAGAACATCACACCGTAGCCCAAGAGGACCAACGAGCCCACCTGACAAAGCCCTACTAGGAGATCGCGGTGCGCAGCTCGACCACGTCGAGCTGCTCGGTCTCGTCGTGCTCGGTCAGGTCGATGACCTCGCCGACCGCGCGGTCCGAGTCCGCCGCCTTCTGGGCGGCGAGGGCCTCCTCACCGACCACGTCGGCGAGGTCCTCGTCCTGGACGGACTCCAGCGCGGCCGTGGCCTGCTGCTTGTGCATGCCGAAGAAGTCGAAGCTGCCGGTCGGAGGGACAGGGCGGCGCGGGGCGGTGTACGGGACAACGGGCGAGGCGACCGGGACACGGCTGAGGGCGGACGACGGGCGGACGTGCTCATCCGGCCCGGCGGCCGCCACGGGCTCCCCCTGCGGTTCCTCCGCGTGCCGGCCGGCACGCGACAGGTTGTCCAGGGCCTTCGCCGCGGCGAGGTAGTCGGCCGGGGTGGGGCCGGGGGACGTGGCGGGCAGTGCCTTGGGGGCGGCTTCGACGGCGAGCTGCCGACGGCCTTCGAGAGCACTGGCCCGCTCGGTCTCCGCGTTGGCGTAGCGGCGCAGCAGGGCGGCGTGCTCGCCCCGCAGTCCGGCGATTTCCCGGCGCTTCGTCCGCAGCTTCGCGTCGAGCCTGGTGCGCAGCTCGCGGGACTCCTCGAGCTCGGCCTCGAGTTCCGCGAGCCGCTCCTCCGTCCTCCACTGGTCGTTCGCCCGGGCGCGGGTCAGTTCGGCGACGCGCCGGCCCGCGGCACGGTCCCAATTGCGCATGAGGACCGCGCCGGTGACGGAAGCGGCGGCCGCGACGGCCACCAGGACACGGAGCGCCATCGCATCGGTGAACAACCAGGCGCCGGCGGCGCACAGCAGCGACGCGCCGGCGACCGCCGACGGCGGAAGAAGCCTGTGCAGGGGAGGGGAATGGCGATGGCGTCCACGAGGCATGGCCTGAAATTTACCGTGCGTAGACGCGAGATGGAGCACCGCCCGGCAATCTGTTCCAAGGCGGTTACGTCCATTTCCCTCGCGCTACTTCTTGATCAGCCCCTTGGACGTCAGATACTCCTCCGCCGCGTCGGCCGGCTTCACCCGCTCGGCATCCACCTTGCGGTTCAGCAGCACCAGATCATCCGTGGTCAGCACCTTGGTGAGCTTGCCGAGAGCGTCGGCGATCTCCTGGCCACCGGCCTCCTTGGCATTCACCACCGGCAGGATGTTGTCGGCGTTCTGGAGCTTCTTGTCGTCGGCGAGCAGGACCAGTCCGTACGACTCCAGGGTGGCGTCGGTCGTGGTGGTCAGCACCAGCTGGTCGGCACCGTCCTTGACCGCCTGCTTGGCCTGCGGAGTGCCGACGCCCTTGGGGTCGATGCCGGTCACGTCGATGCCGTAGGTCGCCTTCAGTCCCGGCGCACAGAACGGCCGGATCTCGCATTCGTCACCCGCCGCGATCTTGATCTTGAGCTTGGTCTTTCCAAGATCGGAAAGCGTCTTGAGGCCGTTCTTGTCGGCGTATTCCTTTGTGACCGCGAACGCGTTCTGATCGACGGCCTCTCCGGCCGGCAGCACCTTCAGCCCGCGCGGCTCGGCCAGCTTCGACAAAGCCGCCACGGTGGTGTCGACATCGCCGGAGGCGACGGGCTTCTCCTCGGGCGCCTTGGGGCCGTTGACCTTCGCGTTGAGGAATTCGGCGAGTGTCGCCGCGTATTCCGGCACGACGTCGATCTCGCCCTTCTCCAGGGCCGGTTCGTACAACTCGCGGTTGGCCACGGTCGTGACGGACGTCTTGTATCCGGCGTCGGCGAGCACCCGGGCGTACAGCTCCGCGAGCACCTTGGACTCGGTGAAGCCTGCGGCGCCCACGACCAGCGAGCCCTTGCCGCCTCCGCCGTCGGCGGAGGTGCTGCCGCCGTCCTTCTGCTTCTCCAGACTGTCGCCGCCGCACGCTCCGAGGGAGCCCGCCAGCGCCACCGCGGCCAGGACCGCACCCGCTGTGCGCGAGGTCTTGCTCATGAGGTTCACCATCCAGGGAAAAGGTTCACGTCGTCTTCCGGAGCGGGCTGAGCAGACGGTCCGCCGCCACCAGCACGACCTCCACCAGCAGCGCCAGCACCGCGACAAGCAGCGCTCCGGCCACCACCTGCGCGGTGTCGTAAGTATTGAAACCCGCGGTGATGATCCGGCCGAGGCCACCGCCGCCCGTCATCGCGGCCAGCGTGGCGGTGGCGATCACCTGGACCGCGGCCGACCGGACGCCGGTCATGATCAGCGGGTAGGCCAGCGGCAGTTCGACCCGCACGAACAGCTGGCGCCCCGACATACCCATCCCCCGCGCCGCTTCCAGCACGGCCCGGTCGACCTCACGCATACCGGTGTAGGCGTTGGTCAGCAGCGGTGGCACGGCGAACAGCACCAGTGCGATGACCGTCGGCACATCGCCGTGCGTACGCAGCGGTGTGAGCATGAGCAGCGCCAGCACCGCGAAGGTCGGGATCGCACGGCCGGTGTTGGAGAGGTTGACCGCGAGCGCGCCGCCCCTGCCGAGATGCCCCAGCCACAGCGCGACCGGAAGTGCGATCAGGCAGGCGAGTCCGAAGGCCACTCCGCTGACGTACAGATGCTCCGCGAGCCGGTGCCAGGCGCCGCTCTCGCCCGACCAGTTGGACCTCGTGGTCAGCCAGGTCCAGGCGTCTGCCACCGCGCCCATCAGACCGCCTTCAGCGTGCGTGCGGGTATCCGGGTCCAGGGTGTCAGCAGCCGCTGCAGTCCCAGCAGAAGCAGGTCCGCGAGGACCGCGAGCAGCACACAGAGCACCGAGGCCGTGAGCACCTGCGCCTTGAACAGACTCGGCAGGGCGTCGGCGATCAGGTTGCCGAGACCGCCGCGCCCCACGATGGCCCCGACCGTCGTCAGCGCGATCGTCGAGACGGTGGCGATCCGCACTCCGGCCATCAACGCCGGGAGTGCCAGCGGCAGTTCCACCTCCCACAGCAGCCGCACCGGCCCGTATCCCATCCCCCGCGCGGCCTCCCGGGCGTCCGGCGGCACCGCCGCGAGGCCGGCCAGGATGTTCCGCACGAGAATCGTCAGGGAGTACAGCACCAGGCCCGTGACCACCAGGGCGGCCGACAGCCCGAACAGCGGGAGCAGCAGGGAGAACATCGCCAGCGACGGGATGGTGTAGAGCATCGTCGTCAGACCGAGCACCGGCCCGGCGAAACCCCGCCGGGCGCGCGCGAGCAGGGCCAGCGGCAGAGCGATCAGCAGACCGATCAGCACGGACACCGCCGTGATCGAGACATGCTGGACGGTCGCGTCCGTCAGCTCCTGGCTGCGGGAGCGTACGTACTCCCAGCAGATCCAGTCGTTCGCCACCAGACAGTTCCGCACGGCCATTCGATCCACCCCCTCCGGGAAAGACCCTAGCCTCCGCCGCCGACAATCGGCCGCAACCGACGCACGAGAGCAACGCGGCCTTCACACAACGCGCTTCAACCTGATTTCTCGTGGACGCCCCCGCCTTCAGGCAGAGATGGGTACGAAGCGCCTGTACAACCGCGGCTGGTGCTGATCGCGTCAGACTTGGTCACTCGCCGAGCAACCGAGCGGCGTGAGCCAGGAATCCCCCCGTTCACCGAGGGGGAGGGGTCAAAATGGGGAGTCATGATCCGGTTCGAGCATGTCACCAAGCGGTACGCCGACGGCACCGCCGCCGTCGACGATCTGTCCTTCGAGGTCGCCGAGGGTGAACTGGTCACCCTCGTCGGCCCGTCCGGCTGCGGCAAGACCACCACCATGAAGATGGTCAACCGGCTCATCGAGCCGACGTCGGGCCGGATCCTCCTCGACGGCGAGGACATCGCCACGATCGACCCCGTGCAGCTGCGCCGCCGTATCGGCTATGTCATCCAGCAGGTCGGCCTCTTCCCGCACAAGACGGTCCTGGAGAACACCGCCACCGTCCCCCATCTGCTCGGCTGGAAGCGCGCCAGGGCCCGCGAGCGCGCCGCCGAACTGCTCGATCTGGTCGGGCTGGATCCGGGGACGTACGGCGACCGCTACCCCGACCAGCTCTCCGGCGGCCAGCGCCAGCGCGTCGGCGTCGCCCGGGCGCTGGCGGCCGATCCGCCCGTCCTGCTGATGGACGAGCCGTTCGGCGCGGTCGACCCGGTCGTGCGCGAACGGCTGCAGAGCGAATTCCTCCGGCTCCAGTCCCAGGTGCGCAAGACGGTCCTCTTCGTCACCCACGACATCGAGGAGGCGGTCCGGCTCGGCGACCGTATCGCCGTCTACGGGCAGGGCACCATCGAGCAGTTCGACGCACCGGCCGCCGTACTGGGCGCGCCGGCCACCCCGTACGTCGCGGACTTCGTGGGCGCGGACCGCGGGCTGAAACGGCTCTCGGTGACCCCCGTCGAGGACGGCGACCTGGAGCAGCCGCCGGTGGTCCACCTCGACGACCGACTGCCCAGGAAGCTCGGCGCCCGCTGGGCCGTGGTGCTGGACGCCGACGAGAACCTGCACGGCTGGATCTCGGCCGAGCGGGCCGCCACGGGCACCGGGACGGTACGCGAGCGGGCCCGCCGGATGGAGGCCTGGCTGCCCGTCGGCGCCTCGCTCAAGCAGGCCTTCGCGACCATGCTCCAGCACGACGCGGGCTGGATCGCGATCATCGACGAGCGGGAGAAGGGACGTTTCCTCGGGGTCCTCACCCCCGCCCGGCTCCATGAGGCACTGCGCCGCTCCATCGGCGCGGACGCCAGGGACGTCCCCCGCGACGAGGTGGACGTCGAGACGGTCAGCTCGCGCTGAGCCGTCCGCTCAGCCACACCAGCGCGGGCCCCACCTCACGGCGCCAGGTGTTGAAGTTGTGACCGCCGCTGTCGAGCAGGATCGACGAGACCCGCCCGGGCGCCTTCACCTTCTCGATGAACTTCCTGGTCGCCGCGAGGTTCGGCTCGCCGTGCCTGCTGCTGGTGACCAGGAAGGACGCGTTCACCGGCGGCAGGCGGTCCAGGCTCCACAGCAGGTCGGCCCGGTCGCGCAGTTCCTTCCGGCCGTGGAAGAGGTCACCGGTCGTCGGGTCCTCCGCGGCCTTGTAGTACGCGGACAGGCCCGCCGCGGCGGAGAACCGCCCGGGGTGGTGCAGGGCGAGCTTCAGCGCGCAGTAGCCGCCCGTCGAATTGCCGATGACACCCCAGTTCCGTGGCTCGGTGCCGACCCGATAGGCCTCCGAGACCGCCTTCGGCAGATCCTCGGCGAGGAAGGTCTCGGTCTGCGGGCCACCCGGTACGTCCACGCACTCGGTGTCCCTCGGCGGCGCCACCGTCGGCCGCAGCATCACCAGCACCATGGGCTGCATCCGACCGTCCTTGGCCTGCTGGAAGGCGGTCTTGGGGTACCTCAGCCCCTTGATGAGGTTCTCCGCGGTGCCCGGGTATCCGGTGAGCACCACGGCCGCGGGGAAGGTGCGGTTCCGGTACTCCGACTGGAAGTACTGCGGCGGCAGATAGACATAGGCCCGGCTGGAGATCCCCGACTTCTCACCCGCGATCACCACATTCTGGATCTGGCCGCCCGCCGAGGGGACCGACCCGGCCGGCACGTCCAGCTGCTGTCTGCCGACGACCCGTACGCGGCTGCTTCCCGCCGAGTGGTCCACGACCACCCCCGGTTCCTTCTCCTGTCCGAGGAGGTCGGCCCACGAGCCGTAGAAGAGGAAGGACCGGTTCACGGCGAGTCCCACCGAGGCGAAGAGCGCCAGCTGGACCACCAGCAGCAGCCCGATCCGCCCGGACACCGCCCGCCATCCGCGTCCGGCGAACCGCGGCCAGTACCGGATCGTGACAATGAACAGCACCACCGTGAGACCGACGGCCGACAGCAGAACCGTGATGCTCGTGAGACCCATGACGAGATCGAAACCTTTTCAACACAAAATTTTTGGGAGAGCGAGGGCAACCCGCTCCCCCGATGTGTCGTCCTAGAGGTCGCAAATCGTCCGATTGCCGCGGTCGCGCCGACCGCCGGTGGACACAGGATCTCTCGCGGAGCCACGGGAAGCGATGTCTGACAAGGTAGATGAGGACAAAACTGGATCGGTTCCGAGCCGGGTGCGCCGCGTCCTGCGTGGTCCTCGCCCCGAGTCGGTACCCACGCTGGTCGGCACGGCCTGCACGCTCGTGGGCCTCGTGGACATCGCCGCCGGCGTGTTCCCCCGTTTCCGCCACAGCCGGATGCACACCCTGGCCGAAGTGCTGCCCGGCGCCGTCGGCCCCTTCGCCGCCGCGATGTCGCTGAGCGTCGGCGTCCTGCTGCTGCTCCTCGCACACGGCATCAAGCGCCGCAAGCGCAGGGCCTGGCGGGCCGCCGTGATCCTGCTCCCCGTCGGCGCCGTCGCGCAGTTCGTCTACCGGCACTCCGTCATCGGCGTACTGATCTCGCTCGGGATCCTCACCCTGCTGCTGCGCCACCGGCGTGAGTTCGCGGCCCTCCCCGACCCGCGCAGCCGCTGGACGGCACTGGCCAACTTCGTCGTACTCGGCGCCGGCTCCATCGGCCTCGGCCTGGTCATCGTCAACTCGCATCCCGGCCGCATCGTCGGCAGCCCCAGTCTGACCGACCGTCTGGAGCATGTGCTGGTCGGGCTCTTCGGCTTCGAGGGCCCCATCCGCTACGCGGACGGCGTCGACTGGACCGTCGGCTACTCACTGGGCGCGCTGGGTCTGCTCACCGCCACCACCACCATCTACCTCGCCTTCAGGCCCGAACACCCGGCCGTCCGCCTCACCGGGGACGACGAACGCCGGCTGCGCGAACTGCTCGACAAACACGGCACCCGCGACTCGCTCGGCTACTTCGCGCTCCGCCGCGACAAGGGCGTCGTCTTCTCCCCCAGCGGCAAGGCCGCCGTCTGCTACCGCGTCGTCTCCGGCGTGATGCTCGCCAGCGGCGACCCCATCGGCGACGTCGAGGCCTGGCCCGGCGCCATCGAACGCTTCATGGACGAGGCGAAGGCCCACTCCTGGACCCCGGCCGTGATGGGCTGCAGCGAGACCGGCGGCGAGGTCTGGACCCGCGAGACCGGACTCGATGCGCTGGAGCTCGGCGACGAGGCGGTGGTGGACGTCGCGGATTTCTCGCTCAGCGGGCGCGCGATGCGGAATGTACGTCAGATGGTGAAGCGCATCGAGCGCAATGGCTACGAGACCCGGGTACGGCGCGTCCGTGATCTCAGCGAAGCCGAACTGGACCGGATCCGGCGGGCCGCCGAGAGCTGGCGCGGCACCGACACCGAGCGCGGCTTCTCCATGGCTCTCGGCCGGATCGGCGACTCCGAGGACAGCGGGTCGCTCATAGCGACCGCCCACCGGACCGAGGAGGGCGAGACGGGCCCGTACGGAGACCTGAAAGCCGTCCTGCACTTCGTCCCCTGGGGTCCGGACGGTGTCTCCCTGGACCTGATGCGCCGCGACCGCGCCGCCGATCCCGGCATGAACGAGCTGCTGATCGTCGCCACGCTGCGGGACGCACCCCGCCTGGGCATCGAGCGCATCTCGCTCAACTTCGCCATGTTCCGCTCGGCCCTGGCACGCGGCGAGAAGCTGGGTGCGGGGCCGGTGTGCCGGATGTGGCGGGGGCTGCTGGTCTTCCTGTCCCGCTGGTTCCAGATCGAGTCGCTGTACAAGTTCAACGCGAAGTTCCAGCCCCGCTGGGAGCCCCGCTTCGTCGTCTACCGCAACACCGGCGACCTGCCCCGGATCGGCCTCGCCGCGATGCGGGCGGAGGGCTTCGTGACGCTCGCCCTCCCGCGGCTCCGGCCGGGCCGGCCGCGGCCCTGCGCCCACATCGTCCCGGACACGGGGGCGCACGAGGTCCGCGCGGCGTGACACCCGCGGCGGCCGCGGCCGAGCACGCCCGGCGTCCGTCACCGGGCGCCGGGCGGTGGGGAGAACCCCGTACGGGCGGGCCCAGGGGGTGTCCGACGGATCTCCGTGGCGTCGCGACGCCTGGCACCGCGCCTCTCCCCCGTAGCCCTTCGGGCACGGGAGGTGCCCCCATCGTTGTCGTCGGTCGCCGATGTCCCCCAGCTACCTCCCCCAGCTACCTCCCCCAGCTACCGCTGGGGGTGCCCCCAGGGTGCCCCCAGGGTGCCCCCAGGGTGCCCCCAGGGTGCTCCCACGCATGCATGGACACCAGCCGCTCCGCGGCGGGCCCTCCTCCGCCTTGCGATGCACGGCACCACGGGACACCAGCCGCTCCGCGGCAGGCACTCCTTCCCCACGGCGCCCCATCGGACACCCCCTAGGCTGGACGCATGAGTACGTTGCGTGGACGGGGCTTGGTCGAAGGACTGCCGGAGTGGGACCGTTGTGCGGTCATGGGTGTCGTGAACGTGACGCCCGACTCGTTCTCGGACGGCGGCCGCTGGTTCGACACCACGGCCGCCGTCAAGCACGGCCTGGACCTTGTCGCCCAGGGCGCCGACATGGTGGACGTGGGCGGCGAGTCCACCCGGCCCGGGGCCACACGGGTGGACGAGGAGGAGGAGCTCCGGCGGGTCGTGCCCGTGGTGCGGGGGCTCGCCTCCGAGGGGGTCACCGTCTCGGTCGACACCATGCGCGCCAGCGTCGCCGAGCAGGCCGTCGCGGCCGGCGCACGGCTGGTCAACGACGTCAGCGGCGGTCTCGCCGACCCGGACATGGTGCGCGTGGTCGCCGCGGCCGGGGCTCCGTTCGTCGTGATGCACTGGCGCGGCTTCAGCGAGAACATGAACAGCCGCGCGGTCTACGGCGACATCGTCGCCGAGGTCGCGGCCGAGCTGCGTGACCGCATGGACGCCGTCGTCGACGGCGGGATCGCGCCCGAGCGCATCGTGCTCGACCCGGGCCTCGGCTTCGCCAAGGCGGCCGAGCACGACCTGGCGCTCGTCGCCCACCTCGACGAGCTCCGGGCGCTCGGCCGGCCGCTGCTGGTGGCCGCGTCCCGCAAGCGATTCCTGGGCCATGTGCTGGCCGGTGACGACGGCACCCCGCCGCCCGCCCGGGAGCGGGACGCCGCCACCGCCGCCGTGTCCGCGATCGCCGCGCACGAGGGTGCCTGGGCGGTAAGGGTCCACGAGGTACGGGCGACGGCCGACGCGGTCCGGGTGGCCCGGGCCGTCGAAGGAGCCCGGTGACGCGCGGTACGGACGTCGACGAGGTCGAACGCGCGAACACCGCCTTCTACGAGGCCATGGAGCGGGGCGACTTCGACGAGCTCTCCGGACTCTGGCTGAACGACGAGATCTCGTGCGTGCACCCCGGCTGGCCGGTACTGACCGGGCGCGGCGAGGTGCTGCGTTCGTACGCGCTGATCATGGCCAACACGGACTACATCCAGTTCTTCCTGACGGATGTGAAGGTCACCGTCATGGCCGACACCGCGCTGGTGACGTGCACCGAGAACATCCTCAGCGGCGGGCCGGCCGAGGAGGCGGGCGAGCTGGGCCCTCTCGTCGGCCAGCTGGTGGTCGCCACCAATGTGTTTCGCCGCACACCGGACGGCTGGAAACTGTGGTCGCACCACGCCTCGCCCGTACTGGCGGAGGCCAGTGAGGAAGAGGGCGAAGAGTCGTCCGGGTGAGGCTGGGTAGGGGGCGTTCGAGAGCCTGCCGACGGATTCCGTTGGTGAGCACTGTCAGAGCTCGCAGGTAGATTCGAGTGAAGGTGAGCGCCGGCCGCACCCGGTGCCTGTCCGAATCAACGAAAGCAGGAGTGATTCGCGTGGATCGTGTCGCGCTGCGCGGCCTGAAGGCCCGAGGCCACCACGGCGTCTTCCCCAGGGAACGCGAAGAAGGCCAGACCTTCATCGTGGACCTCGTCCTCGGACTGGACACCCGCCCTGCGGCGGCCGACGACGACCTGACGAAGACCGTGCACTACGGCATCGTTGCCGAGGAGGTCGTGGATGTCGTCAAGGGTGAGCCGGTCGACCTGATCGAGACGCTCGCGGAGCGCATCGCCCAGCAGTGCCTCAAGCACGACGGTGTCCTCGAGGTCGAGGTGGTCGTCCACAAGCCGGACGCCCCCATCACCGTCCCCTTCGACGACGTGACCATCACGATCACCCGGAGCCGCCGATGAACCCCACGCAGAGCGACCCGACCGTGCAGCCGGTGCCCGCCTCCGTGGTGGAGACGGTGGACGCGGCTGATACGACCCTGAGCAACCCCAAGTGGGCTGTGATCTCCCTCGGCAGCAATCTCGGCAACCGCCTGGAGACCCTCCAGGGCGCCGTCGACGCCCTGGAGGACACGCCCGGCGTGCGGGTCAAGGCCGTCTCCCCGGTGTACGAGACCGAGCCCTGGGGCGTCGACCCCGGTTCCCAGCCGTCGTACTTCAACGCGGTCGTCCTGGTGAAGACCACCCTGCCGCCCGCCTCGCTGCTGGAGCGCGGCCAGGCCATCGAGGAAGCCTTCGACCGCGTCCGTGAGGTGCGCTGGGGCCCGCGCACCATCGACGTGGACATCGTGGCGTACGCCGGCGTCGTCTCCGACGACCCGGTCCTCACGCTGCCTCACCCGCGCGCCCACCAGCGCGCCTTCGTCCTCGCCCCGTGGCACGACATAGACCCCGAGGCCCACCTGCCCGGGCAGGGCCGGGTCACCGAACTGCTGGACCGGGTCGGCAGGGAGGGCGTCCTTCCGCGGACCGACCTGGAACTCCGTCTCCCCGAGTAGTCGTTAGGCTCTGCGGAGTCGATACGACCGGTCGGATGAAGGGCACCACGGTGAAACAACTACGGCTCGGAGTACTGGCCGGACTGTTCATCGTGGCCGGAGTGATCTCCTGGGCGGGCGCCCGTCTCTGGGACTCGTTCGGCGACCTGCCCAGCGTCCCGCTGGCCGCCCCGATCGTGCTCGGCGTGATCGCCGTCGTGCTGCTCGCAACAGCCCTGTCCCTGCGCGCCCGGCTGCGCGCCCAGCGTGATCGCCGCCCCGGCGCCCGCGGCGTGGAGCCGCTGATGGCGGCCCGCGCGGTGGTCTTCGGCCAGGCGAGCGCGCTGGTCGCCGCCCTGGTCAGCGGGATGTACGGCGGCGCGGGCGTCTTTCTGCTGGGCTTCCTCGACATCCCGGGCCGCCGCGACCAGGCCATCTACGCCGGCTTCGCGGTGCTGGCGGGCATCGGGGTGATCGCCGCCGCTCTCTTCCTGGAGCGCGTCTGCAGGCTCCCCGAGGACGAGGACGACGGCAGCCACGGGGGTGGCGCCACCGGCCTCGCCTGACCTCCCGGTCCGGCTCACCAGGCGCGCCGGCACGGCGCCTGCAGCTTCAGCGGCGCCTACAGCTTCATACGGGGAGGACCGTCACATATCCGTGACGGTCCTTCGCACCGTACAGGGGCCGACCGGCGGCCCGGCGCAGTCAGTTGGCCATGATCAGGCTCATCGCCTCGTTGCGGGTGGCCGCGTCGCGCAGTTGGCCGCGGACCGCGGAGGTGATGGTCTTCGCGCCGGGCTTGCGGATCCCGCGCATCGACATGCACATGTGCTCGCACTCGATGACGACGATCACGCCGCGCGGTTCCAGGATCTCCATGAGCGAGTCGGCGATCTGCGTGGTGAGCCGCTCCTGGACCTGCGGACGGCGGGCGTAGACGTCCACCAGCCGGGCCAGCTTGGAAAGACCGGTGATCTTGCCGCTGGTGGCCGGGATGTATCCGACGTGGGCCACGCCGCGGAACGGCACCAGATGATGTTCGCAGCAGCTCGTGATCTCGATGTCCTTGACCAGGATCATCTCGTCGTGGCCGAGGTCGAAGGTCGTGGTCAGCACGTCCTCGGGCTTCTGCCACAGCCCCGCGAATATCTCCTTGTACGCTCGCGCCACCCGGCCCGGCGTCTCACGGAGCCCCTCACGGTCCGGGTTCTCGCCGACCGCGATGAGCAGTTCCCGTACGGCGTTCGCGGCGCGCTTCTCATCGAACTCGCCGATCGTGCCCTCGCCGTCCAGCGTCACCGGGTCGGTCATCTGTGCCTCGTTCCCTTGCTCTCCATGCGGGCATGCGAAAAAGCCGCATCCCCCAGGCTAAAACCTGGGGGATGCGGCATTCATTCCGGGGCGCCGGACCCTCGGGATCAGCTCTCCGAGCGCTCCTCGGCGACCGTGTCGGCCGCGGCCTCGACCGGGACCGCGCCGTTGCTGCTGCCCGAGCCGTTGGCGCCGTTCGTCAGCGCCAGCTCCTTCGGGGAGAGCACCGGGGGCCGGGTCGACGGTGTACGCCGCGAGGAACCGGTCCAGGCCGGACGGGCCGGGCGCTTCACGATCGGGGCGAAGATCTCGGCGATCTCCTCCTTGCCCAGGGTCTCCTTCTCGAGGAGCGCGAGGACCAGGTCGTCCAGGACATCGCGGTTCTCGACCAGGATCTCCCAGGCCTCGTTGTGCGCGGTCTCGATGAGCTTCTTGACCTCTTCGTCGACCAGCGCTGCGACCTCTTCGGAGTAGTCGCGCTGGTGCGCCATCTCCCGGCCCAGGAAAGGCTCGGTGTTGTCGCCGCCGAACTTGATCGCGCCGAGCCGCTCGGTCATGCCGTACTGCGTGACCATCGCGCGGGCCGTGGCCGTGGCCTTCTCGATGTCGTTCGCGGCACCGGTGGTCGGGTCGTGGAAGACCAGCTCCTCGGCCGCGCGCCCGCCCAGCATGTACGCCAGCTGGTCGAGCATCTCGTTGCGGGTGGTGGAGTACTTGTCCTCGTCCGGCAGAACCATGGTGTAGCCGAGGGCGCGGCCGCGGGACAGGATCGTGATCTTGTGGACCGGGTCGGAGTTCGGGGAGGCCGCCGCGACCAGGGCGTGACCGCCCTCGTGGTACGCGGTGATCTTCTTCTCCTTGTCCGACATGATCCGGGTCCGCTTCTGCGGGCCCGCCACGACGCGGTCGATGGCCTCGTCGAGCATGTGGTTGTCGATCAGCTTCTTGTCGCTGCGGGCCGTGAGGAGCGCGGCCTCGTTCAGCACGTTCGACAGATCGGCGCCGGTGAAGCCGGGCGTACGGCGAGCGACCGCCGCCAGGTCGACGTCCGGGGCGACCGGCTTGCCCTTCTGGTGGACCTTGAGGATCTCCAGACGGCCCTGCATGTCGGGGCGGTCGACGGCGATCTGCCGGTCGAAACGGCCGGGACGGAGAAGCGCCGGGTCGAGGATGTCCGGGCGGTTCGTGGCTGCGATCAGGATGACGCCGCCCTTCACGTCGAAGCCGTCCATCTCGACGAGCAGCTGATTCAGGGTCTGCTCGCGCTCGTCGTGGCCACCGCCGAGGCCCGCGCCGCGGTGCCGGCCGACGGCGTCGATCTCGTCGACGAAGACGATGGCCGGGGCGTTCGCCTTCGCCTGCTCGAACAGGTCACGCACTCGGGAGGCACCGACACCGACGAACATCTCGACGAAGTCGGAACCGGAGATCGAGTAGAACGGCACACCCGCCTCGCCGGCGACGGCACGGGCGAGCAGCGTCTTGCCCGTACCGGGCGGGCCGTACAGCAGCACACCCTTCGGGATCTTGGCGCCGACGGCCTGGAACTTCGCGGGCTCCTGGAGGAACTCCTTGATCTCCTGGAGCTCCTCGACGGCCTCGTCGGAGCCGGCCACATCGGCGAAGGTCGTCTTCGGGGTGTCCTTGGTGATGAGCTTCGCCTTGGACTTCCCGAAGTTCATGACGCGGGAGCCGCCGCCCTGCATCTGGTTCATCAGGAACAGGAAGACGACCACGATCAGGACGAAGGGCAGCAGAGAGAACAGAATGCCGACGAACGGGTTCTGCTTGTCGGGCGCGACGGTGTAGCCCTTCTCGAGCTCACCGCTGTCGACCTTGCCCTGGAGCTTGTTGGCCAGCGCGACACCCTGGTCGCCGTTGATGTAGTTGGCCTGGATCTTGTTGCTCTTGTCGACCTGCTGGCCGTCCTTGAGCTGGATCTTGATCACCTGACTGTCACCAGTCGTGATCCTGGCCTGCTTGACCTGGTTCTTGTCGATCGCCTGGACGACCTTGTAGGTGTCGACCGTCTTGTAGCCGCCCGACGAGCCGACGACCTGAATCAGCACGACCACGGCAAGGACGGCCAGCACGATCCACATGACCGGCCCACGGAAGTATCGCTTCACGTCCATCCATACGGAGCGGTTCCGCCCCGTCCCTCCTGCCCGTAGGTAAATGCTGCTGTGAAAAAACCTGTTCTTCGGACGGTACCCCAGCTTGTCAGCCGCGACTGCATGGTACGAGTGACAAAACCGCCGTCCTTCGCTTCAACGCGGAGGAAGGTTCCGGGGTTCCCGGCCGCGGGTCCCACGGCCGGGCCGCGGGGCGTCCGGGGCTGAGCCGCCGAAGTCGTGCCGGCGGCCTTGCCCGGGCGTTTCAGCCGCCGTAGACGTGCGGTGCGAGCGTCCCGACGAACGGAAGGTTGCGGTACTTCTCGGCGTAGTCCAGGCCGTACCCGACGACGAACTCGTTCGGGATGTCGAAGCCGATCCACTTCACGTCGATCGCGACCTTTGCGGCTTCCGGCTTACGCAGCAGCGTGACGACCTCGAGCGAGGCCGGCTCGCGGGAGCCGAGGTTCGACAGCAGCCAGGAGAGCGTCAGACCCGAGTCGATGATGTCCTCGACGATCAGGACGTGCTTGCCCTTGATGTCGGTGTCGAGGTCCTTGAGGATGCGGACCACACCGGAGGACTGTGTGCCCGCGCCGTACGACGACACGGCCATCCAGTCCATGGTGACGGGGGTGGACAGGACGCGTGCCAGGTCCGCCATCACCATCACGGCGCCCTTCAGGACGCCGACGATGAGCAGGTCCTTGCCCGCATACTCCGTGTCGATCTTCGCGGCCAGCTCCGCCAGCTTCGCGTCGATCTCTTCCTTCGTGATGAGCACCGACTTGAGATCGTCGCCCATGTCCTTCACGTCCACCCGCACATCGCTTTCTCTCCCGGCCCTGGTCGAGGGCGCCGGAATCAACCTTGCCGGATGACCAGTCTGCCACCCTGCCGACGGGCCTCCACCCGGCCGGGCAGATTGATGGCCCCCTGGCCACGCCAGCCGGTGATCAGCCGGTCGACCTCTTCCACATGCCGGGCGAACAGCGAACCCGCAGGTGAGCCCGCTGTGATGGCCGCGCGGCGGAGCACCCGGCGGCGGACCGCGGGGGGCAGGGCGAAGAGCTTGGCGCACTCCAGCAGGCCGTCCTCGTCCCGGACGGTGACGTCGGCCTCGGCGGCCCAGGTGTCGAGCGCGTCGGCGTCGTCACGGGACAGCTGCGCCGTACGGGCCAGGGCCTCGACGACGCCCTTTCCGAGCGCCTTCTCCAGGGCGGGCAGGCCCTCGTGGCGGAGCCGGGAGCGGGTGTAGGCGGGGTCGGCATTGTGCGGGTCGTCCCAGACGGGCAGCGACTGGACCAGGCAGGCCTTGCGGGCGGTTTGCCGGTCGAGATCGAGGAACGGGCGGCGGTAGCGCCCGGTGGGCCCGGAGACGGCCGCCATTCCGGAGAGCGAGCGGATGCCGGAGCCGCGGGCGAGGCCGAGCAGCACGGTCTCGGCCTGGTCGTCGCGGGTGTGGCCGAGCAGGATGGCGACGGCGCCGTGGCGGTCGGCCTCGGCGTCGAGTGCGGTGTACCTGGCGTCACGGGCGGCAGCCTCGGGTCCGCCTTCACGGCCCACGGTCACGGCGACCGACCCGACGGGGTCGAGGCCGAGAGCGGTGAGGCGGGCGACGACCTCGGCGGCACGGAAGGCGGAGCCGTCCTGGAGGCCGTGGTCGACGGTGATGCCGCCGGCGCGGATCCGGAGCTTGGGGGCCTCGAAGGCGAGCGCGGAGGCGAGCGCCATCGAGTCGGCGCCACCTGAGCAGGCCACGAGGACCAGCGGCGCGCCGGCTGCGTTCTGAGTCGTGTCTGTGAGTACGTCGTGGAGTACGCGGCGGACCGCCAGGCGTATCGCCGCGACCGCAGGATGGGGACCCATGTCCGTGCCCTTCGGTGGTCTGGGGGGGGATTCAGTCACACAGAGTGTGTAGATGGTGACAGAACCGAGCCGTTACCCGAGCATTGCACGCTTGCTCAAGCCTCACGGTCCCTCGGACGGGTGATAGTGCGTTTCGCCGGGGGGACGTCCGGTCAGGAGTCCGCCCTGCCGTGCACCCTTGCGATCCAGTCCGCCGGTTTGGCGATCTCCGACTTGGTGGGGAGCGTGTTCGGGGAGGTCCAGACACGGTTGAAGCCGTCCATGCCCACCTCGTTCACCACGGCCCGTACGAACCGCTCGCCGTCCCGGTACTGGCGCAGCTTGGCGTCCAGGCCGAGCAGTTTGCGCAGCGCCAGGTCCAGGCGGCCGGCGCCGCGCGCCCTGCGCTGCTGGAACTTCTCCCGGATCTCCGCGACGGACGGTACGACGGCGGGGCCCACGCCGTCCATCACAAAGTCCGCGTGCCCCTCCAGCAGGGACATCACCGCCGTCAGCCGAGCAAGGATCTCCCGCTGGGCAGGGGTCTGCACGATCTCGACCAGACTGCGGCCACTGTTCCCCTCCTCGCCCTCGGGACGGCTGCCGGCCAGCGACTGGGCCGCCTCGCGCAGCCGCTCCAGCACCGTCGCCGGGTCGACCTCGGTCTCCGCGAGGAACGACTGGATCTCGCCCTCCAGGTGGTCGCGAAGCCAGGGCACCGCGGTGAACTGGGTGCGGTGGGTCTCCTCGTGCAGGCACACCCAGAGGCGGAAGTCGTGCGGACGTACGTCCAGCTCCCGCTCGACGTGCACGATGTTCGGGGCGACCAGGAGGAGGCGGCCGCCGCCGTCGCTCCCGCCGGGGAGGTCACGGGCCGGCGGGGCGAAGGTCTCGTACTGGCCGAGGACACGGGACGCCAGGAACGACAGCAGCATGCCCAGCTCCACGCCGGTCACCTTGCCGCCGACCGTGCCCAGCACCGCGCCGCCGGGGCCGCCGGGGCGGCGCTCCTGCATCTTGTCCAGGAGGGGCTTGAGGATCTCCCGGAAGCCGGCCACGTTCGCCCTGACCCAGCCGGCGCGGTCGACGACCAGGACGGGAGTGTCCCCGCGGCCCTGCTGCGGGGACAGTCGAGTGAACTCCCGGACGTGTTCCTCGGAGGCTCCTGCGTGCCGGCGCAGCTCGGCGACGACGGCGCGCGCCTCGTCCCGGCTCACGTCGGGACCGGGCCGCACGAGGCGGGTCGCGGTCGCCACGGCGAGGTTCCAGTCGACCATGTCGGCACCACCGATGCTCGTCATGCGTCAACCGTACGTTGTCGAGTCCGTACGCGGAGAGGTGTTGTCCGCCGTCCTCGGAGGGTGTCTCCGTGCGCCGGTCAGGGCGCCCGGGTGCAGCCACAGGTGGTGAGGGCCGAGGCGAGACGGTCCAGGGCGGGCCTGGCGACGGGGGAAAGGGTGCCCGAGCTGAGGAAGGCGAAGGTCAGCAGCCGGCCGTCGGCGTCGACGACGGTGCCGGCGAGGGTGTCGACACCGGTCAGCGTGCCCGTCTTGGCGCGGACCAGACCGGTGCCGGCGGTGTCCGGGGCGTACCGGTCGGCGAGGGTGCCGCTGAAACCGGCCACCGGGAGGCCGGTGAGGACCGGGCGCAGTTCGGGGTGGTCCGGGTCGGCGGCGAGGGCCAGGAGCCGGGTCAGCAGATCGGCGGAAAGACGGTCGGCACGGTTGAGGCCGCTGCCGTCCGCGAAGCGCGCCCCGGCGACGGGCAGGCCCAGCTGCTTCAGACGGGCGGTCATGGCCTGGGACGCGCCGTCGAAGCTCGCGGGGAGGTGTGCGGCGAGCGCCGTCTGGCGGGCCAGCGCCTCCGCGAGGTCGTTGTCGCTGTTCGTCAGCATCCGCTCGACCAGGGCGGACACGGGGCGGGAGTGGGTCGTGGCGACCGCAACGGATCCCTTCGGGGCGGTGCCGGGGACGGGGGCGGACACGGTACGGATGCCGCGCTGGTTCAGCAGGGCGGCGAAGGCGCGGGCCGTGTCACCGGCCGGATCCGACGAGCGCTCGGCGGGCCCGTGCTCGGAGCGGTCGAGGCGGGCCTCGTCGGTCATCAGCGGGACGACCGGCGCGATGTTGGGGTTGCGGCCGATGGGGTGCAGCACGGGGCCGGTGTACAGGGACGTGTCGAAGGTGACCGCGACACGGGTCGCGCCGCGCTCGCTCACCGCGCGCGCCGTCCGCTCGGCCAGGACGCGCAGCCCGGCCTCGCCGAGGGTGGGATCCCCTCCTCCGACGAGCACCACGCGCTGGACGTCACGGCCCACCGGAGCGGCCTCGGGCGTGGGCGGGGGCAGGACGACCCTGGTGGGGATGCGATGGTCGGGCCCCAGGGCGGAGAGTGCCGCCACCGCTGTGGCGATCTTGGTGGTGGAGGCCGGCGTCATGGCCCGGTCGGGCCGTTCGCCGTACAGCCGGGTGCCCGTCGCCGTGTCGTAGACGGCGGCCGTACGCAGCGAGCCGAGCGCCGGGTCGCGCACCAGGGGGTCGAGCCTGGCCGCGAGGCCCTGCCCGCCCGGCACCGCTCCCGGGGCGGCCAGGGCGGGGAGCACCGCGGCGGCGCTGGGTGCGGGAGCGGGGGCGGCGGGGCGCCGGCCCGGGTTACCGGCGTGATGTGTGCCACCCGGCCGCTCATGCGCCGCGGCCAGGGCTCGTTCGGCCTTACGCTGGCCTGAGTCCCACGGGCCCGCCGCCGTCACCGCTCCGGTCGCCAGTACCAGGCCGAGCACGGCCGAGCCCGCTGTGACCTGCCAGGTCTTGAGCTGCAGCATCACGGGCCAGCCCCTTTCGCGATCAAGCACATGCGTAAGGGACACTTAATCACTGCGCCTTGCCGCGAGCATGGCACCCCGGTCGGCGCCACGGAGCGTCCTGCTGGGGGTCCGGGGGGTTGCCCCCCGGGCAGACGCATCATCACCAGACCAATGTGTTGATCATGGAGGAGCCACCCGTGGAGTTCGACGTCACCATCGAGATCCCGAAGGGTTCGCGGAACAAGTACGAGGTGGACCACGAGACCGGTCGGATCCGCCTGGACCGTCGACTCTTCACCTCTACCAGCTACCCGGCCGACTACGGCTTCGTCGAGAACACCCTCGGCGAGGACGGCGACCCGCTGGACGCGCTGGTGATCCTGGACGAGCCGACCTTCCCCGGCTGCCTGATCAAGTGCCGTGCGATCGGCATGTTCCGGATGACCGACGAGGCCGGCGGCGATGACAAGCTGCTGTGCGTCCCGGCGTCCGACCCGCGCATGGAGCACCTGCGGGACATCCACCACGTGCCGGAGTTCGACCGCCTGGAGATCCAGCACTTCTTCGAGGTCTACAAGGACCTGGAGCCCGGCAAGTCCGTCGAGGGCGCCGACTGGGTCGGCCGCGTCGAGGCCGAGGCCGAGATCGAGGCCTCCTTCAAGCGCCTCGAGGCGCAGGGCGGCGCGCACTGACGCGCGGCTTCACACTCGCGGAGGGCGGTGCACCCGGGGGTGCGCCGCCCTCCATGCGTATCGCGCCATGAACCCCACTGCGTGGATGGGACGACTGGCGCGGCACGATTGAACCCTCCCCCTCGCGAACGAGGAGGATTCCTGGCTCACACTGCTCGGCCGCTCAGCAAGCGACCGAGTCCGACGCGATCAGCACCAGCCGGGTTGAAACCAGCCCGGTTGCCCCGAAAGACAAGGAGTTGGCGCGTGCTTGGTTCTCGCAACGCGCTGCGCGCAGCTTGCCCTGCGTGCCGGGGCTTCCTCGGAGGTTTCCGGTGACGACGGAACCGGGAGGCCCGGCTGACCGTAAGCCCGTCTCGGACGAGGCGCGCAGCGCTTTCACCCCGCCTCACGGAGTGGAACGGCCGCAGCCGCTCGAGGACAAGCACCCGACGTCGGAGTTCGCCGTTCCGCCTGGGCTGAGCACAGAGCCGCCACCCGGGCCGGAGAAGTCCGCCTTCGAGCTGCCCCCCGGTCTCACCCCCGCCGAGGGCGTCCCGTTCGTCGAGCTGGCCGGTGACGCGAACTGGCAGGACCGGATGCGCACCATGCTGCGCATGCCGGCCGCCGAGCGTCCGGTGACCGAGCCGGCGCAGCGGCCGGAGGAGCCGGCCCTCGTGGTGCCGCGTGTGCTCGACCTGACGCTGCGCATCGGCGAACTGCTGCTCACCAGCGGTGAGGGCGCGGAGGACGTCGAGGCGGCGATGTTCGCCATCACCCGCTCGTACGGACTCGACCGCTGCGAGCCCACGGTCACCTTCACCCTGCTGTCGATCACCTATCAGCCGTCGCTGGTCGATGCCCCACTGACGGCGAACCGGACCGTACGGCGCCGCGGCAGCGACTACACCCGGCTGGCCGCCGTCCACCGGCTGATCACCGACATCACCGCCCCGGACCACGAGGTCTCCCTGGAGGAGGCCTACCGCCGGCTCGCGGAGATCCGCCGCAACCGCCACCCGTACCCTGGCTGGGTGCTGACCCTGGCCGCCGGCGTACTGGCCGGGGCGGCGTCCGTGCTGCTGGGCGGCGACGCCGCGGTGTTCCTGGTGGCGGCGGTCGGCGCGATGCTCGGCGACCGGCTGGCCTGGCTCTGCTCGGCGCGCGGACTGCCCGAGTTCTACCAGTTCGTGGTCGCGGCGATGCCGCCTGCCGCGATGGGGGTGGCGCTCAGCCTGCTGCACGCCGGGCTGCGGCCGTCCGCGGTGATCACCGGTGGGCTGTTCGCGCTGATCCCGGGACGGGCGCTGGTCGCGGCGGTCCACGACGGCCTGACCGGCTTCTACATCACCGCCTCGGCCCGGCTGCTGGAGGTCGGCTATCTCTTCATCGGCATCGTCATCGGCGTTCTGACGGTGCTTTACGGAGGCGTGCAGATCAGCGCCACGCTCAACCCCGAGGGTGCGCTGAGCCCCGTCCACCGGCCGGTCGTGCAGACCCTCGCCGCGATGCTGCTGTGCCTGACCTTCGCCGTGCTGCTCCAGCAGGAGCGCGGGACCGTGCTGATCGCCGCTCTCAACGGCGGGGTCGCCTGGGTGGTCTATGCGTCCATCGCGGACACCGCGGGGGGCTCACCGGTCGTCGCGACGGCGGTCGCGGCCGGTCTTGTCGGGCTCTTCGGACAGCTGATGTCCCGCTACTGGTCCACCTCGTCGCTGCTGTACGTCACCGCCGCGATCGGCCCGCTGCTGCCCGGTAGCGCGACCTACTTCGGTCTGCTGGCGATCGCCCAGAACCAGATGGACAAGGGCATCAGCTCACTGGCCAAGGCGGCCGCCCTGGCCTTCGCCATCGCCATCGGGGTGAACCTGGGTGCCGAACTGGCCCGGCTGTTCCTGCGCACCCCGGGCGTGGTGCGAGCGGGCCGCGGCGCCGCGAAGCGGACCAGGGGGTTCTAGGGCGTGTTTCGAAAGTAGCGTCGTCCGCCCGGAGGGCGGGGTCGGGGGCCTCTGGTGCGTGCGATCGCAAGGCGGAGGGAGGAGAGCGCAGCGGGCCAGACGCAGGCGGCCGGTCTCGGTCAGGGGTGCATTACGGTGGGGCATGAGGGCCTTCTGCTGGTCGGTGTGATGTCGCAATCCACACCGAACCCGGAAGGCCCTCACTCGTTCAAGATCATCCCACCGTGAACCCCGTCACCTACCTCCGTGGACAGAACACCTAGTGCTGTGACCGGCAACGTTTGCCCGCCGAGGAGCGGCGTCAGGTGCGTGCGATCGCAAGGCGACCGAAGACCCTCGTAGCAGCGCTACCCGGGTTTTCGGCCAACGCAGCAAGCGTGCGTGCCTGGGGGCACCCTGGGGGCACCCTGGGGGCACCCCCAGCGGTAGCTGGGGGAGGTAGCCGGGGGAGGTAGCCGGGGGAGCGTCGCGACGGGGCAGACGTTGCCGGAAGGGGCACCAGGTCCTGGTCCGGGCCGGGCGCAAGGACGGGCTCAGCGCTTGGCGTGACGGCCGCGCTGGGACGTGGGGGCCTCGGCGCCCGCCGGGGTCCGGGGGGCCTCCTTCTTGGCCTTGCCGCGGGCACGCAGGAACTCGACGACGATCGGGAGCACCGAGATCAGCACGATGGCGATCAGGATCATCTCGATGTGCTCGCGGACGAACTCGATCTTGCCGAGTGCGGAGCCGAGCAGGGTCACACCGGCGCCCCACAGCGTGCCGCCGATGACGTTGAAGGTGATGAAGGAGCGGTAGTTCATCCGGCTCACGCCGGCGATGATCGGCGTGAAGGTACGGATGACGGGCACGAAGCGGGCCAGTACCAGCGACTTCGGGCCGTACTTCTCGAAGAACTCGTGCGCCTTCTCGACGTTCTCCTGCTTGAACAGCTTGGAGTCCGGGCGGCTGAACAGTGCGGGGCCGACCTTGCGGCCGAAGAGATAGCCGACCTGGTCGCCGATGATCGCCGCGAGCACGACCAGGGTGCAGACGACCCAGAGCGGCTGCTCGAGGACACCGGTGGTCACCAGCAGTCCGGTGGTGAACAGCAGCGAGTCGCCCGGCAGAAAGAAACCGATGAGCAGGCCGGACTCGGCGAAGACGATGGCCAGGACGCCGATCAGCCCGAAGGTGGTGATCAGGTAGTCCGGATCCAGCCAGCTCGGTCCGAGCGCAAGGGTGTTCAATCCGGGCTCCAGGGTCAGTGGGGAGGGGCTCATATGTACACGGTGGTGCCCAAAGCTATCAACGCCGCGTGACGTTCCACGGTTCCATCGGCCCACCCCGGATGCATAGCCGTCAAACCCGGACAAAGCTGGGCGCCAGGAGGTGGACGCATGGGCATCGAGGACTACGGCGGCGGCGGAGAGACCCACCCGGACGTGCTGGTCGTGACCACGAACGACGTACCCGGCCATCAGGTCCAGAAGGTCATCGGAGAGGTCTTCGGCCTGACCGTGCGCTCGCGGCATCTGGGCAGCCAGATCGGCGCCGGACTGAAGTCCATGATCGGCGGTGAGCTGAAGGGCCTGACCAGGACCCTGGTGGAGACGCGCAACCAGGCCATGGACCGGCTTGTCGAGCAGGCACGGGCGCGCGGCGCGAACGCCGTCCTGATGTTCCGCTTCGACGTGACCGACGCCGCCGACGTGGGCACCGAGGTGTGCGCGTACGGCACCGCCGTCGTCATCAGCAAGGACTAGCGAGGTCGGGAACCCATGCCACTGCACCAGGGCAGCACCGGGCGCGAGGACAGCACGGCACGGCGCAGACTCTCCCTCAACCCCTTCTTCGGCGCGGCCGACCCGGTCGGCGACATGGCGGCGGCGCCGCCCACGCACCGGCTCCCCAACGGTCCGATGCCACCGGACATCGCCTATCAGCTCGTCCACGACGAGCTGATGCTCGACGGAAACTCACGCCTCAATCTCGCCACCTTCGTCACCACCTGGATGGAGCCGCAGGCGGACGTGCTGATGGTGGAGTGCCGCGACAAGAACATGATCGACAAGGACGAGTATCCGCGCACCGCCGAGCTGGAGCGGCGTTGTGTCTGCATGCTCGCCGATCTCTGGCATGCCCCCGACCCCGACACCGCCATGGGCTGCTCGACGACCGGGTCGAGTGAGGCGTGCATGCTGGCGGGCTTGGCCCTCAAGCGCCGCTGGGCCAAGCGCAACGCCGACCGCTATCCGGGCCCGGACGCCCGGCCCAATCTCGTCATGGGCGTCAACGTCCAGGTCTGCTGGGAGAAGTTCTGCACCTTCTGGGAGGTCGAGGCGCGCCAGGTGCCCATGGAGGGCGACCGGTTCCATCTCGATCCGCAGGCCGCGGCCGAGCTGTGCGACGAGAACACCATCGGTGTGGTGACCGTGCTCGGTTCGACCTTCGACGGCTCGTACGAACCCGTCGCCGAAGTCTGCGCGGCCCTGGACGCCCTTCAGGAACGCACCGGCCTCGACATCCCCGTGCATGTGGACGGGGCGTCCGGCGCGATGATCGCCCCCTTCCTCGACGAGGACCTGGTGTGGGACTTCCGGCTGCCCCGGGTCACGTCCATCAACACCTCCGGCCACAAGTACGGCCTGGTCTACCCCGGGGTCGGCTGGGCGCTGTGGCGCTCGGCGGACCAGCTGCCGGAGGAGCTCGTTTTCCGGGTCAACTACCTGGGCGGCGACATGCCGACGTTCGCGCTGAACTTCTCCCGGCCCGGGGCGCAGGTGGCCGCGCAGTACTACACATTCCTGCGGCTGGGGCGGGACGGTTACCGGGCGGTGCAGCAGACGGCACGGGAGGTGGCCGGCGAGCTGGCCACCCGGGTCGAGGCGATGGGCGACTTCGAACTCCTCACGCGCGGCGACCAGCTGCCCGTGTTCGCCTTCACCACGGCGGAGGCCGTGCGCGCGTACGACGTCTTCGACGTCTCGCGGAGACTGCGGGAGCACGGCTGGCTGGTGCCCGCCTACACCTTCCCGGAAAACCGGCAGGACCTGTCCGTGCTGCGGGTGGTGTGCCGCAACGGCTTCTCGGCCGACCTCGCGGGCATGCTGGCGCAGGACCTGGAGCAGCTGCTGCCGGAGCTGCGGCGTCAGTCCGGACCGGCCGGCCAGGACGAGCGCGTGGCGACGGCGTTCCACCACTGAGACGCCGGGTGCCGCCGCTCCCCGTCAGGGCCGGCCGTCGTGCACCTGACCGGCCGGTGGCCCGTACGGGTTCTCCTGGCCGTCCGCCAGTACGCCCACGAAGGGTTCGCCCTCACCGGCGAAGGTGTACGCGCCGGCCTCGATGCGTTCGATCAGACCGCGGGTCCAGGCCGCGTCCGCGTCCGCCGAGTGGACCCACATGTTCATGATCTCCCCGATGTGGCCGAGCTGTTCCGGCCCGCCCTCGGGCGTGTAGTACTCGGTCACCGAGGCGCGCCACTCGGCGAGCCGCCACAGCCGTCGGCGCAGCAGCGCCGCCACCTCGGCGCGCGGCAGGTCCACCATGAAGCCGATCGCCGACGAGAGCACGTCCGCCTTCTGGTCGTAGGAGGTCAGCGCCTCGCGCAGCAGCCTGAAGTACTCCTCGCGGCCGGCGTCCGTCAGCTCGTACTCGGTGCGTGGCGGACCGCCCGCCGTGCTCGGCGCGACCTCGTGAGCCAGCAGCACGCCCTGCTTCGCCATCTGCTTGAGGGCGTGGTAGATCGAGCCGGGCTTGGCGTTGGACCACTCGTGGGCGCCCCAGTACTCCAGGTCGTTGCGCACCTGGTAACCATGGGCGCGCCCGTGCTGGCGCACCGCGCCGAGGACGAGCAGGCGGATCGCTGACATGCGCTCCAGCCTAGGAGGTCACTCGCGCTCCATCGCGATCAGCTCGAAGGAGGTCCTGCCGTCCAGCGACTCGCGGATGATGTCCGCGTGCCCCGCGTGCCGGCCGATCTCCTGGACCGGGTGGAGCATCATCCAGCGCATCGAGACACGGCCGTCCTTGGGGAACCAGGGGGCCGGGGCAGCGGGGAGGTGTCGTCCACCGGATCTTCAGAGGGGGAATTCGGTCCGCCCGTGCTGCACCGAGATCCACTTGTGGGTGGTGAAGGCCTCCACGGTCGCGTCGCCGTTCAGCCGGCCGAACCCCGAGTGCTTCTCGCCGCCGAACGCCACCCGCGGCTCGTCGTGGACGGTGGAGTCGTTGACGTGAAACATGCCGGTGACGACGCGCTTCGCGAAGCGCACGCCCCGCTCCGCGTTGCCGGTGTGCACGGCGCCGCTCAGTCCGTAGGGGGTGTCGTTGGCGATCCGTACCGCCTCGTCCTCGCCGTCGAAGGACACCAGCAGCACCACCGGACCGGAGATCTCCTGCTTCAGCAGCGGGGACTCCTCGGCAAGGCCGGTGAGCACGGTGGGCTCCACGAGGTTGCCGCGGGTACGGCCGCGTACGAGCGCGGTGGCCCCCTCGGCGAGCGCCTGGTCCACCAGCGCGGTCAGGGCGTCGGCGTGGAAGGTGTTGATGACCGGGCCGATGTGGGTGCCGGGGTCGCTCGGGTCGCCGGTCCTCAGCTCCGCCACCCGGGCGGTGAACTTCGCCGTGAACTCCTGCTCCACCGCCCGGTCCACCAGGATGCGGTTGGCGGCAGCACAGACCTGCCCCTGGTGGAGGAAGCGGCTGAAGACGGCGGCGTCGACGGCGTAGTCGATGTCCGCGTCGTCGAGGACGACGAACGCGCTGTTGCCGCTCAGCTCCAGCAGGGTCCGCTTGAAGTGGCCTCCGGCGACCGAGGCGACGTGCCGGCCGGTCCGGTCCGAGCCGGCGAAGGAGATCACCTTGGGCACCGGGTGCTCGATGAGCGCGTCGCCGATCTCCGCGATGTCGGTGATCAGTACGTTCAGCAGGCCGACCGGCAGGCCCGCGTCCTCGAAGATCCGGGCTATGAGCCCGCCGCCGACGACGGGCGCGTTCTGATTGGGCTTGATGACGACGGCGTTGCCGAGGGCCAAGGCGGGGGCCACGGACTTCATGGTGACCAGGAAGGGGAAGTTGAAGGGGCTGATGACCGCGATGACCCCGACCGGCAGCCGGTAGACGCGGTTCTCCTTGCCGTCGACGGGTGAGGGGAGGATCCGCCCCTCCGGCCGCACGGCGAGCTGTGCCGCCTCGCGCAGGAACTCCTTGGTGAGACGCAACTCGAATTCGGCCTTGACACGGGTGCCGCCGAGCTCGGCGACGATCGCCTCGATGATCTCTGCCTCGCGCTCCTCGGTGATCCCGAGGACGCGCTCCAGGACGGCTCTGCGCTGGTAGGGATTGGTCTGTGCCCACGGGACCTGGGCGCGCTCGGCGGCCCGACATGCCTGGTCGACCTCGTCGACTGTGGCGACCGTGATCGCGGCGAGCTTCTCCCCGTTGTAGGGGTTGAAGTCGATGATGTCCCACGAGCCGCTGCCGGTCCGCCACTCGCCGTCTATGTACTGGTGGGCCAGGTCGGTGAAGAAGGACATGCGATCCCTTACTGCAGGCGCAGATTCCTGGTGCGCTGTCATCGTACTGACGTACTAGGAAAGTTGAAGCAGTCCACGAAGCAGGTCGCGGCTCTCGGCGGGGCCGGGACTGTCCTGCTGGAGCCGCTCCAGCACCCGCTCGTACTGAGCGACCTCCTCCGGCTTGTCCAGATACAGCGCACTGGTCAACTGCTCCAGATAGACCAGGTCGGAGAGGTCGGACTCGGGGAAGCGCAGCATGGTGAAGGCACCGCTCTCGCCGGCGTGCCCGCCGAAGCTGAACGGCATGATCTGGAGCGTGACATTGGGCTGCTCCGAGATCTCGATGAGATGACTCAGCTGAACCCGCATCTCCGCCCGGTCACCGTACGGCCGGCGCAGCGCGGCCTCGTCCAGCACCACGTGGAAGCGCGGCGCACGCTCGGACACGAGCACCTTCTGTCGCTCCAGGCGCAGCGCGACGCGGCGCTCGATCTCCGACTTCGGAGCGTCCGGCATGCCGCGCGAGATCACCGCGTGCGCGTAGCCTTCCGTCTGCAACAGACCGTGCACGAACTGGACTTCGTAGACACGGATGAGTGAGGCCGCGCCCTCCAGGCCGACATAGGTCGGAAACCAGGACGGCAGCACATCGCCGTAACTGTGCCACCAGCCCGCGACATTGGCCTCCTTGGCGAGGCCCAGCAGGGACGCGCGCTCCGTCTCGTCGATGACGCCGTAGAGCGTGAGCAGGTCCTCTACGTCCCTGGCCTTGAAGCTCACCCGTCCCAACTCCATGCGGCTGATCTTTGACTCGGACGCCCGGATCGAGTAGCCGGCGGCCTCGCGGGTGATTCCGCGCGACTCCCGCAGGCGTCTGAGCTGCGAGCCCAGCAGGATGCGCCGGACCACGGAACCTCCCCCAGAGCCTCCGGCCTGGGGGTACCCCCAGGCCTCACCTGCGGTCACTTCTTCAACCCTCCCCATCCAGACAGTCGGTGACAGTCTGCCATCAAAACGCTTCAGCGCGTACTCGTTCGATTACAGAAATGGTCAAGCTCATTATTCGGCCACAGGAAGAAATGACCAACAATCCGCACGGGGATGGACATCCCGGCGCGTGCACGTGCATCTGCTCTTGCATCTGCCCTAGGCATTCGGAACCATGGGCCCCGCGCACCTGCGTGCTCGTTCGTCTTGTGCTTTGAACCGCCACGGCCGCGAATCCCGGGAGTGCCTCGCATGGGGACGAATGGATCGACCATGCTCGAGCCCTTAAAGCGGGGGCTGCCCCCGCTCGACCCGGCCGCCGTGTCCGGATCAGCCTCCTGCGCTCTGCCCACCCGCTTCGAAGCGGTGCGCGGGGCAAGACAGTTCACCCGGTCGACGCTGGACACCTGGGAGCTGGGCGACCGGTTCGACGATGTCGCGCTGGTCGTCTCCGAACTCGTCACCAACGCACTGCGCCATGCCCTGCCCGACGACACCCCGCAGGAGCCGGAGCCGGCCGTGCGGCTGCATCTGATGCACTGGACGTCGCGGCTGGTGTGCGCGGTGCGCGATCCGAGCCATGACAGACCGGCGGCACGCGGGACCGAGGAGGACTTCGCGGCGGAGTCGGGCCGCGGGCTGTTCCTGGTGGAGTCGTTCAGCGACAGCTGGGGCTGGCACCCGCTGGCCGGGGCGCTGCACGGCAAGGTGGTCTGGGCGCTGTTCCGGATCCGGGGAGAGCAGTAGAGGTACACACGGCGGCGGCCGGTGCCCCCGGGTACCGGCCGCCGCCGTTCCGTCTTTGTCACTCCGTCTTTCGTTCTGTGTTTCAGCCCGTTGTGAGGTGGTCGAACTCCCCGTCCTTGACACCGAGCAGCATCGCCTCGATCTCGGCACGGGTGTAGACGAGGGCGGGTCCGTCGGGATGGCGCGAGTTGCGTACCGCCACGGCACCGCCGGGCAGTTTGGCGAATTCGACGCAGGAACCCTGCGAGTTGCTGTGCCGGCTCTTCTGCCAGACGACTCCTCGAAGCTCTGTTGACGCCATGCCGTTGTACGGGTGGTGCACAGGTCGCTCCCGGGAAGTGCAGAGGTCAACTTCCCCGGATCATAACCACGTTCATCTGCGCATGCATGGGAAGATGCACGTGCACGCGGGGTGGTTCCCCGGTTACAGCAGTACCGCTCTTCGCTTGGTGGAGTAGGGCGACAGGGCGCCTCATGGGCCTCCCCGACCCCTCGAACGAGCCACTGCAGGCGCCACGCCGTGACGCGCGTCACTCCATGACTTTCCCGCTCCGGGTGGCCGAGTCGTCCCGCCCGGCCCTGACCCGGCCCTGCCCCGGTCCCGCTTCGGGTGCTCGCGCCCGGGGCGGTCAGCGGCGGGGCGGCAGGGGCCTGCGCCCGGGCATGCGCGCCGCGTCCGCCGCGGCCGTCCCGTCCTGCCAGCCGGCGTGGTCCGTCGCACCGCGGACCCGTGTCGTGGAGGTCTCCGGGAACATCTCCTCCGTGCGGTCGGCGACGGCGACGTCGCGCGCGGCCAGCACCGGGAGAAGGGAGCCGTCGGCCTCACCCACGACATGCTCGGTCGCCGCGGCGAGGCGGTCGCCGATGCGCTGTGCGTACGCCAGCAGAAAGGACTGCCGGAAGGTCTTGGTCCGCTTCCTTCCGCCCGCGCGTTGACCTGCCTCCGCCCGGGTCATCGCCGTCGTGCACTGCACCAGCAGCGAGGTGTAGAGCAGCTCGGCCGTCTCCAGGTCCGCCTCGAAGCCGACGACCGTGGAGAAACCCAGGCCGCTGTTCCACACGGCGCGGCAGCGGTTCGCCGAGGCGACGGCGTCGAGCAGGATCGCCTTGGCCGTCTCGTACGGCGCGTCCACCCCGATCCGGCACGCGGCCGGCGCGTCCGGCCGGTGCGTACGAGCGGCCAGCACCGCCTCGTCGATGCTGTGCCGGGCCATGAGTTCCTGCGCCTTGGCGGTGAGCGCCTCCGCCTCCTCCGGGAAGCCGGTCGCCTCCGCCTTGGCCAGCAGCGCGCGGATACGGGTGAGCATGCGCGGCTCCCCGTGGTGCTCCGCCGGCGCATGCAGGGGCACACCCGGAACCGGGCCGACCGGCTCGATCGCGGGCAGCCGGATCAGCAGCCGGTACAGCTCCAGCACCGCGGTCGCGTACGAGAAACGGTCGGTGCGGTACTCCTCCTCCTCGACGAGACCGCCGACCTGGGCGTCCCAGCGTGCCGGCAGGTGCGCGTACGTCGCGGTCTCGGCACGGATCAGACCGGACACGAGCCGCACATGATGGTCGTCGAGGTCGCGCCGTACGATCCGTACGACATCGGCGGGCTGCCAGCCGCGCTCCCAGACGCGGCGCACGAACCCCTCGCCGCGCACGGACAGTTCCGCGTCCGCGGACGGGTCGGCGGCGAGCAGCGAGGCGCCGGTGTCCAGTGCCGCGTCGCCTTCGGCATAGAGTGCGGCGGCCAGGGCTTTGTCGACCGTACTCATGCGTGGGTCTCCGTGTGCCCGCCTGACATCGAGGTGCCTCCTCGCTTCCCATGATCCCGCTCACCGGCGCCTCCGCCGGAAGCCGCCCGTCCACACCCTGTGGACAGCCGGTGCGCGAGCCTACGCCGTCCCGCCGACGACCTCGCGGGAGGCCTCGTCCAGCCAGGACAGATACCAGGAAGCGAAGGTGAGCGGCTCACCGTCCGGCCCCCTCAGCGGCTCCAGGTCCACGTCGTCGCACCGGGCGTCGGCCCAGATCCGGCCCCGCTCGGGGCCGGACACCACCAGCCAGCGGCGTTCCGCGCAGCCCACATGGCACAGGCATATCGCACCGACGGTGCGGTCCTCCGTCCACAGCAGGCCGGCCGTGCGCTCGTCCCAGGCCTCCCATGCCGCGTCGAAGTCCTCGATGTCCTCGAAGTCCTCCTCCTCGGGGCGCTCCGCCTCCAGCGCGGCCGGCACCTCCGGATCCGGACCCCGCACCGGGAACGGTTCCGCGAGCCGGTCCAGAACGGTCATATGACCGCCGTCGCCGTCCCACCGCCACTGCCCTCCTTCCGCCCTCCGCGCGGGGAAGACCCCGTACTGCGGGCCGGTGCCGCCCGCGCCCACCCGCAGCAGGAAGTCCCGGTACTCCTCCGGCAGCCGCACCCCGGCCTGCGCTTCCAGATCGGCCAGTTCCGCCTCGGTCAGCGGGTCCGCCAGCCATCCCAGCCCCAGCGCGCGCTCACGGACCCCCGCCCACGGTTCTGTCGTCATGGCGGCACCGTACGCGCCGCCACTGTCAGTGGCAGGTGCCACACTCGCATGCATGACCGGACGGTGGGCTCTGGCCGAGGCCGAGGGCGGCGGAGCACGGCTCACCGCCCTCGGGCGGGACGGGCTGCCCGCCGGGGAGGTCGTCCGGGAGCGGGATCTGGTCGAGGCGGTCAGGTCCCGGCCGCACGTCGGCCGCTGGGTGTGGCGGTCCACGGCCGACGTGTACCCACGGCTGCTCGCTGCCGGGGTGCGGGTGGAGCGGTGCTACGACATCGAGGACGCGGAGGGGCTGCTGCTCGGGCACGAGGGGCGGCTCGGGGAGCCCCGGTCGGCGGCCGCCGCCTGGGCCCGGCTGCGCGGACGGCCCGTACCGGCCGACCCGCCGCCGCGGGCCGCCGAGCCCGGTTCGCAGTCCTCGCTGTTCGAGCCGCAGACAGGCGCGGAGGTGCCGTTCGAGGGGTTGCTGCAGGTGTACGCGGAGCAGCAGCGCCGCCATGACGCCGCCGAACACCCGAGCCGGATGCGGTTGCTGACGGCGGCGCAGTCGGCGGGAATGCTCATCGCGGCCGAGATGAACCGGGCGGGGCTGCCCTGGCGGGCGGATGTGCACCGGGAGGTGCTGCGCGAGCTGCTCGGCGAGCGGTATGCGGGCGGCGGGGAGCCGCGCCGGCTGGCCGAGCTGGCGGACGAGGTGTCGGCGGCGTTCGGGCGGCGGGTGCGGCCGGAACTGCCCGCGGACGTGGTGAAGGCGTTCGCCGAGGCCGGGATCAAGATCAGATCGACCCGCCGCTGGGAGCTGGCGGAGATCGACCATCCGGCTGTGGAGCCGCTGATCCAGTACAAGAAGCTGTACCGCATCTACACCGCGCACGGCTGGGGCTGGCTCCAGGACTGGGTGCGCGAAGGACGCTTCAGACCCGAATATCTGCCGGGCGGTACGGTCTCCGGCCGCTGGACGACCAACGGCGGCGGAGCCCTGCAGATACCCAAGGTGATCCGGCGCGCGGTCGTCGCCGACGAGGGCTGGCGGCTGGTCGTGGCCGACGCCGACCAGATGGAGCCCAGGGTCCTGGCCGCCATCTCCCGCGATCCCGGGCTGATGGAGGTGGCGGGGCACGACGGCGACCTCTACACCACCCTGTCCGACCGGGCGTTCTCCGGCGACCGCGAGCACGCCAAGCTCGCGCTGCTGAGCGCCGTCTACGGGCAGACGTCCGGCGACGGGCTGAAGAACCTCGCGGCTCTGCGCCGCCGCTTCCCGCGCGCGGTGGCATATGTCGACGAGGCGGCGCGGGCGGGCGAGGAGGGCCGGCTCGTACGGACCTGGCTGGGGCGCACCAGCCCCCCGGCGGCACGGGCGGACGAGGACGAGGAGGCGGGTCTGCCGCAGGACGAGCCCGACACGGACACGTACACACCGGGGTACGCGTCCACGGACGCCCGCGCCCGGGGCAGGTTCACCCGCAACTTCGTGGTGCAGGGCAGCGCCGCCGACTGGGCGCTGCTGATGCTGGCCGCGTTGCGGCAGTCCCTCGCGGCCGCGGGCATGCGGGCGGAGCCGGTGTTCTTCCAGCACGACGAGGTGATCGTGCACTGCCCCGAGGAGGAGGCGAAGGACGTCGCGGAGGCGATCCGCGCGGCCGGTGATCTGGCCGGGCGGATCGCCTTCGGGGAGACGCCGGTGCGGTTTCCGTTCACGACGGCGATCGTGAAGTGCTACGCCGACGCGAAGTGAGCGGTACTCCTCCCGGCACCGCGCCGAGCGCGGCGCCGGGAGGCCGGATCCGGCGCGGGCCGGGCGGCGGTGCCGAGCCGGGCCCGGACACAGGGCACGGCTCCGCTCGCCTACTTCAGCGTGCGCCACTTCTCGTCGAGCGCGATCGCCTTGAGCTGCTCGACGGTGAGCGCGGGCTCGGCGCGGGCCGGGCGGCGGTGCCGAGCCGGGCCCGGATACAGGGCACGGCTCCGCTCGCCTACTTCAGCGTGCGCCACTTCTCGTCGAGCGCGATCGCCTTGAGCTGCTCGACGGTGAGCGCGGGCTCGGCGCGGGTGGCACGCGTGATCTGGGCGCCCGAGTTGTAGGCGGTGACGAGGACACGGAATCCGTCCGGTCGCATGGTGTCGGCCGACCACGACACGACCCCTTCGCCGCCCTTCTCGCCCGGCCTCTTCGCCGTCTTGACCTTGGTGCCGTCGGGCAGGGTCGTGGCACCGGTACCGAAGAGGTCGTCCTCCACCTTCGACGCGTCCCACTGCACAGTGACGCCGACGAACGACGCGCCCTTGCCGTCGTCCACGACCAGATACGTGGAACCGTCGCCGCCCCGGCCGATCTCCTCCAGCCCCTCGGGCAGCAATGAGGCGAGGGCTTCCTCGACCGCGGCGCGGCTCGGTCCCTCGTCGACCGGAGCTGCCTCATCGGGTGCCGGCAGGTCGGCGAGCGCGGGGTGCCACTCCTTCGCCGTGACCACGGCCTTCAGCTGGGCCAGGCTCAGCGGCGGGTCGGTCCGGGTGACCGTGGCGCCCTTCTCGGCGGGTGCGTTCCACTCGCTCGCGTTCACCAGGTAGCCCTGCGGGGTGACCAGGACGGCACGCCAGGCCTTGGTGTCCTCGCGGCGGTCCGGATACTCCCACCCGCGCATGAGCATCAGCCGGGAGCCGTCGGCCAGCCTCTCGCTCGTGCACGACTCGTACGGCACATGATTCCTGTCGGGGCACGCGGTCTGCTGCTCGGCCTCGCGGCCGTGCGGGTCGACCCGGGACAGGCTGATCCCGATCGCCCCCGCGCCCTTGCCGTCCTCGAAGACGCCGGACGCCATCGGGCCGTGCATGTCGCCGGTGCCACGCGCCTCGGTACGGCTGAACTTGCCCTCGGGGAGCAGATCCTTCAGGGTCTTGATCATCTGCTCGGCGGAGACCTTCCCGGTCCCCATCGGCTTTCCCTCGGGGGCGGCCGCGCCCGAGCCGGTCGCCGGGGCGGCCACGGAGATCTCGCTCCGCCCACCCGTCCCGCCGAGCAGTCCTCCCCCGTACGCCCCGGCCGTTCCCACCACCGCCAGCGCGAGCACGCTGCCGGTCATGGCGGCCATGTTGCGGCGGAACCGCCTGCGGCGGCCCTGAGTGAGGCCGCCCTCCACCAGGGCTTGCCGGTCCGTGGTGAAACTGTCGCCGGTCCGGCGGAGCACCTCGCCGAACTCGTCTTCAAAAGGCATGGTGAAACCACCCGTTCTCGGTCAGTGGAAAGAAGTCAGCGCGCCGCGAACTCGGCCAGGCTGCCGCCCAGCCGTTCCCGGAGCTTGGCGAGCGCCCGCACCGATCTGGTGCGTACGGCGGCGGAGCTGGTGTTCATCGCGGCGGCGGTCTCGTCGATGCTGCGGTCCTCCCAGTACCGCAGCACCAGCACCGCCCGGTCCTTGGGAGCCAGTTCGCGCAGTGCCTGGAGCAGCGCCAGCCGCAGTGCCGGGTCGCCGTCGCCGTCGGCCGCCGCGTCGGGCAGTGCGCCGAGCGGCTGTTCGGCGGCGGAACGGCGTCGCCGGTGCGTGAGGAAGGTCCGTACAAGCACGGTCTGCGCGTAACCGGCCGGGTTGTCGATGCGGGACAGCCGGCCCCACTTCACATACATCCGACCGAGCGTTTCCTGCACCAGATCCTCGGCGAGATGCACATCGCCGCTGGTCAGCAAGCAGGCCGAGCGAAACAGATGACCGGCGCGGCCCGCCGCGAACTCTCTGAAGTCGTCCTTGCGGGACTGTTTCATGCCCTCCCCGATCCTCGCCCTTCACCTCACTGATGCGGTGAGCGGCAAGGAATGTTTCAACCGGAATCGTGTCCGGTTGTGTCACTCGGAGTCGAGAAGACCCTTCAGTTCGGCGACCGCCTTCTCATCCGTGCCGTTCAAGGCGGCGAGGCCCAGCCGCCACTGCTGGCGCGCCGCCTGCCGGTCGCCCCGGGCACGGAGGACGTGCCCGTACTCGCCGCGGGTGAGCCCCTCGGCGTAGCCGTCGCAGCGCTGCGCGCAGCGCTCCAGCAGCACCAGGCACTGGACCTCCGCCTCCCTCGCGCGCCCCAGCCGGCGCAGGGCGCGGGCGAGGCCGATGCGCGCCTGGGCCTCTCCGGGCCAGTCGCCGTCCTTGCCGGCGTCCAGGCTTGCCTCGAAGTGCCGTACGGCCGCGTACGGTTCACCGAGTTCGATGTGGGCGTAGCCGATGTTGGTGAGCGCGGTGCGCCGCAGCTGGACGCTGCCCAGCCGTTCGCCGACAGCGAGGCTGCGGGCGTGGTACTCGATGGCCTGCCGGGGGTCCTGATGCTCCATCAGATTGCCGAGGTGGCTGAGGACGATCGCCTCGCCCCGCTCGTCACCGAGCCGCCGCGCATACTCGAGGCTCTGTTCCAAGGCCTCCGCGGCCGCCTCGTACCGTCCGAGGCTCTCCAGCAGCATCCCGCGGTTGCCGAGGCAGCGCTGGACGCGTCCGCCCTCGCCGAGCCGCCGCCACAGCGCCAGCGCCTCGTCGTTCAGGGCCAGCGCGGTGTCCCACCGTCCGCACAGGAAGTACGCCCCGGCGAGGTCGGCCAGCGCGTATGCCTCCGCCCTGGGGTCGCGGGACGCCCGCGCCGCATCCAGGGCCTGCTGGTTGAGGCACCGCAGCTCCGGGAAGCGGCCACGGTTCTGGAACAGCGGAAAGCAGGAGCGTACGAGCAGCAGCACCGTGGGCGAGGAGCGCGCGTACTTCTCGGTGAGCGTGGCCAGGTTCGCCAGCTCCCGGTCGCCCCACGCGAACGCCCGTTCCGTGGAGGCGAACGGCGCCGCGTCACCGATCGGCGGCGGCAGCCGCTTCTCCCCGTCCCCGTTGTTGCGCACGACGGCCAGGCTCGCCTGCCGCACGGCCTCGGCGTACCAGCGCAGGGCGCGTTCGGTGGCGGCGGCGCGTACGGGATACGCGTCGTGGCGCACGGCGAGCTCACGGGCGAAGTGCCGCACCAGATCGTGCGGCGCGAACCGGCCGTACGCGACCTCCTCCAGCAGCGCCACATCGGCCAGCCGGTCCAGCGCCGCCGAGGCACGGCGCTCGTCGGTGTCCATCAGCCGGGCGACCACCGGCGCCTCGTACTCCGCGAGGTCCAGCGTGCCGAGGCGGCGCAGCGCGAGCGCGGCATCCGGGTCCAGCGCGTCGTGCGCGACGGCCAGCGAGCGGCGCACACTCAGATCGTCGTACTCCAGATGGTCGAGCCGGCCGTCCTCCGCGTCCAGCAGCCCGGCCATGGTGCCGGCGGTCAGCGCGTGCCGGGCGGCGAGGCGGGCCGCGACGACGCGCAGCGCGAGCGGCAGCCGCCCGCACAGTTCGGCGATCCGGTCCGCGTGCTGATGCAGATCGCGCCCGGCGACGGAGCGCAGCAGCTCACCGCTCTCCGCCGCCGACAGCGGCGCCAGCGGGAACCGGTCCGCGCCGTCGAGCGCGGTCAGCGGGGATCTGCTGGTGACGATCACCGCACAGCCGGACGCGGCCGGCAGCAGGGGCCGCACCTGCGCGGCGGACGCGGCGTCGTCCAGCACCAGGAGGACGCGGCTGGCGACGAGCGTCGAGCGCAGCATCGCAGCGGCGGCGTCGGGCTCGTCGGGGATCCGGCATGTGTCGACACCGAGATCGCACAGCATCGCGGCGAGCGCCTGGGCGGGCGCGAGCGGGGTCATGCCGGGTGTGTGGCCGTGCAGGTTGAAGTAGAGCTGTCCGTCCGGGAACTCCCCGCCGATCGCATGCGCGATGTGCGCCGCGAGCGCGCTCTTGCCGACGCCGGCCATGCCGCTGATGACGGCGACGCTGGGGCGACCGGTGCTCTCCACGGCGGCCGGCGGCTTCGAGGCCGGGCTGGTGAGGGCTGCGCGGATGGCCCGTACGGTGGCCTCCCGTCCGGTGAAGTGGGCGGGCGCGGGCGGCAGTTGGGCGGGCCGGGGCGGGGAGTACACCGTCTCGCCGGGTTCAGCGGCGGACTCGGGGCACCCCGGGGACACCGGAGACCCCCCGCCGCCTGGCTGCCCGGCAGAGCCCACAGCCCCTGCCGCCATACCACCCCCCGTACGACCGTCGTCACCAGCGGCGCCGCCGGGTCCCGCGGGCCGTGGCACGGGCGGGGTCCGGAGCACCTCCTGGTACGCCTCCTGCACGGCCGAACCCGGGTCGACACCCAGCTCCTTCACCAGCCTCAGACGCAGCGACTGGAAGGCGGCCAGCGCCTCGGCCTGCCGCCCCGACCGGTGCAGGGCCAGCATCAACTGCCGGTGGAAGGCCTCGCGCAGCGGGAACTCCGCGATCAGCGCGGCCAGTTCGGGACCGAGCGCCGCATACCTGCCGAGCTGCAGCTCCGCGTCGTACCGCCACTCCAGTGCCAGCAGCCGCGCCTCGTCCAGCCGCTGTACGAGCGCGAGGTCGACCGCCTCGGCCGGCAGGCCGCTCATCGGCGCGCCCCGCCAGAGTTCGAGCGCGGTCCGAGTGTCGGCAGCGACGCCCTGCCAGTCGCCCGCGGAGTGCGCCACCCGGGCGGACCGTACCGATGCGTCGAAGACCTCGATGTCCAGCTCGCCCTGCTCCACCCGCAGCAGGTATCCGGATGGCACGGCACGCAGCCGGTCGTCCTCGGCGAGTATGCGGCGCAGCCGGGTGACGTGGTTGTGGAGGGACGCGTGAGCGGAGCGCGGCGGCTCGTCGCCCCACATCGCATCCTTCAGGTCGGCGACGGGTACGACCCGGTTGGGACGCAGCAGCAAAGTGGCGAGCAGGGCGCGAACCTTGGGGCTGGTCAGGGGCTGGGGGCTGCCCGCCCCGTTCAGCACGACAGGCGGACCGATCAGGCCGAATCGCATCCGCACCCTCCAAACGGAATGACCGTTGGCCACATATTAGCGATCTGTTGGTGAGGCCTGATTTGATCATTTCAACGGGATCCGGAGGAGACGGCGCTCGGCGTGGTTCAGCCACACTCGGGGGAGTGTTGCCGCCTTCACCGGATCCGGGGGGACAGAGAGAGCCCCGGTTCCAGCGAAGTGACTGACCGGGGCTCTCGTCCGTTTCCGCAGCCGGGAGCTGCTGGTGCGGGCCTACGCCCCTTCCCGCAGCATCCCGGTCGAGGCCGTCCGGCCCGCCGGTGCCGTCCGTGCCGCCGTGGCTCTGCTGAAGGAGTCGTGACGGATGCGCTCGACCGGCACACCCGCACCGACGAGACCGGCCACCGTGGCGCGCGCCATCTCGGGCGGACCGCTGACGAAGGCGAGATGACCGGACCAGTCTCCGTGGCGGGAAACCGCCTCGGCGACCGGACTGTACCCGTCCGTGCCCCGGCCCTCACCGATCACCGGCACCACCCGCAGCCAGGGACAGCGACGCTCCAGTTCATGGAGATATGCGACGTCGTACAGCTCGGGGAGCGCTGTGGCCTCGAGGAACAGATGCACCTCGCGCTCCGCTTCCTCGCCCTGCCACGCCTCCACCTCTTGGAGCAGCGCCTTCATCGGGGCCCATCCGGTGCCGGACGCCACGAGCAGCAGATCGCCCGCCGGACGGTCGTCCAGCGTCATCGTCCCGTGCGCGGCGCCGATCCTGAGGACATCGCCCGGGCGGGTGTGGCGCACCAGCGCATCGCTCACGCCGCCGGCTCCGGCGAGCCGGACATGGAACTCCAGAACGCCGTCCGGGCGGGGAGCGCGGGCGAGGTGGTAGGGACGCCAGGCACGCGGAAGCAGCGGGGATTCCAGCGCCGCGTACTGTCCGGCCCGGTAGGGGAAGGGCTCATGGGTCTGTACGCGGAGAACGGCCAGACCGGGCGCCCGGAGCTGATGCTCAGTCACTGTGGCCTGCCAGGCGACAGGTTCGGTCAGTGCCGAATCGGCGCCCTCGGTCATGGCTCCGACCGCGAAACGCAGCGCGCGCAGCCACGCCTGCCCCAGGGCGTCCGTCCAGCCGCGGCCCGCGCGACGGCGAAGCGCCTCGATCAGGGCCTCCTCGAACGCCTCGTACTGCGCAGGTCGCACCCCGAGCTTGCGGTGGTCACGGCCGAGCTGGGTGAACACCGCGGACACCTCGTCCGGACGGTGCAGGTTCTCGATCAGGAAGCGGAAGATCCGCTCCAGATGCGTCCGCTGGAACTCCATCGACTCGGGGAACAACGACCGCAGATACGGATGCCGCTCGAACAGCACCTCGTACAGGTGGAGGATCAGATCGTCGAAGGGCGTCACCAGACCGAGACACCGCATGATGAGCTGCTGGTCTGCGATGCCGTTGTACGGCGCGGCAACCGGGCCGCGATCATCCTCCACCGACTGCGGCGAGAGGAGGTTGCGGCGCAGACGCATCGCGTCATGCCGGGCGAGCAGGGCGTGGTACGTGTCGCGCGGCATGCGCGGAGCTCCTGTTCAGACGTGAGGGTGGGTGTGTTCGGATCGCGGTACGCCGGAGTTCCCACCCGTCCGGTAAGGGGGGGTGCGCGTCAGTATGGCACTACGCCGACAAGCCCGAACGGCCCTATTCCCAGGGCCGTTCGGCCCTATCCGTCCGGCCCCCGCGCGGTGTGTGCTTGAGCCCGCGGCCCGGTGCGTCCGCGGGCAGGCCTGGCGGGCCGGCCGGCGTGGATGACGGTGAGAAGAACGCGGGGCCCGCAGCCGGAAGAACTCCAACTCCTCAGAGTCGAACCGGGCCTTGAATCAAATGCGGCGGCGCCCTGGCATGAGGTCAGATCCGGCCAAGGTCGACCTCCAGCGGGAAGGGCGCCGAAACCTTGACGACACCGGCGAACACGTCCCCGTTCCGGTAGGTCCTGGTCGCAGGGTCGAGAACGTAGGTGTACACCAGGGGCACGCCGGTCGCGGCCTGCTCGACCCGCCAGTAGAAGGCAATGCCGGACTTGGCTTACTGATCCGTCTTCACAATCCGATCGGTAGTCTCCGATCCCGGTGAGACAACCTCCACGACCAGCAGCACATGCTCCGGACGAGTGGGCGTGATGTCGATCGTGTCCGCGCGATACACAACGACATCCGGACGGCGATTGGTGAGCGGGACGTCCTGAAGCCGGACGTCGCAGTCGGTATCGGCGTTCCAGTCCGGCCCCGCAGCGGCCTCCAGGGGACGAAGCCGCCAGCTTCCAACGGCTGACTTCACTCGGGACATGCGGGCGAGACGTCGGGCATGTTGCGCAACATACCCGGGCGCGCGGCAGCAACGACATGAGCTTGGGAATCTATGGCGCGGAACACGTCCGCATGACCCCTGACCTGTGGAAACCGGCACTGCCGGGCACCTTTCGTGGCGCCTCCCTGATCTGGTTCTGACCGCTGTTGACCATGCTTAAAGGCACGGTTGGGGCACGGCCTTGGCCGGGGTGCCCGGAAGGTGCGCGAGTCGCACAGAGCACCTGGGAGTTGGCGCCCTCGGTGCGCCGCTGACACCACGGGCTCGGCTGACAAGATCCGAAAGAGCGGCCTAGGCTCCGGCGAGCCCGGCGGAGCCGAGGCGTCGCCGGACGAGGAAGCGTACGAAGGCCCAGATCGCGGCGGCGTTGACCAGGGCGCCGATCAGGATTGCGGCGTGGAAGCCGAGCCCCGCCCACATCTCCGGCTCCGCGGCCGTGGTGGTGTCCGGGGTCCAGTCGGCCGGCAGTGGGGCGGTCTCGGAGGGAAACTCCGACGGCAGCGGGGTGGGCGGCTGCGACCCGTAGTGGGGTACCACTTCGGGGGCAGGGCCCGCCGCGACCGCGTCCTTCGCCGGGCCGAAGAGGCCGAGGAGCAGGAGGCTGACCGGCGCAGTGGCCAGCATCGGCCAGATCCCGGCGAAGCCGATGTCCCCAGTCCGGCTGCCCAAGGCCACCCAGAGCTGCATCGCCAGCACCAGGGCCAGGTAACCGCCGGGCACCCACATCTCAACCTTCGACCAGCGCCGTTCCATTGCGTTCCCCGTTCTCGTTCCCGTTCCCGTTCGTTCTGGGATCAGTCTCAAAGAGCGCGGTTCACGCCGCCTGAGTACACCTACTCATCCCTGTCCTCTCTCCGTACCTGGTCAGAGCCGTGCACGCGCGCCGGTGAGACCGAGGGCCACGAAGGGGCGCAAGACGCATCGGAACTACAAGCGAGGCTGCCCGAAGCCCTGCCCCAAGACGTGCGCCAGGCACGCGAGCGCCTGCCCGCAGCGCAAGGAGGGCGGACTCACCTTCACCCGGCCCAAGACCAAGAAGAGCCGGAACGCCGTCCCGATCCCGCCCGTCTTCATCCCGTTCCTGCGCGACCACAAGGCACAGCAGGAGGAGATGCGAGCCGCCGCCGAGGAGCTGTGGGAGGAACACCAGGTGGTGTTCTCACGGCCGGACGAGCGTCCGCTCGACCCACGGCAGGACTACGAGGAGTTCAAGCAGCTACTCGTCGAGGCCGGGATCAACGACCGCCACCTGTACGACGGGAGCCGCCACACGGCCGGCACGATCCTGAACGAGCTGGGCGTCGACATGCCCACGATCATGGAGATCCTTCGGCACACCCAGATCAGCCAGACCCGGCGGTACGTGAAGGGCAGATCACACCTGTCGAAGGACGCGATGCGGCGCATGGGTGAGTTCTTCGTGCCCGCTCCCCCGGCGCCCGATCCGGGCCCCACTGAGACCAGAACTGAGACCCCCGACACCCGCGCGGCCCGTGCCCGCCGCCGTCGCCGCATCCACTGAACGACAAAACCCCAGGTCGGACTAACTTCCGACCTGGGGTTTCAGGTGAGCCGCCTTCGGGATTCGAACCCGAGACCTACGCATTACGAGTGCGTTGCTCTGGCCAACTGAGCTAAGGCGGCACCGCCCTGATCAGCGATGTCGCGATCAGCAGCGTCGCCAAGTCTACACAGTTTCCGGCGGTGCTCCGTACACACTTCCGCGGCCCCGGGACGCCGGCTCGGTCACACAGCCGCGCCCGCTCCGGTGTCGCAGGAAAAGTGGCCGGCCACGGTGATCGCGCCGATGCCGGACGGGGCGGTCAGGTGGTGCGTCGACTTGTCCCCGGGCCGGAGCAGGCCTCGCGGCCGACGATGCGCGCCGTTCACCGGCAGGTCTTGCCGTTCGCCGGAACCGTGCCTTCCAGGAGGTAGGCGTTGACCGCCGTGTCGATGCAGTCGCTGCCGCGGCCGTACGCCGTGTGGCCGTCGCCGTCGTAGGTGAGGAGGGAGCCGGAGGAGAGCTGCGCGGCGAGGGACCGGGCCCACTTGTAGGGCGTGGCAGGGTCGCGGACGGTGCCGATGACGAGGATCGGGGCCGCGCCCGGGGCGGTGATGCGGTGGGGGGAGCCGGTGGCGGAGGCGGGCCAGTAGGCGCAGTTCAGGGCGGCCCAGGCGAAGCCCCGGCCGAAGACCGGGGACGCCTTCTCGAACTCGGGGAGGGCCTCGGTGACGGAGTCGGGACCGGTGAAGGCCGGGGGCAGGTCGAGGCAGTTCACGGCGGCGTTGGCGTACATGAGATTGCTGTACGAGCCGCTGCTCTCGCGCTCGTAGTACGAGTCGGCAAGCGCGAGCAGGCCCGCGCCGTCGCCCTCCATGGCGCGGGTGAGGGACGCGCGCAGTTCGGGCCAGGCCCCCTCGTCGTACATCGCGGCGATCACGCCGGTGGTGCCGAGGGACTCGCCGAGGGGGCGGGCGGTCTCGCCGCTGGGGACGGGGTCGGCGTCGAGGGTGGTGAAGAAGCTCTTCATCCGGGTGGAGGCTTCGGCGGCGGTGCCGGTGCCGAGGGGGCAGTCGGGCCGCTTGACGCAGTCCGCGGCGAAGGACTGGAAAGCGGTTTCGAATCCGGCGGTCTGGTCGCGGTTCATGGCGAGGGCCGGGAGGGAGGGGTCGATGGCGCCGTCGAGGACGAGGCGGCCGACGCGGGCCGGGAAGAGTTCCGCGTAGGTCGCGCCGAGGAAGGTGCCGTAGGAGGCGCCGACGTAGTTGAGCTTCCGGTCGCCGAGCAGGGCGCGCAGGATGTCCATGTCGCGGGCGGTCTCGACGGTGGAGACATGCGGGAGGACCGTGCCGGAGCGCTTCTCGCAGCCGGCCGCGAAGGAGCGGAAGGCGGCGGACAGCCGCTCGTTCTCGGCGTCGTCGTCCGGAGTCTGGTCGACCTGCGTGTACGCGTCCATCTCCTTGCCGTCGAGGCAGGTGACGGGCTCGCTGCGGGCGACCCCGCGCGGGTCGACGGCCACCATGTCGTAGCGGGCGCGGACGGGGGCGGGGTAGCCGATGGCCGCGTAACCCTGGAGGTAGCCGACGGCCGAGCCGCCGGGGCCGCCGGGGTTGACCAGGAGCGAGCCGAGGCGTTTGCCGGGGTCGGTGGCCTTCCTGCGGGTCACGGCGAGCTTGATCTCGCCCGCGTCCGGCTTGGCGTAGTCCAGGGGCGCCTTCATGGTGGTGCACTGGAAGCCCTCCACCCCGCAGTCGCGCCAGCTCAGCTTCTGCTGGTAGTACCGGCCGAGGGCGGCCGGCGCCGACGCCGGGGCCGGGGAGGAGGCGGAGGGCGTGCGGGACGGCGTGGAGCCGCTCGCGTCGCAGCCGGAGAGCAGCAGGGTCGCCGTCGTGAGCGCGGTGGCCGTGGTGCGGAGCAGACGCCTGGTATTCATCCTGGGAGCGTAACCGCGTGACGGCGGACCGTGCCCGCCACTCTGAGCAATGTTGCGCTGGCTGCATCAGTGAGGGAGTCGCGTAGCCCTTGGATAGTAGCGCTTGAGATGGCGCCCTGCGCGGAATGGTCCCTCGAAGAGGTGACTCGAACTCCATCTTGGCCTGCACGGCTCTCCAGATTGGTGTACTCGCTGCACCGGTGATGCGGCTACGGCATCACGTGGTGGCTGGTGTGGTCGACCACAGGTCACGGAGGGTTACAGATGGCGCAGGGAAGTTCGGGCAGCGTGATCAGCCCACCAGGAGTCGCCAGGCTGCACGTCGTCGAGGGAATCTCCTTGCTGCGGCCTCAGGCTGCGATCTTCGAGAAAACGCTCCACGCCTTCGGGGACCACCAACGAGCACGCCATCTCTCAGCCGGCACGATCAAGGACCGCGCTCGGGTTGCCCGCCAAGTTCAAGCATTCTCTGGCGGATATCCATGGGAGCCAGTCTGGAATATGACCATGTTCGATCGATGGTCGGCGATGCTTGCAGGGCAGGTCGCCACGTCAACCCTTCGGGGGTATCAAGGAGGCTTGGCGCTCTACTTGCGCTATCTAAGCCTCAATCCGCCGAGGTGGTTCGAGAGTGATCTTCTGATCGATTTCTGCGTTCACTTTGGGCTGGTGGCTGGGTGTGGGCAGGTGGTATCTGCTGGTCTACCCAGCTTTTCCACGGGTTCGGTTCCGGTTGGGCCCTGGCGAGCGGGGCGGGCAGGGACTGTTCGAGTCAGCCGGGTGGGCCGTGAACGGTGTCGAAGAGGTGTGTCCAGGCTTGCCGCCAGGGCCAGTTGTGGGGCAGGTGCAGGGTGATGCGTCGTGCGGAGCGGGCGATGCGGGCCGGAACCTGGACCAGGTGGGCCCGGAGGGTGGCGGTGGTGGCCTTGGCGTGGAAGGCGGAGGTCAGTGCGCCGGTGGCCCTCAGCAGGTTGTAGGTCATCGCCCACAGGGTGAGCCAGGCCGCGTTGGCGTGGAAGTGTCCGGACGGCAGGTGGGCCAGGGCCCCGGCCTTGCTGTCCGCGATGACCTGCTCGACCACGGCGTGGTGGCGGTGTTCCCGCTCGGCCTGGAGTGTCGGGGCGGGCTGGTCGGTGAAGAAGGGGTGGTAGCGCCAGACGGGAAACAGCTCGCCCTGCTCGCCCACGACAGCGGCTTTGGCCAGGTCACGGACCCGGCGGACGATCAGCCGGGCAGTGACCCGGTCTGATTTCTTCCGGCTGGCGAACGCGGTGTATTGGGGTATCTCGGCGACTTCGGCGTCCGAGATGAGTTCACCGGTCTCGGGATCGGGCACCGCGGTCGGGTAACTGATCTGCCGCCAGGCATCGTGGGGAATGCTGTGGACGGCCCGCTTGATGGAGGGGTTCATCCCGGTGGTGACCGAGAAGTGGGCGCCGGCCCGGCGGCAGGCGGCGATGACCCCAGTGTTGTAGAACTGCGAGTCGGCGCGCAGGATCCGGGTACCGGTGCAGCCGGCCTCCCGGGCGGTGGCCAGGGCCTCACTCACGAATTTCGGGGCGCCCCGGGAGTCTGCCGCTTTGCCGCGTCGCATCCGCACCGTCGCGATCACCGGCCTCGACTGGGGGGTGCAGATCGTGGCGAGGAGCGGGTGCAGGGTGCGGATGCCTTTGAAGCGGCCGTACTCGGCGCCCTGTTTCGCCCGGCCGTAGACCCGCTTGTGCGTGGAGTCGACATCGATGAACGCCATCGCGTCCGAGCCCGGCAGCAGTGGGGTGTGCGTGGCCAGTTCCGCGAGGAACCCGCGGTGGACAGCGTGAAGTTGAAGAGCATGTCCGTGGGTGAACGCACGCAGGAACGCGCCCAGCGTGGACGGGGCGCGGATACCGCCGAACATCGCAGGCATCGCCCCGTGGCGCAACATCGCGAGGTCGTCGATGCTGTCCGCGCCCGCGGCCATGCCGCCCACGATGCTGGTGACCTTGGCGTCCGCCGCCGCACCCGCCCCGTTCTTCGCCCCGGTCAGCTTCACCTTCTCTGTCACCATTCGCGGCAGACCGCACCGCTCGGCCAGCCGCATCACCGGGACCAGCCCGGCCTGCGCGATCAGATTCCGGTCATCGAACGCAGCGGAGACCGTCGCTGGCGTATGGGAAACTTGCATCTCGGAAGTGCCTTGCTGATCGTGCCTGGTGGAGCCTCAAGAACTCCCATCATCGCAGGTCACAAGGCACTTCCTCGTATTCCTAGGCGTTATCCACAGGCAACGATCGGTGGATCAAGGCCGTTCCCAGCGTCAGCAAGGCCCGAAATGGCGCATGGCTGGCCTTGGTTGGGGCAGTTCACTGGAAGATGCTCGCGGACCTACTCGGCGCCGCGGACGGCACCGCGCACGCCTGGCACAAAATCAACGGTGGGGACCGCGCCAGTTACGTAGCCAGCCGACTCAGAGCTGCTCAAGGACCGGGAGGTCCCGAATAAGGTGAAATCTCCCACTAGTCAACGGATACTTACACCCACACGCAGACGGCGCGAGTTTCCAAGTCCCGGCGATTAGGCCAGGGCTGATGCGTTCTCAGGCTTCAAGATCGAGTAGTTGGAGTGCGTGGTCGGTTCGTGACCGGTAGTGGTCGGTCGCGGCGGCGGTGTTCGTCCAGCCGGCCTGGCGGATAAGGCCGATGGCGATGTTGCGGAGGGTTGCCATCGCCCGGGGTGCGGTGCCTGTGCGGACGCGGGAGGCGTCCTCGGCGAAGGTCACGTCTCTCACGTGGTGCAGGGCCTCGACCTGCCAGTGTCCACGGATCAGTTCAGCGATCCGGTCCGGGGTGGCCTGCTCGGGAGCGAGGCTGGTGACCGCGTAGACCGTCTTGATGGTCGTCTTGTTCGTCGTGCGGCTGGTGCGGCGGCGCTTGACCTCGATGGCCTGCATGGCGTGCGGGAAGAGGAGACCGGGCTGGACGGTGCAGACCTTGAGCCGGCGGATCTAGCGTCGGCCGTGGCCCTGTGCGCGGGCGCGGTGTTGCAGGGGCACGTCGCGCCAGGGCAGCCGTCGCCGCGTGAGAACGTACGCGCCCTGCTGCGAGGCCGCCCTCCTCGGTGATCCCGGTGGCGATCACCACAGCCCGGGACACGATCTCGTGCTCGACCCTCGCCTTGCAGTAGGTCGCGTCCAGATAGACGTACGGGAACCGGACGTGATCCAGGGGCCGGCCACGGAACGTGGTCAGCTGGCCGTCCAGGTCCTGGCAGATCCGCGAGACCTCACTCTTGGATATCCCGGTGTGTCCGCGCCGAGGGCCTTGACCAGGTCGTCGACCGACCGGGTGGACACGCCGTGGACCTAGGCTTCCATGATCACGGCGTACAGGGCCTGGTCGATGCGGCGGCGCCGTTCCAGCAGTGCGGGGAAGAAGCTCCCCGACCGCAGCTTGGGAATCGCAAGGTCCAGGTCGCCGGCCTGGGCGCTGAGCGTCTTGTCACGGTGGCCGTTGCGAAGCGCGGTGCGCGTCTCGGTGTGCTCGTTCCACTCCGCTCCGATCCGGGCCGTGGCCTCGGCCTCGATCAGCTCCTGCAGCATCCGCTCGGCCACACCCCGAACGAGTTCCAGCCCGTCCGCCGAACGTAGTGACTCCAGCAACCGGAGTAGGTCATGCTGAGACAGGGCCCCCTGCACCTCCCGCGCTGAACTGCCCGTTCACTAGGGAGAGTTGGACGGTGGCCCGCCCTCTGGCAGGGAGCGGAAGCCACGTCAGCACGCGCCCCCGGCGCACTCCCTCACCATGATCGGCTACACCACGACAAGGGACGCCATCGGATCCGGGCCCAGGTGCCGTCCCGCTGCCAGCGCCGGAGTGTAGACCCGGTCCCACGGCCCATAGCGATCCGGCACGTCACGCCACGGAGCACCGGTCCGAGCCCACTGCCCGTTCGTCAGATCTCCACGTCCCACAGGACGTGATCATGAATGAACAGGATCTACTTTCGCGACAGACCTAGGTGGATCTACCCTTCGGTAACTAGTTGATCAGCGTGCCGCCGCCTGCGGGCCGCGGTACTGAGGTAAGGACGTAGTAGTGCGCGGTAGTACCGGAAGATCGATTTTCGCGTTAATACGTAACGTGGCGGCCCTGACACTGGTCGCCCTGGTCGCCTTGGTCGGGCTGCAAGCGCCGGCGTACGCAGCGGGTGTTCCGGACCGGGTGGCGACCCGGCTGGACCTGGCGACGTACGTCGTGAACTACATGAAGGGCATGCCCAGCACAGAGGACACGAACCAGTTCAGGTGGGACGCCGAGAGCCCCGCGGAGGTCGCTGAGATCATCCGCGCGATGCGGATCGCCAACCAGGGTGAGGCTTCGACGCGGGGTGAGGCCGAAGCCATCCTGCAGCGGTACGGCTACAACCTCGACTGGATCGAGGACAGTGCCTCCGAACGGAACTACCTGGTCGTCCGGGAGAGCGTGCCGTGCCAGCGATGCTGGGGCATGTACATCCTGCGCTACGACACGTCGTCGGCGCACGTCAACCTGGCCGTCGAGGTGCCCCACCCGTTCCATGACGAGAACACGCCGGAGCTGGGGATCAAAATCTTCCGGGATGTCGACGCGAAGATGTTCGCGATGGCCGGCACGCACCGGTACAACAGCACCCAGACGCGGCCGGAGTACGAGAACAGCCGGGTGTCGGACATGGCGCGCAGTTATGAGAGCCTCTTCCACAAGGTGCACACGAACTTCACGACGTCGGCGCCCAACGCCACCCATGTCGTGCAGCTGCACGGATTCGAGAAGCGGGCCGACTATCCGGACGTGGTGCTCAGTAACGGCACCCCGGAGCCTGGCATGCGACTCGCCTCGTTCTCGAAGGCGCTGAACGCGAAAGGGGTGAAGGCCGGAGTGTTCGACGGCGTCCACTACGCAGACCTCGGGGCGACCATAAATCCGCAGGGCAAGCACACCAACGGCAAGGGCGGCTTCTTCTACCACATGGAAATGACGCCTGGCGTCAGGTACAGCTCGTCCCAGCACACCGCCGTCATCAACGCCCTCAAAGACGCGATGTTTACCGGTCGCCCGGGAGAGGTCGCCGACATCCCCTACGCGCCGGGATACGACCCGGACGCCGCGGCGGCCTACGCGGTCAAATACGCCAAGACCGCAAATCCGGCCTACAAGGACTTCACGAACCTGGGCGGCGACTGCACCAACTTCGTCAGCCAGGCCCTGCTGGCCGGCGGTTGGAAAATGAGCGCGCCGCTGGTGGTCACCAGCCTCACGTCACGGGAACCGCAGTTCTGGTACAACCGCGTCGGTGAGACGTCGTGGACATGGTCCGGTGCGAACAACTGGGCGCAGTTCGCGAAGGACAGCGGCCGGGTCGAGAAGGTGCGCTACCTCAGCGACGTCGGCATCGGAGACGTCGTCCAGTTCGCCAACCCGGCGGACCGTAACAAGGACCACACCATGATCGTCACCGGGCTGTCCGAACAAGGTCCACTGATGAGCTTCCACACCAACAACACGCTGGACGAGCCCCTGTGGGACATCGTCAACCGTCATCGGGATTTGGCCTTCTACGCCTGGCGTGTCGTCAACACCACGGCCACGCCGCCCCTGAACTGATCCCATCCGCGGGGTCTGGGTTGCGACCCAAGCCCCGCGGACTCCCACCACACCGGACAGCCAGGCTTGCCGCCCTCGATGCTCACACCGCGTTGCGGTAGTTCATCGAGTCCATGCCGGACCTCATCCGAAGTTCGTTCACGATCGATGCCGGAACCTCGCTGGAGCCGACAGGGAGGTATCGAACAAGTCGGCCTGGCCTCGCAGCAGGGCGCGTGCGTTGTCACGCGGCGAGATGAGCAACTCGTGGGCGGGCGTTCCCTGATGGCCTGATTGTCCGTGGCTGGAGACGGTGAACGCGACCCCTGATGATCAAGGTTCTCGAAGCCTTTGATCACGAACAGGGGTCGCGTTCGCGTGCCATCCTCCCTGACCGATGTTCTCCAGCGCCACCACGGGGACGTCGACCTGCTGCGCCTGCCTGCCGGACCGTCCGAACTCACTGCGCTGGCCGACGTGCTGGACCGGCTGCCTGATCCGCGACGGGTGCGGGGCCGCCGCTATCGGCTGGGGTCGCTGCTCGCCCTGTGCCTGCTCGCGGTGCTCGGTGGCGCCACCACACTGGCCGGCATCGCCTGCTACGCCGTCGATGTCACTCCCGATGTGCGGGAAAGGATCGGGCTGCGCCGTCTGCCGCGCGCGACCACCCTGGGCCGTCTGCTGGCGCGTCTGGACGGCGAGGCCTTGGACGGCGCCGTGGGCGCCTGGCTGGCCCGACACGCAACCGACCCGGCCGCCGACGGCTTTTCCGAGCTGGTGGGGGTGGCCGTCGACGGCAAGACCGTACGCGGCAGCCGCCAGGGAACGCGGGCAGCCATCCACCTCCTCGCCGCCGTCCTGCACGAGGGCCAGGCCGTCATCTCCCAGCGGCAGATCGCCGCGAAGAGCAACGAAATCCCCGCCTTCGCCCCACTGCTGGAACGACTCGACCTGCGCAGATGCGTCATCACCGCGGACGCGATGCACACCCAGACCGGCCACGCCGAGCACGTCGTCACGCGGGGCGGGCACTACATCCTGGTGGTCAAGGGCAACCAGAAAACACTCCACCGACACTGCGACGGCTGCCCTGGCGCGACGTGCCCCTGCAACACCGCGCCCGCGCACAGGGCCACGGCCGACGCTAGATCCGCCGGCTCAAGGTCTGCACCGTCCAGCCCGGTCTCCTCTTCCCGCACGCCATGCAGGCCATCGAGGTCAAGCGCCGCCGCACCAGCCGCACGACGAACAAGACGACCATCAAGACGGTCTACGCGGTCACCAGCCTCGCTCCCGAGCAGGCCACCCCGGACCGGATCGCTGAACTGATCCGTGGACACTGGCAGGTCGAGGCCCTGCACCACGTGAGAGACGTGACCTTCGCCGAGGACGCCTCCCGCGTCCGCACAGGCACCGCACCCCGGGCGATGGCAACCCTCCGCAACATCGCCATCGGCCTTATCCGCCAGGCCGGCTGAACGAACACCGCCGCCGCGACCGACCACTACCGGTCACGAACCGACCACGCACTCCAACTACTCGATCTTGAAGCCTGAGAACGCATCAGCCCTGGCGATTAGGCTTCCTCCTCTTGCGCGGAGGCGCCAATCGGAAGGCCGTTTGCATAGGGGTCAACTGCCTCCCATTTGATTAGATAGTTGTATGCCTTGACCATCGCCGACATCTCGTTAGCCTCATCGCCGAGGCACTTCGCCACCGCAACATAGATCAGGCGAAGATGCTGCGCGATGTCGATCAGCAGCAGGTTCTCCGCATTCTGAGAGAAGTCTCCCAAGAGCCACGATCCGCGTGGATTTGGATGACCTCCCCAAGTGCAATGCGCGGCATAGTCATCGCGGGTGAAGCCGCCAGCTTCTCTCAGTTTCACCGGAGAGAACGACTTCCGAAGTTCCTTATCGTCGGCGTCTAGCCAATGCTCAATTCTTGAGTCGTCATCCGCGAAGTACGCACACAGATGGTGGTGTTCAACGAGTTGCCGAGTTAGGGCAGCGCCGGCGTACCACATATCTTGGTGGTACAAGCCAAGCGCTCCGAGCGCCGTCTTTCCGGCCATCTGGCATATCAGGGAGAGCCCGAGTACCTTCTTATCTCCTGAAGCGCGCGCGTTAGCCCGAAGTTCCTCACCTGCTGCGGCCAGCGCGTCAGCGACTATGTGCGCAACCGCGAAACGTGCGTCTCTCAGGTTTGAACTCTCCACAGATCCCCCAGGGCTGGATGGGTCGGAATCGTACCGCCTCACTGAGAGTAACAACTCTGCACGCCATTGGGGGCGTTGAAGTGTTGCCTCCCGCCAGCACGCGGCACGTACGGGTGACGAACGCCAGTGCCCCTCCCGGCAACGTTTGCCCCGTCGCGACGCTCCCCCAGCTACCTCCCCCAGCTACCTCCCCCAGCTACCGCTGGGGGTACCCCCAGGGTGCCCCCAGGGTGCCCCCAGGGTGCCCCCAGGGTGCCCCCAGGCACGCACGCTCGCTGCGTTGGCCGAAGACCCGAGGAGCGCTGCTACGAGAGTCTTCGGCCGCCGTGCGATCGCACGCACCGGACGCCGCTCCTTGACGGGCAAACGTTGCCGGTCGCGGCACCAGTGCTGTCAGCCCGCGCGCAGGGCCATCGCCATCGCCTCGACCGCGAGCAGCGGTGCCACATTGCGGTCCAGCGCCTGACGGCAGGCGAAGATCGCCTCTATCCGGCGCAGAGTGCGCTCGGGCGTGGAATCACCGGCGACCCGGTCGAGGGCGTCCCGCGCGTCCTCGTTGGCGAGAGCAGTGGCGGAGCCGAGCTGTATGGCCAGTACGTCGCGGTAGAAGCCGGTCAGATCGGTGAGCGCCAGATCCAGGCTGTCCCGCTGCGTACGGGTCGCCCGGCTCTTCTGCTTCTTCTCCAGTTCCTTCATCAGACCGGCGGTGCCGCGCGGCATCCGGCCGCCGGCCACCGCGCCGAGGGCGGCCCTCAGCTCCTCGGTCTCCTTGGCGTCGATCTCCTCGGCGACCTGCTTGGCGTCCTCCTCCGCCGCGTCGACCAGTTCCTGCGCGGCCTTCAGGCAGCCGCCGACGTCCGCCACGCGCAGGGGCAGCTTCAGTACGGCGGCGCGCCTCGTCCGCGCCCGCTCGTCGGTCGCCAGGCGGCGGGCCCGGTCGATATGGCCCTGGGTGGCGCGGGCCGCCCGGTACGCCAGCTCGGGATCGATGCCGTCGCGACGGATCAGGACGTCCGCGACGGCATCGACCGGCGGGGTGCGCAGGCCGATGTGGCGGCAGCGGGAGCGGATGGTCTGCAGCATGTCCTCCGGGGAGGGCGCACAGAGCAGCCAGACCGTCCGGGGCGCGGGCTCCTCGACCGCCTTGAGCAGTACGTTTCCGGAGTCCTCGGTGAGCCGGTCGCCGTCCTCCACGATGATCACCTGCCAGCGTCCGCCCGCCGGGGACATCTGGGCGCCGCGCACCAGCTGCTTCGCCTGGGCCTTGCCGATGGACAGCTGGTCGGTGCGCACCACCTCGACATCGGCGTGTGTGCCGATCATGGTGGTGTGGCAACCGTCGCAGAAACCGCAGCCCGGGGCCCCGCCCAGCGCGCGGTCGGGGCTGGTGCACTGCAGCGCGGCGGCGAAGACCCGAGCCGCGGTGTCCCAGCCCGAGCCGGGCGGACCGGTGAGCAGCCAGGCGTGCGTCATCTTCGAGGCATCGGGGACGGGCTCCCCGGCCGCCTCGGCGCTGACCAGGGCATCGGCGTCCCTCGCGGCGGCCAGCAGCTGGTCCTTGATGTGGTCCTGCCCGACCAGGTCGTCCCAGACGGCCATGGGTCACCGCCCTTCCTGCGCACGGTTTGCTTGCGGTCCCATTGTGGGCCAGGGGTCTGACAGTCCCGGGCCGCGCCGCTAACGCCGGCGCCTGCCGTTGCGCCCGTCGCCGTCGTCGTCCTCGTCGTCCCCGTCGAACGGGCCGAGCAGTTCGTCCGCCAGCGTCGGCAGATCGTCCAGCGGTGTCTCCTCGGCCCAGTCGGGCCGGGCGCGCGGGCGGTCGGGGTCGATCTGCGGGAGCTCACGGGTGCGGTCGTCGGCGCCCGTGGGCGCGGGCCGCTCGTCGCGGAAGAGCCCTGGCGGCACCCGGTCGGCCGGGTCCCCCGGCCGCACGGGCGGCAGCACGGCGGTCTCGGCCGCGTCCGGTGTTCCGGGCACCTGCGGCAGGACCGTCGTCTCCTCCTCGGCGGGCTCGGGCCTGCGCATGTCGGTCCGCGGTGCCGGGGCGGGGTTCTCCCGCGTCACCTCGTCCGCCGGGTACTGCGGCAGAACCGTGGTCCCGTCCGCGTCGGCCTCGGCCTTGCGCATGTCGATCCGCGGCATGGGGACCTCCTGGGTCACCTCCTCCGAACCGACGGCCGGTGTCGGCACCGTCACCTCGGAGTCGGCCGCGGCCTCCGCCGCGCGGCGGGCCTCCTCCGCCCTGAGCAGCGCCTCCTCCGCCTTGCGCTGCCTCTCGAGACGGCGCTCCTCCGCCTCGGCCCGCAGCCGGGCCTCCTCCTCGGCCTGCCTGCGGCGACGTTCGGCCTCCTCGGCGCGTGCCTTCTCCTCGGCCTCGCGCCGGGCCCGCGCCTCCTCCTCGATCAGACGGGCTGCCTCGGCCATCTGCCGGGCCTCCTCCGCCTGCCGTTCGGCCTCGCGGCGCTGCGCCTCCTCCAGTTCGCGCTGTTTGCGGGCTTCCTCCTCGGCGCGCAGGCGGGCCAGCTGCTCCTGCCGCTCGCGCTCGAGGCGCTCCTCCTCCGCCTTGCGGCGGGCCTCTTCCTCGGCCTTGCGCCGGGCCTCTTCCTCCGCCGCCTTCCGGGCCTCCTCCTGCGCCCGCAGCTCGGCCTCCGACAGCGGCAGCATCTGGTCGAGCCGGTGCCGTACGACGGTGGTGACGGCCTCGGGGTCCTGGGACGCGTCCACGACGAGGTAGCGGCCGGGGTCGGCGGCGGCCAGGGTCAGGAATCCGGCCCGTACGCGCGCATGGAACTCCGGCGGCTCGGACTCCAGCCGGTCCGGCGCCTCGGTGAAGCGTTCCCGGGCGGCCTCGGGCGAGACGTCGAGCAGCACGGTCAGATGCGGTACGAGTCCGTCCGTCGCCCAGCGCGAGATCCGGGCGATCTCGGTCGGCGACAGGTCCCGGCCCGCACCCTGGTACGCCACGGACGAGTCGATGTAGCGGTCGGAGATGACGACCGCGCCACGCGCCAGCGCGGGCCGTACGACGGAGTCGACGTGCTCGGCGCGGTCCGCCGCGTACAGCAGTGCCTCCGCGCGGTGCGAGAGGCCGGCGGACGACAGGTCGAGCAGGATCGAGCGCAGCCGCTTGCCGATCGGGGTCGCGCCGGGCTCGCGCGTGACGACGACCTCGTGCCCCTTGTCCCGGATCCACTCCGCGAGCGCCTTGACCTGTGTGGACTTCCCGGCGCCGTCGCCGCCCTCCAGGGCGATGAAGAAGCCGGTGTCGGCCGGGGCCTGCACCGGGTCGCTGCCGTGCAGCGCGTCCCTCAGATCGCGGCGCAGGGGCACACCCTGCCTGTCGTCGGTCTTGGCCAGTACGAACGCGGCGACGGGCAGCAGCAGCGCGCCCACCAGCATGAGCGTGAAGGCGGCGCCGCCGTGCGCGAAGACGAAGTCGCCGCTGGCGAGTCGGTGCGGACCGATGGCGGCCGCGAGCAGCGGGGCGGCGAGGGCGCCGATGCCGATGAAGACGCGGACGACGGCCTGCAGGTGCTCGGTGGTGCGCGACCGCCGGAATTCCTCCGTCTCCTGGTCGATCAGGGTGTGACCGGTGTTCGCCGCGACTCCGGCGGCGCAGCCGGCCAGCAGGGCGATCATCAGCACGGTCGCGGTGTCCGGCACCAGTCCCATGGCGAGCAGTGCCACACCGGTGACGGCGATCGCGAGCGCCAGCAGACGGCGCCGGGACAGCGCGGCAAGCACCTTGCCGCTGCCCGCGGCGCGGATGCCGAGCCCCGTGCCGCCGGTGAGGGCGAGTACGAGCAGCGCGAAGGTGACCGGGCCGCCGCCCAGGTCCGTGGCGTGCAGGACGGCGACGGCGGAAGCGGCGGCAATCGCCGCGGCGACGGACCCGCAGGCGAGCACCAGCAGCGGCACCGCACCGGTGCGCCCCTTGTCGGGGCCGGTGCCGGTGCTCGGCCGGCGCAGGCCCTCCAGCGGGGAACGCGGACGCGGTGTGCGGTCGCCGGGCAGTTCCATCAGGAACAGCACGGACGCGGAGGCCGCGAAGAGCCCTGCGGCGACGTACGAGCCGAGGGCCGCCTGGTGCTGCGAGAACCACACGACGCCGGAACCGAGCACATTGCCGATCAGCGTCGCCACCAGCAGGACCGCGGCCGCGGCAGGGACGGCCGCGAAGCCCGTACGCAGCGAGAGCCGGCGCAGCGCGTCCATGTGGTCCGGCAGCGGGCGCACCGTCGCGCCCTCCGGAGGTGGCGGCGGCAGGAACGCCGGAGCGGTGCTCTCCTTGGCAACCGTCCAGAAGCGCTCGGCGACACCGGTGACGAAGGCGGTGCCGAGGAGGAAGGCCAGGGCCTTGCCCGGCGTCCACCCGATCCACAGCGGCGCGACGATGAGCAGCGCGAGCCGCACCCAGTCCGACCCGATCATGGTCCAGCGGCGGTCCAGCGGACCGCTCGGCGCCGTCAGGGTCGAGACCGGGCCGAGGAGCACCGCGCCGAAGAGCAGCGTGGCGAGCGCACGGGCGCCGAGCACGGCGGCGACGGCGAAGGCCGCACCGCGGTAGCCGCCGCCGAGCGCCTGCTCGGCGACCGCCGCCTGCAGCGCCAGCAGCAGAAGTACCAGCACGGCGAGGGCGTCGCCGACGCCGCCGACGAGCTGGGCGCTCCACAGCCGCCGTAGCGGGGGGATGCGCAGCAGGGCTCGTACGGCGCGCTCGCGTGAGTCTGCGGCGAGGGCGTCGGAGACGGTGTTCACGACCGTTGGCTGCTCGGCTCGCGTCATCCGCCCAGCCTATCCGGAGTGCCCGGCTCCCTGGGGGCGTACCCGAACATACTGGCGTATTTCCGGGGCGTGGCTTTCCCCACTCCCCTTCCCGGCCCGCCCCCGGTGAGCCCGTCAGCCCTCGGCCGGGGGCTTCGCGGCCGTCGCCTTCGCCGTTGTCGCCTTCTTCGCCGTCGTCTTCTTGGCGGCCGTCTTCTTCGCCGCGGCCGTCGTCGCCTTCTTCGCCGTCGTCGTCTTCTTAGCCGCGGTCTTCTTGGCCGTCGTCTTCTTCGCGGCCGTCTTCTTCTTCACCGGGCCCTTCGCGCGCTTCTCGGCGAGAAGCTCGTAGCCGCGCTCCGGCGTGATCGTCTCGACGCTGTCGCCGGAGCGCAGCGTGGCGTTGGTCTCGCCGTCCGTGACATACGGGCCGAAACGGCCGTCCTTCACGACGACCGGGCGCTCACTGACCGGGTCGGTGCCGAGCTCCTTCAGCGGGGGCTTGGCAGCGGCGCGGCCGCGGACCTTCGGCTGGGCGTAGATGGCCAGCGCCTCGTCCAGGGCAATGGTGAAGAGCTGCTCCTCGGACTCCAGGGACCGCGAGTCCGTGCCCTTCTTCAGGTAGGGGCCGTAGCGACCGTTCTGGGCTGTGATCTCCACGCCCTCGGCGTCGGTGCCGACGACACGCGGAAGGGACATCAGCCGCAGCGCGTCCTCCAGGGTGACCGTATCGAGGGACATGGACTTGAAGAGCGAGGCCGTGCGCGGCTTGACCGCGTTCTTGCCGGTCTTCGGGGTGCCCTCGGGCAGGACCTCGGTGACGTACGGGCCGTATCGGCCGTCCTTGGCCACGATCTGGTGGCCGGACTCGGGGTCGGTACCCAGGGCGAACTCGCCGCTCGGCTTGGCGAACAGTTCCTCGGCGTACTCGACCGTCAGCTCGTCGGGGGCCAGGTCGTCCGGCACATCGGCGCGCTGATGGCCCTCCTGGTCCTTCTCACCGCGCTCGACGTACGGGCCGTAGCGGCCGACGCGCAGCATGATGTCGTTGCCGACCGGGAAGGAGGAGATCTCGCGGGCGTCGATCGCGCCCAGGTCGGTGACCAGCTCCTTCAGGCCGCCGAGGTGGTCGCCGTCGCCGTTGCCGGCCTCCGACGCGGCGCCCGCCGGGCCGCCCTCGCCGAAGTAGAAACGCTTCAGCCACGGCACGGCCTGCGCCTCGCCGCGCGCGATGCGGTCGAGGTCGTCCTCCATCTTCGCGGTGAAGTCGTAGTCCACCAGCCGGCCGAAGTGCTTCTCCAGCAGGTTGACGACGGCGAAGGACAGGAAGGACGGGACGAGGGCGGTGCCCTTCTTGAAGACATAGCCGCGGTCGAGGATGGTGCCGATGATCGATGCGTACGTGGACGGGCGGCCGATCTCGCGCTCTTCCAGCTCCTTGACCAGCGAGGCCTCGGTGTAGCGGGCCGGCGGCTTGGTCGCGTGGCCGTCCGCGGTGATCTCGTCGGCGCGCAGCGCGTCGCCCTCCGCGACCTGCGGGAGGCGCCGCTCGCGGTCGTCGAGCTCCGCGTTCGGGTCGTCGGCACCCTCGACGTAGGCCTTCATGAAGCCGTGGAAGGTGATCGTCTTGCCGGAGGCGGAGAACTCGGTGTCCCGGCCGTCGCTCGCGACGCCGCCGATCTTCACGGTGACGCTGTTGCCGACCGCGTCCTTCATCTGGGAGGCGACGGTCCGCTTCCAGATCAGCTCGTAGAGCCTGAACTGGTCGCCGGTGAGACCCGTCTCGGCGGGCGTACGGAAACGATCACCCGAAGGCCGGATCGCCTCGTGCGCCTCCTGGGCGTTCTTGACCTTGCCGGCGTAGACCCGCGGCCGCTCCGGCAGGTAGTCGGCGCCGTACAGCTGGGTGACCTGGGCGCGGGCCGCCGCGATGGCGGTGTCGGAGAGGGTCGTGGAGTCCGTACGCATGTACGTGATGAAGCCGTTCTCGTACAGCTTCTGCGCGACCTGCATGGTGGCCTTGGCCCCGAAGCCCAGCTTTCGGGAGGCCTCCTGCTGCAGGGTGGTCGTACGGAACGGCGCGTACGGGGAGCGCCGGTACGGCTTGGACTCCACCGAGCGCACCGAGAAGGACGTCCCGGCGAGCGCGGCGGCCAGCGCGCGGGCGTTCGCCTCGTCCAGGTGGAGGACGTCGGCGCCCTTCAGCCGGCCCACGGAGTTGAAGTCACGGCCCGTGGCGACACGCCGGCCGTCGACCGTGGCGAGGCGCGCGACCAGCGACGACGGGTCGGACGGGTCACCGGGGCGGCCGGTGGAGAAAGTGCCGGTCAGGTCCCAGTACTCGGCGGAGCGGAAGGCGATGCGCTCGCGCTCGCGCTCGACGACGAGGCGGGTGGCGACGGACTGCACACGGCCCGCGGACAGGCCGCGCATGACCTTCTTCCAGAGGACCGGCGAGACCTCGTAGCCGTAGAGCCGGTCGAGGATACGGCGGGTCTCCTGGGCGTCGACCATGCGCTTGTTCAGCTCGCGCGGGTTGGCGACGGCCTCCTGGATCGCGGCCTTGGTGATCTCGTGGAAGACCATCCGGTGAACCGGGACCTTGGGCTTGAGCACCTCCAGCAGGTGCCATGCGATGGCCTCGCCCTCGCGGTCCTCATCGGTGGCGAGGAAAAGTTCGTCGGACTCGGCCAGCTGCTCCTTGAGCTTTCTGACCTGGGCCTTTTTGTCCGCGTTGACGACATAGACGGGCTGGAAGTCGTGCTCGACATCCACGCCGAGCCGGCGCACCTCGCCGGTGTACTTCTCGGGCACCTCGGCGGCGCCGTTCGGAAGGTCGCGAATGTGCCCGACGCTGGCCTCGACGACATAGCCGGGGCCCAGGTAGCCCTTGATCGTCTTCGCCTTGGCAGGCGACTCGACGATGACGAGTCGGCGACCGCCCTTTGCGGTCTCGCGGGTCGGGGACAACTTGGCTCTTCTCTCCGGTCGGCACTAGGTCGGTCGTGCGGTGACGCTGCGGAGTGTGACGGTACAACCCGCCCCCGTGTCAAACGGGAAAAGCCCGCAACGGCCACTCGAACGGTAACCCGACTACCGCCATTCCTGCCGCCCGGATGGTCCGGGACCGCGTGCTCGCGTCCCGGAGAACATCGAAGAGCCGGGCCGGACACCGAAAGGTTATTCGTCCCGTTTACGGTCAGATACGGGCGAAGCACCACACCCCGAGAAAGAGAAACGCCATACCGAAGACCACGGCGAGAGCGGCCGAGGCGATGGGGCTCACACCGTGTGCGACCGGCGCGCGATGCAGAACACGCGCCCCCGTCCAGAGCAGCAACACGGCTCCGAACAGAACGAACACCGTCCCGGCGAACACCGCGGGCCCGCTCTCCATACCGACCACCATCCCGATCCGCCTGCCCGCGATTCCTCCGGAGGCCCGAGACTGGCACACTCGGGCATCCTCACCCCGAACTCCGGGGTAAGTCGTGGTGAACGGCGTGGCGGACGTGGCTATGTGTCGGTGTTCGAGGACGAGACGGTGCCTGTCATCGCCTTGCCGTCGGCGCGGCCCACGGTGCAGGCGATGTAGTGGAACCCCTTGTCCCAGGTCTCCTCCACCGTCGGGTACAGCCCGTAGATCGCCAGTGTTGCCTCCCGCGCCCACTTCGAGCCGAACTTGTTCGTGCACAGCTTCTGCGCGGTCGCCGGATCGGGTTTGTTCGAGGACTGGGACGTGGCGTAGCCGATCACCTGGTCGGTGTGCGAGTCGGCACAGGTGGTGAGCAGCGAGGACGAGGTCTTCTCCGCCTTGTTCTCCGTGTAGGTGAAGCAGTCGCCGATCTGCATCGAGGCGATTCCCATGTCCAGGCCGCTGTCACGGAAGCGCCCTATCTCGCTGCCGATCTCCACATGCCGGCCGAGCACCAGGCACGCCACCTGGCCACTGGCCCGGGTGAACGCCTGCGGGGTCGGCACCAGCGCGTACGAGGCCGCGTCCGCCATGGCGGAGGTGTCACGCTCGGTCTGGGCCCGGCAACGGACGGTGGCGTCCCTCCGGGCGGCCTCGACATCGGCGAAGATCTCCACCGCCATCACCTGGCCGTCCTGCGATCCCCCCGCACAGTCGACCACCCCGAGATTGGGGGGCGAAGCAACGGCGAAGGGCTTGCCCGGCCACACCGCGGTGACGCAGTCGCCCACGGTCAGCGCCTTCGTGAGGCCGATGCCCTCTCCGTACGGATAGAAGGGTCCCGTGTCGGCGGGCGGCGTGACCGGAGCGGTGGTGACCGGCTTTCTGCCGCCTCCGCCGCCCTCGGCGTCACTGTCGCCGGTGAGCGCGATGCCCGCTAAGGCGAGCCCTCCGATCACCAGTACCGCCGCGACCACAAGGGCGACGATCAGGGCGGGACGCGGCGCACGGCGATTCGGCGGCGCCGCACCACCGGGGCCGACCGCGGGCGTCGATCCGGATCCCGGCGGGGGTTGGTACACGGGCGCGGTCATGGCGTACGGATTCTGGTTCGGGTTCCACGTGTCGTACGAAGGCGTCGCGGAGGCATCTCGCGACGGGGTGCCCGGGCCCGGGACGTACGTCGGCGTGTACGGGGTGTTCGGCGTGACCGGGGCGCCGGGCGTGCTCGGCGTCGGGGGCCCGTACGGCACCCCCGGCGTGCCGGGTGTGCCGGGTGTGTCCGGCGCACGGCCGCCGTACCCGGCCGGCGCGAAGCCCGCACCTCCTGCCGAGGGCGGCGGACCGAAAGCCGCCGAGGGCCGCTCCCGCACCGCCTCCAGACGCCGCATCACCTGCTCGGGCGACGACCTCAGCACGGGGTCCTTGGCGAGCATGGTCAGCAGCACGGGCCCGAGCTCCCCGGCGCGGACCGGCGGCGTCGGATCCTCCGTCAGCAGGGCTGTCAGCGTGCCGTATTCGTCGTTGCGGTCGAACGGGCCGCGCCCCTCCACCACGGAGTACAGGGTCGCGCCGAGCGAGAAGATGTCGGCGGCCGGGGTCGGCGGCTCACCACGCGCCCGCTCGGGGGCGAGGTATCCGGGCGTACCGAGGATTCCCGCGGTGGCGGTGAGGCGCGGTTCGTGCGACTCGGGCCGGAGTGCGATGCCGTAGTCGGTGAGCAGGACCCTCCCGTGGGGAGCCCCTGAACCGTCCGGCGCCAGCAGAATGTTGGCCGGTTTCACATCCCGGTGCAGGATGCCCAGGCGATGTCCCGCGGCCAGCGCGTCGAGAACCGCGATGCCCACGCGCGCGGTCTCCCCGGGCGGCAGCGGGCCCGACTTCCGTACCAGCGCCTGCAGGTCGATCGCGTCCGGCACGTGCTCCATGACGATCCACGGCAGTCCTTCGTGCACCAGCACGTCATGGACCGTCGCCACATGCGGATGGCCGCGCAGCCGGGCGGCGTGCCGCGCCTCGCTGCGGGCCCGCGCGATACGTGCCGCCTGTGCGTGGGATTCCTCCGGCACGTCGGGCAGGGCGATCTCCTTGAGGGTGACCTGGCAGGCCAGTTCCTCGTCGTACGCCAGCCAGACACGACCCATGCCGCCCGCGCCCAGTTTGCGCAGCAGCCGGTAGCGGCCCGCGATGGTCCTTCCGCTGCCCTGATCCGGTGTGTCCCCCGTCATGTGCTTCCCCCGTCGTCCCCCGAGAGGTGCGCCCGGCGGAAATGGCGGGCGCGTTCCTCGAAGGTAGCCGTGGGGCGGGCTCCCGGAGGAGCCTTTTTGCGTGCAAATGCTGACACTTGAGGCGCATGCACCCCAGGACCGTCACTTCATACCGAGGGCGGCCTCAGGAGGGGCACCCCGCCCCTCACACCTCCGACGGTTCGAGGAAACCCTGCTCGATCAGAAGCCGGATCTGCGCGGGTGTGCGGTCACGCAGTTGCACCACGTCCTCTCCGACCAGCTGCGCGATGGCGTCGAGGATGCGGCCGGCCGACAGCGAGCCGTCGCACACTCCCGCGAAGCCCGCGCCGACCGTGTCGACCTTGGTGGCGCGGCGCATCCCGCGGTGCTGTCGCAGCACCACGTGCTCGGGGTCCTCGGCGCCGGGCAGCCCGACCTGCTCCTGCACGACCTCCGAGGCCAGCGTGAAGTGTTCGGCGAGCAGCGCCGCGTCGTCGTGCGTCCGCAGATAGTCCTGCCGCCGGAAATGCGCCTGGACCGCCGCGCCGAGCGGCTGCTCGACCGAATGCGGCCATTCCTCCACGGTGACCGAGGGGCGTTCGGCGCCGGACTTCCTGAGCGTGATCCAGCCGAAGCCGACCGCTCTGGTCTTACGGGCCTCGAACTCGTCCAGCCAGGCGTCGTACCGCGCGGCGTAGGCAGCGGGGTCGGCATGGTGGTCGCCGCTGTCGCGCAGCCACAGCTCGGCGTACTGCGTGATGTCCTGCACCTCGCGCTGCACGATCCAGGCGTCGCAGCCGCGCGGCACCCAGGAGCGCAGCCGGTCCTGCCACTCCTCACCCTCGACGTGCTGCCAGTTGGCGAGGAACTGCGCGTATCCGCCGTCGTTGAGCCGCTCCCCCGCCTGCTGCACAAGCGTGCGGCACAGGTCGTCACCGCCCATCCCGCCGTCGCGGTAGGTCAGCCGCGCGCCGGGGGAGATCACGAACGGCGGATTGGAGACGATCAGGTCGTACGACTCGTGCGCGACCGGCTCGAACAGCGAGCCCTCGCGCAGATCCGCCTCCGGGGCGCCGGACAGTGCCAGGGTGAGGCGGGCGAAACGCAGCGCGCGGGGATTGAGATCGGTGGCGGTGACCCGGGTGGCGTGCTGCGAGGCGTGCAGCGCCTGAATGCCGGAGCCGGTACCGAGGTCCAGGGCGGAGGCCACGGGCGTGCGCACGGTGATCCCGGCAAGGGTGGTGGACGCCCCGCCGACGCCGAGCACCACGCCCTCGTCGCGTCCGCTCGCGCCGCCGGCACCGCCGACCGCGCAGCCCAGGTCGGAGACGATGAACCAGTCCTGGCCCTCGGGGCCGCCGTACGGCCGCACGTCCACCGTCGCCCGGACCTCGTCGCCGTCCTTCACGACCCAGCCGCCGGCGAGGGCCTCGTCCAGCGGCAGCGCGGCGCGGGCCCGCTCGTAGGCCACCGGCTGCTGGAGCAGGAAGAGCCGCACCAGCTGCTCGAGCGGGGTGTCGCCACGGGTGGCCCGCAGGGCGGGAACGGTCTCGCTGCGCGCCAGCGCGGCGTACGCGGGCGCGCCGAGCAGGTCGAGCAGCCCGTCGGCCGTGAAGGCGGCGTCGAGCAGGGCTGCGCGGAAACGGACGGCGCCGTCCGGCGCGGGAAGGCTGGTCGTACTCACCGGCCCATTGTGTCGCGTACCACCGACAACGGCTCACCGCCGGCCCGTCCGGCGCCTCTGGGCGGACTCCCTACCGCTGGGAGGCGCCCCCAGGCCGGGCCTGCGGCCCGTTACGCCTTCTTGCTCGGCGACGCCGAGGCGGGGGACTCCGACGACGGCTGGGCCGACGGCGGGGCGGACGGCGTGGGCTTCTGACAGCCGGTCTGCTTGGCCATCGCCTGGCCGACCTCGCCGGACTGGAGCTTCCGCAGTGCCTCGTCGCCGGACTTGCTGATCTTCTCCAGCTCGTCGGCGACGCCCTTGAGGCCGTCCGCGAACTTCGCCTGGTCCTTGACGTCCAGCGCGTCGACCTTCTTCTGCAGGCCGGCGTAGGCGACCGCGGAGGCGTCGAGTTCCTTGACGGCCTTCTGCTGGGTCTGGTCACCGTCCTCGGCCGGCGGGGCCCCGGCGGCCTCCACGGCGTCACCGAGCGCCTTGTAGGCCTCCGAGATCTGCTGGAAGGCCTGGGAGTCCGCCGCCTGGACGTCCGCGGGCTTGCTGTTCTCCGCGGTCTGCTGCTGGATGGCCGCATTGGCGTTGGCGATCTTCTGCAGCTGGGGCTGGGCCTGACCGCAGACCTTCTTCGCCCAGGCGTCGGCCTTGTCGGCGCTGTTGTCCCCGCTGTCGCCGCAGCCAGTCAGTGCCAGCATCAGTACCGCGCCGCCGGACAGTGCGGCCGCAAGCTTCTTGTTCACCGGTTCGGTCCCTTCCAAGGCTCTCGGCCCCGGAACATACACGCCAAGTGGGCGACAACCATGTGCCGTACATCCGATATGTCATTCATTGCAGCCGTTTGCACCAAGGGAGACAAGACTCACTGAACAGCCCAACGGGCGGACACCGCGTCAGAACGCGATGCCCGCCCGCCAGTTGATCCAGTGTCAGGAAACGACCGCGGGGTCGGAGTTTGTGCCGACCTTCTCGGTGTTGCCTTCGTCACCCACGGCGATGCCGCGCCGCTTGGACACGTACACCGCGCCGATGACGATCAGGATGGCCACGGTGGCCGCGATCGCCCGGACCACCGGACTGGCGTCGTTCCCGTAGCTGAACTGCACCACGGCGGGCGCGATGAGCAGCGCCACCAGGTTCATCACCTTCAGCAACGGGTTGATCGCCGGTCCCGCGGTGTCCTTGAACGGGTCGCCCACGGTGTCACCGATGACCGTCGCGGCGTGGGCCTCGCTGCCCTTGCCGCCGTGGTGACCGTCCTCGACCAGCTTCTTGGCGTTGTCCCATGCGCCGCCCGAGTTGGCGAGGAAGACGGCCATCAGCGTGCCGGTGCCGATCGCGCCCGCGAGATACGAGCCGAGAGCACCGACTCCGAGAGTGAACCCGACTGCGATGGGCGCCATCACGGCGAGCAGGCCGGGCGTGGCCAGCTCGCGCAGGGCGTCCTTGGTGCAGATGTCGACGACCCTGCCGTACTCGGGCTTCTCCCTGTAGTCCATGATCCCGGGGTGCTCGCGGAACTGCCGCCGCACCTCGTAGACCACGGCCCCGGCCGAACGCGAGACCGCGTTGATCGCCAGCCCCGAGAAGAGGAAGACGACCGCCGCGCCGAGCATCAGCCCGACCAGATTGTTGGGCTGCGAGATGTCCAGCGACAGGCCCAGCTCCCCGGCCTTGGCGTTGACGTCCTGCACCGCGTGCGCGATGGCGTCCCGGTACGAACCGAACAGCGCCGACGCCGCGAGGACCGCAGTGGCGATGGCGATGCCCTTGGTGATGGCCTTGGTGGTGTTGCCGACCGCGTCGAGGTCGGTGAGCACCTGCGCGCCCGCGCCCTGGACATCGCCGGACATCTCGGCGATGCCCTGGGCGTTGTCGGAGACGGGGCCGAAGGTGTCCATGGCGACGATGACGCCGACCGTGGTGAGCAGACCGGTGCCGGCCAGGGCCACCGCGAAGAGGGCCAGCGTGATGGACGCTCCGCCGAGCAGGAACGCTCCGTACACGCCGAGACCGATCAGCAGCGCGGTGTAGACGGCGGACTCCAGGCCGAGGGAGATACCGGCGAGGATCACGGTGGCCGGACCGGTCAGCGAGGTCTTGCCGATGTCACGCACCGGGCGGCGGTTGGTCTCGGTGAAGTATCCGGTCAGCTGCTGGATCAGAGCGGCCAGCACGATGCCGATGGCGACGGCGACCAGGGCCAGGATCCGCGGGTCCCCGCTGTGGCCGCGGATGGCGGCCTCGGTGACGCCGTCCAGCTCGGCGTACGAGGACGGCAGATAGACGAAGACCGCCACGGCCACCAGGGTGAGCGAGACGGCCGCGGAGATGAAGAAACCGCGGTTGATGGCGGTCATCCCGCTGCGGTCGGCGCGCCGCGGGGCGACCGCGAAGATACCGATCATCGCGGTGACCACGCCGATCGCCGGAACGATCAGCGGGAAGGCGAGTCCCGAGTCGCCGAAGGCTGCCTTGCCGAGGATGAGGGCGGCGACCAGCGTGACGGCGTACGACTCGAAGAGGTCCGCGGCCATACCTGCGCAGTCGCCGACGTTGTCGCCCACGTTGTCGGCGATGGTGGCGGCGTTGCGCGGGTCGTCCTCGGGGATGCCCTGCTCGACCTTGCCCACGAGGTCGGCGCCGACGTCGGCGGCCTTGGTGAAGATGCCGCCGCCGACTCGCATGAACATGGCGATCAGGGCGGCGCCGAGGCCGAAGCCTTCCAGCACCTTGGGGGCGTCGGCCGCGTAGACGAGGACCACGCAGGAGGCACCGAGCAGACCTAGGCCGACCGTGAACATGCCGACCACGCCGCCCGTACGGAAAGCAATCTTCATTGCTTTGTGCGCGACGGCGGTCAGATCCTTTTCCGGCTCGCCGGGCCCCGGCGTCGCCTCGCGCGCGGCCGCGGCGACGCGGACATTGCTGCGTACCGCGAGACGCATACCGATGTATCCGGTCGCCGCCGAGAAGAGCGCACCGACCAGGAAGAAGACGGAGCGTCCGGCTCGCTGCGACCAGTTGTCGGCGGGCAGCATCATCAGCAGGAAGAACACCACAACGGCGAAGACGCCGAGGGTGCGCAGCTGACGGGCCAGATAGGCATTCGCGCCTTCCTGGACCGCTGCCGCGATCTTCTTCATGGAATCGGTGCCCTCGCCGGCCGCCAGAACCTGCCGCACCAGCAGCTGGGCGACGATCAGGGCCGCCAGGGCGACAGCCGCGATCACAAACACGATCAGCCGATTGTCTTCGGTGAGTACCGCGGCCGAGAGGGATGAGAGGTGGTCGGGCTGTTGTGGGTTGAAGAGCCCCGTCATTCGTCCTCCTTGACGTTCAGAGCTCAAGATGTGGACGGATTGTAGGGAGCGGAAGCCGATCAAAACAGTGGACGGCACATGCAATTGACCTTCATCCGCTACTCAGCAAATGATCGCCTCATGGAAAGCTACCCGAAAGCGGTAATGGGGCAAAAGCATTGACGCTTGATCCATGATCTAGAGAAATGAAAAAGGCCCTGCTCAGCAGGGCCGTAAATATGTAGAACTTGGAAGCCTGGGGAAGGCACCCCGGGAGGACGCTCAGTCGACGACCGTGTCCGGTGTGGTCGGCCAGGTCATCCGGATCACGCCGCCGGTCTCACCCGAGGTGACCTCCACGTCGTCGACCAGACCGCTGATGACGGCAAGACCCATCTCGTCGTCGCCCTCGGCCTCCCCCGCGTCGGACTCGCCCTCGGCCCCCGCGGTACGGGAACCGGACGCCCGGGAGCCGTCCGGGCCGGCGCCGCTGCCCGGCACCTCGTCGCCGACCTCGATGGAGAACGCCTTCTCCTCGTCGGTCAGCACCACCCGGACCGGCGCGGAGATGCCGTTGCTGCGGTGCAGCCCCACCGCGCGGGTGCACGCCTCCCCGACCGCGAGTCTCAACTCGTCCAGCACGGCCTCGTCCACCCCGGCCCGGCGGGCCACGGCGGCCGCCACGAGACGCGCCGTCCTGACATGCTCGGGCTGGGCGCTGAAACGAAGCTCAACGGTGGCCATACAGTCCCCCTCGGACGGTACGAGCGTGCCTCTCAGAGGGCCGGGCATGGCGCCCGGCACCTCCGTTCCTTCCTCCGGAAACCGTCAGTCGGTGGCTGCGACGGCTTCTTCGACCGTGGTGTGGATCGGGAACACCTTGGTCAGACCGGTGATACGGAAGATCTTCAGAATGCGCTCCTGGTTGCAGACCAGGCGGAGCGAGCCCTCATGGGCCCGCACACGCTTCAGTCCGCCCACGAGCACGCCGAGACCGGTGGAGTCGAGGAAGTCCACGCCTTCCATGTCGACAACCAGGTGATAGCTGCCGTCATTCACCAGCTCGACCAACTGCTCGCGCAGCTTGGGCGCGGTATATACATCAATCTCGCCACCGACCTCGACGACCGTACGGTCACCCACAGTGCGAGTCGACAGGGACAGGTCCACGGATCCTCCAGCACCTTGCTATCGAGCGGCCGTCCCCTGTGTCTCCCCGGCGGGGCCAGAGAACGGATCGCCAGCCGCGATGGCATTCAATCACTTACCAGCAGCCATGCACGACGCCTTGGGACCATTGTCCGTCACGCCAGTGACACACTCGGTGCCGATGGCCAAGAATCACCGTCCCAGTCGACCCGCCGAACACATGGGGCCACACCCCGGTCCCGGCGCGGTCCTCGACCGGCTCACCGCGGGGGCGGGCCGGGCTGCGCGCATCACTCATACGGAGCACTTGCCCCCGCGCGAGGGCCGTCATGCCGTCTGGCCGGACCGCATCCGAACAGAAGTGATCGCGGCCATCCGGGCTGCCGGGGCCGAGCACCCGTGGGTCCACCAGGCCCTCGCCGCCGAACACGCCCTCGACGGCGAATCCGTCGTGATCGCCACCGGCACCGCGTCCGGAAAGTCGCTCGCCTATCTCGCTCCGGTGCTCTCCACCCTGCTCGACGGCGCCGAGGCCCCCAACGGCCGCGGCGCCACCGCGCTGTATCTGGCCCCGACCAAGGCCCTCGCCGCCGACCAGTTGCGCGCCGTACGGGAACTCGCGGCGCCGCTCGGCAACCGCGTCCGCCCCGCGGTATACGACGGCGACACCCCCGTCGAGGAGCGTGAATGGGTCCGGCAGTACGCCAACTACGTCCTGACCAACCCCGACATGCTGCACCGCGGCATACTCCCCTCCCATCCCCGCTGGTCCTCCTTCCTGCGCACACTGCGCTACGTCGTGATCGACGAGTGCCACACCTACCGAGGCGTCTTCGGCTCGCACGTCGCCCAGGTCCTCCGGCGGCTGCGCCGCCTCTGCGCCCGCTACGGCGCGAACCCCGTCTTCCTCCTCGCCTCCGCCACCGCCGCGGAACCCGCCGTGGCCGCCGGCCGCCTCACCGGGCTGCCGGTGGTGGAGGTCTCCGGGGATGCCTCACCGCGCGGCGAACTGGTCTTCGCCCTGTGGGAGCCGCCGCTCACCGAGCTCCACGGCGAGAAGGGCGCCCCTGTACGCCGCACCGCCACCGCCGAGACCGCCGACCTCCTCACCGACCTGACCGTGCAGGGGGTGCGCACCGTCGCCTTCGTACGCTCCCGGCGCGGCGCCGAGCTCATCTCGGTCATCGCCAAGGAACGCCTCGCCGAGGTCGACCGGTCCCTGCCGACCCGCGTCGCGGCGTACCGAGGCGGATATCTGCCCGAGGAGCGCCGCGCCCTGGAGCGCGCCCTGCACTCCGGCAAGCTCCTCGGCCTGGCCGCGACCACCGCCCTCGAACTCGGCATCGACGTATCCGGGCTGGATGCCGTGATCATCGCCGGGTACCCCGGCACCCGCGCCTCCCTGTGGCAGCAGGCGGGCCGGGCGGGCCGCTCCGGCCGAGGCGCCCTCGCGGTCCTTGTCGCGCGGGACGACCCGCTGGACACGTACCTCGTCCACCACCCCGAGGCGCTGTTCGAGCGGCCCGTGGAGTCCACCGTCCTCGACCCGGACAATCCGTACGTCCTCGCCCCCCATCTGTGCGCCGCAGCCGCGGAACTGCCCCTCACCGACGACGACCTCGAGCTGTTCGGTCCTGCGGCGCCCGGTCTGATGCCGCAGCTGGAGTCGGCGAAGCTGCTGCGCCGCCGCGCCGCCGGGTGGCACTGGACGCGCCGCCAGAACGCCGCTGACCTGACCGACATCCGGGGCGGCGGCGGCCGCCCGGTACAGATCGTCGAGGCCTCCACCGGACGGCTGCTCGGCACCGTCGACGCCTCCGCCGCCCACACCACCGTCCACGACGGCGCCGTCCACCTCCACCAGGGCCGCACCTACCTGGTGAACCGCCTGGACCTGGAGGACTCCGTCGCCCTGGTCGAGGAGGCCAACCCGCCGTACTCCACCACCGCCCGCGACACCACCGCCATCACCGTTCTGGAAACCGACACCGAGATCCCCTGGGGCGGTGCCCGGCTCTGCTACGGCTCCGTCGAAGTCACCAACCAGGTCATCTCCTTCCTACGGCGCAGACTCATCACCGGCGAGGTGCTCGGCGAGTCGAAACTCGATCTCCCTCCTCGTACGCTCCGCACCCGGGCCGTGTGGTGGACGGTCACCGAGGACCAGCTCGACGCCGCCCGGATCAACCCCGAGCAGCTGGGCGGCGCCCTGCACGCCGCCGAGCACGCCTCCATCGGCATGCTGCCGCTCTTCGCCACCTGCGACCGCTGGGACATCGGCGGCGTCTCCGTCCCGCTTCACCCGGACACCCTGCTGCCCACGGTCTTCGTCTACGACGGCCACCCGGGCGGCGCGGGCTTCGCCGAGCGGGCCTTCCGCACGGCCCGCGACTGGCTCACCGCCACCCGTGAGGCCATCGCCGCCTGCGAGTGCGAGTCCGGCTGCCCGTCCTGCATCCAGTCCCCCAAGTGCGGCAACGGCAACGACCCCCTGCATAAACGGGCCGCCGTCCGCCTGCTGACCGAACTGCTCCGCGGCGCCCCCTCCGCCGACGGCTGCCCCTAGACCCCGCCCGGGTCCTCGTCCCGGCCCCCCGGGGCGTCCGTGGCCGAACCGGCCGCCGCGCCCGGCGGGCCTGCACGGGAGCGGACCACGGGGGCGTACGGGCCGAAGCGGGCCCGGGCCGTCACATCGGCGACCTCACCGAACACCGTGCACCGCACCAGCTCGGCGCCCTGCGCCCCGGCCACCTCGGCGGCCCGCGCGCACGCGGTGGACGCGCCCAGAAGCGCCAGGTCCGCCGCGGCGAGCGCCGCCAGGTCCGCGGCCCCGCCCGCCCGATGGCGGGCGGCCACCGCCTGACCGAGGGCCAGGACCACCGCGAACACCACACACAGCGCCGCCGCGGCCATGGCCGTCCACACCGTCGCCGACCCCTGATCCGGTGCCGTCGCGCAGCGCGCCCAGCGGCTGCCCGGCGTCATGGCGCCGCCCCCACCGCATCCTCGGCCGACGCGGCCGCCTCGGCTCTCAGCGTCAGGGCCAGCGCACCGGGCCCCGGTGTCGGCGCCTCCACCCTCACCCGCCACAGATCGCCGGCACGCCCCAGAGTCACCCTGGCCGCGCGGGGCCGCCGAGCGGGCGGCGGCCAGCGCCTCGTCCCGCGGCTCGGACCTGGCTGCGGCGCGCGCCCCCGCCCGGGCCGCATCCACGCACTGGATCTGCGCTGCGGCCGCCGTCAGCGCCCACACCAGGGCCAGTGCGAACAGCGCCAGGGCCGGCAGCGCCACCGCCGCCTCGGCCGTCACCGAGCCCCGGTCCGTCCATCGCTCAGAACTGCGCATCGAGCGCCTTCCCGATCACCGATTGCAGCGCCGAAGCGACGGCCCCGCTGGTGACCACCTTGTAGAGGACCGCCGCGAACGCACATGCCGCGATCGTGCCCATCGCATACTCGGACGTCGTCATTCCGGCATCACCGCTCAGCCGCCGGCACACCCACCGCCTGATCCGCCCGTACATCTCAGCCTCCTGGTCATACGTCGAGTTCACTTGCCGCCCAGCAGCTCGCCCGCCAGGCCGATCACCACCGGCGCCACGCCGGCGGCCAGAAAAGCGGGCAGGAAGCACAGGGCCACCGGGCCCGTGATCAGCACCCCTGCCCTGCGGGCGCGAGCCTCCGCCGCGCGCCGCTGCTCCGCCCGGAGCCCGTCGGCCAGCCGGGACACCGGCTCCGCAGCCGGAACCCCGGTCGAAGCGGCCCGCTCCAGACAGCGGGACAGCCCCTCCGCGTGCGGTATCGCACCCAGCCGGCCCCACGCCACCGCCGGGTCACAGCCGAGCCGCAGTTCAGCGGCGACCCGGTCCAGACAGCCGCCGACCGGACCGCCCAGTGACCGCCCCACCGCCTCCGCCGCCTCACGCGGCCCCGCCCCCGCCGAGAGGCAGGCCGCCAGCAGATCCGCGGCCAGCGGCAGCTGTCGGGCGGCCGCTTCCCGCACCGCCTCCGTCCCGTCGTCCGGTTTCTGCCGTCGCAGCCACCGACACAGGCCGTACGCCGCACCGAGTCCGAGTACGGCACCCGTCACACCGCCGACGAAGACCTGACCAATGACCACCACGCCAAGTGGCGCCGCCCAGGGCCTCGCGCGCGGCCACCACTGTCGAGGCCACGACCTCAGCGGCTCTGCCCTCGCCGTGTCCGCCTCCTCGGCCGCGAACAGGGCGGCCGACCGTATGCGCAGCCTTCGATGGCGTCTCCCACGGGCCATCGCCGAAGCCGCCCACGCGCCGGCCGCCACCACCGCCACCACCGTCCACAGCGGGTGGACAGCCTCCCCGCTCATCGCCCTTCTCCCTTCCGTACGATCCGCCCGGCCCAGATCAGGCCCGCTGCCTCCAGCACTCCGGCCGCCAGCAGGCAGCCCACCCCGGCCGGGGTGTGCAGCAGGACCCGCAGCGGCTCCGCGCCGAGTCCGGTGCCCAGCACCAGCCCCGCCAGCGGCATCACCGCGAGCACCACCGCGGTGGACCGGGCCGTCGTCAGCTGCGCCCGCAGGTCCTCCCTCTGGTCGTGCTCGGCCCGCAGCGCGCCCTCCAGCCGTTCGAGCCCGGCCGCGAGTCCGGCGCCGCCCGCCACGGCCACCTGCCAGCAGGCCGCCATTCCGGCAAGCCCGGCCGCCCCCGGCTCGCCCGACGCCAGCCTCAGGGCGGCCGGCACGTCGCCGCCGAACCGCGCCGCCGCCAGCACCGCGGCCTCGGCCCGCCCCAGCGCTCCCGAGCCCGACACCGCGGCGTACAACGCATGCCCCGGCTGCCGGCCGGCCCGCAGCTCACCCGCCACCGCGCCGCACAGCGCGACGGCTCCTGCGCCCCGCCGCAGCCCGGCCAGGCGGCGTTCCCGGGCCCGCAGCCGACGCCCCACCAGCGGGACCGCCAACGCCCCCGCCACCAGGGGCAGCACCGACTCCCCGAGCACGGCGATCCCCACGGCGGCCACCAGGCACAGCCACTCCCGCCCCAGCCGGCCCCGCACGACGGACACCGGGCGGCGCCACACCGGCACAGGGTCGTCCGCCGGCCCGAACATCAGCCGCGCCCGCCGCAGCCCCCGATCACGGCCCGGCCCGAGCCACACCGCGGCCCCCGCGCACACCGCCGCACCCGCCGCAGTCGCCCCGGCCCCCGTCACAGCGCGCCCCCGACCAGCGACCGCAGCCGCGCCCAGCCCCGCTCATACACGAATCCGTCCGGTCCCCAGCGCAGCGCCGGCACCGTCACGACCAGCCCGGCGGCGTCCCGTTCCAGCACATGCACCTCCGCGATCCGGCGCTGCCCGCCGCGGTCCCGTACCAGGTGGACCACCACCGACAAGGCGGCGGCCAACTGGCTGTGCAGCGCCGACCTGCCGAGGCCCGCCGAGGTGCCGAGGGCCTCCAGACGCGCCGGAACATCCGCCGCGGCATTGGCGTGCACGGTCCCGCACCCGCCCTCGTGACCGGTGTTCAGCGCGGCCAGCAACTGAGTGACCTCGGCGCCGCGCACCTCGCCGACCACCAGCCGGTCGGGGCGCATCCGCAGGGCCTGCCGCACCAGGTCCTGGAGCGTCACCAGGCCCACGCCCTCCTGGTTCGCCGGCCGCGACTCCAGTCGCACCACGTGCGGATGGTCGGGCCGCAGCTCGGCCGAGTCCTCGGCCAGCACGATCCGCTCGGCCGGGCCGACCAGACCCAGCAGCGTGGACAGCAGGGTGGTCTTGCCCGAACCCGTGCCGCCGCTGATCAGATACGAGACCCGGGCCCCCACGAGGGCTCGCAGCACCTGGTCACCACCCCGCGGAACCGTCCCCGCCGCGAGCAGCTCTTCCAGCGAGAACGCCTTCGGCCGCACCACTCGCAGCGAGAGACAGGTCGAACCCACCGCGACCGGCGGCAGCACCGCATGCATCCGTGTGCCGTCCGGCAACCGGGCGTCAGCCCATGGCCGTGCGTCGTCCAGCCTGCGCCCCGCCACCGCGGCCAGCCGCTGCGCCAGCCCACGCACTGCGGCCGCGTCCGGGAAACGCACCCCGGTCAGCTCCAGCCCGCCGCCCCGGTCCACCCACACCCGGTCCGGCGCACTCACCAGCACATCCGTCACGGAAGGATCCGCCAGCAACGGCTCCAAGGGCCCCGTCCCCACCAGCTCGGACCGCAGCTCCACGGCCGCGCCCAGCACTTCCGTGTCCCCCAGCAGCCGCCCCTGGGCGCGCAGCGCCGCCGCGACCCTGGCCGGCGTCGGCTCGGCCCCGGTCTCCGCGAGCCGCTGCCGGACCGCGTCCAGCAGCCCGGCACTCATGGCGTCACGCTCCCGCCCACGGCCAGTGCCTGCTCCCAGAACGCCGCGCAGAACCTGCCCAGTGGCCCGCGTGCATCGGTCCCCGGTGGCGCCCCTCTGTCCAGCGCGGCGGGCAGCCCCGGCTCCGCCGGCAGCTCGCCCGCGAGCGGCAGGCCCAGCGCCTCCGCGACCCATTCCTCGTCGAGACCGGCTGCGTACGGACCGCGGACCACCACACGCAGATCGCGCAGCAGCATGCCGACCACGGAGGACACCCGCTTCGCCGCCGCCACGGCCCGCAGCTCCGCCGGGACGACCAGCAGTCCCAGGTCGAGCTGCGCCAGCACCTCCACCACGCCTTCGTCGACCCGCCGGGGCAGATCCACGACGACCAGCCCGCCGCGCCTGCGGGCCGCGGCCAGCACCGCGCGCATCGCCTCCGGGGGAATCACCACCGAGTCGCCCCGGTCCCAGCTGAGGACGCGCAGCGCGTGCAGCCGGGGCAGCGACTCCTCCAGTGCTCCCCCGGCGACCCGTCCCCGGGACGCCGCGAAGTCGGGCCAGCGTCTGCCCTCCGCCTGCTCCCCACCGAGCAGCACATCGAGTCCGCCGCCGAGTGGATCGCCATCGACGAGCATCGTGCGGTGCCCGCCACGTGCCGCCGTCACCGCGAGGGCGCAGGCGAGCGTGGACGCCCCCGAGCCGCCGCGGCCGCCGATCACTCCGACGGTGAGCGCCTGCCTTCCGACACCCTCTGCCGCGTCCGCGATCCGGTCGACCAGCCACTGCTCCGCATCGGGCAGGCGGAGTACATGGTCCGCTCCGATCTCGACGGCCCGCCGCCAGACATCGGGGTCGTCCTGGTCCCGGCCGACGAGGAACACACCGGGTCTGCGGACGGCGCCGCGCACCCGGCCCGCCGCGTCGTCGCCGACCAGGACCAGCGGGGCGGCCTCCCAGCCGCCCCCTCGCTCCGGCAGACCGTGGTGCACCTCAGGCTCGGCGCCGGCCGCCGCGCACAGCCTCAGCAGGTCGTCGAGCAGCTCGGCGTCCTCGGTGACGATCAGCGGTCCGCCCCGCCGACCCTCGGCGGCCTTCGGCATGCCGGAAGTGATGGATCCGTTCACGATCTCCGCCCCCTGACGGTGATTCCCTGCGTCCGCGGACTTCGTGGACGGAAATCACCGTGCAGCGATCCCGGAAATAATGTGGATCTTGGTTGAAAACTGTGGACAACTCATGCGTTGTGAATATCCCGTTCACCTGTACCGGTGACTTCCGGGAAGCAGCACAACCGCTACGCACCGTGACGAGTCCTGACGGATGGAGGAGTCACCCGGTGAGGGAACACAACGCTGCGGAAAAAGGGGAGTTGACGGCTCCACCGACCGAAAATGCGTCCGGACATGCGACGACCCCCGCCGGGGGGGGAGAGCGGGGGTCGTCCCCACGGCCGACTCGGGGGGGGAGGAGTCGGACCGGGTTAGCACGGTCGCGAACGATCCGTGACTTCCATGGTGTACCCGAGAGCCTTCTCAGGCAAACCCACGCGCCCCAGCTTACGCCGAATGGTGGGCGCCTATGCTCGGCGTCGTGGAAAACCACTCCTTGCCGCGCACAGCAGCCTTCTTCGACCTGGACAAGACGGTCATTGCGAAGTCGTCCACGCTGACCTTCAGCAAGTCCTTCTACCAAGGCGGACTGATCAATCGCCGGGCCGTGCTCCGCACCGCCTACGCCCAGTTCGTCTTCCTCGCGGGCGGCGCCGACCACGACCAGATGGAGCGGATGCGCGAGTACCTCTCAGCGCTCTGCAAGGGCTGGAACGTGCAGCAGGTCCGCGAGCTCGTCGCCGAGACCCTGCACGATCTCATCGACCCGATCATCTACGACGAGGCCGCGTCCCTCATCGAGGAGCACCACACCGCGGGCCGTGACGTCGTGATCGTCTCGACCTCCGGGGCGGAGGTCGTCGAGCCGATCGGTGAACTCCTGGGCGCCGACCGGGTGGTCGCCACCCGAATGGTCGTGGGTGAGGACGGCTGTTTCACGGGTGACGTCGAGTACTACGCATATGGCCCGACCAAGGCCGAGGCGATCAGGGAGCTCGCCGAGTCCGAGGGGTACGACCTGTCGCGCTGCTACGCGTACAGCGACTCCGTCACCGACATTCCGATGCTGGAGTCCGTCGGGCATCCCTACGCGGTCAATCCGGACCGGGCGCTGCGCCGCGAGGCGACGACCCGCGGCTGGCCGGTCCTGGTCTTCAACCGGCCGGTCCGACTGAAGCAGCGGCTGCCCGCCTTCTCGATGCCACCCCGACCCGCACTGATGGTCGCCGCGGCCGTCGGAGCGGCGGCGGCCACGGCCGGGCTGGTCTGGTACGCCAGCCGGAGACGTCCTCCGGTCCCGGTCGAGCAGTTCACCCGTATTTGAACCTAAAAGTAAAGAAGTTGCAGCCAGGGGTTCCACTTCCTGTACCGCTGGAGTACAAAGGATTTAAGGCCCGCGAGACCTAGGACATCCGAAAGGATTTACCTGTAACGCAAGAAAGATGGCCCCACGGACCTTTAGCATGAAAGCTTGGCACCCACGCGACGTCGACCCGTCGATTACGGGCCAGCCGCACCAGGTGACGGGCAAAGTTCCCGACCTGATGGGCAACATATCGAGGACGCTTGGTAACTGGGCAGACATGCCAGCGGCGGTACCGAAATCGGTACCGCCGCATCCCTGTTGAGGGTCAGGCAGCGCCGCGCTGGAGCGCCTCGCAGACGGCCGTGGATTCACGGACACCCAGTTCCACCGCGCGGCCGCAGTGGACGATCCAGGACGCCACTCCCTCCGCGGTGCCGGAGACATAGCCCTCGAGCGCCGTCACATACGCCTCGCGGCCCAGCTCCGCGTGCCCCACCTCGGCCGGGCAGATCGACTTGGGGTCGAGCCCACTGCCGACCAGCACGATCCGTTCGGCGGCCCGCGCGACCAGCCCGTTGTGCGACCGGAAGGGCCGCAGCGCCAGCAGCTCGCCGTGCACCACGGCCGACAACACCAGGGCGGGCGCCGAACTTCCCTCGACGATCAGTCGCGCCAGCCCGTCCAGTCGCCCCGCCATCTCGTCCGCGGCGGGGAGAGGGAGCCCGACAAGTGGTTCGTCGACCGACTCGCCCGCTAGTCTCGGCCGGCCGACCGACTCGTCCGGAACCACACCGCCCGCGGCGACCAGGTGCAGCCGGGCCAGCACCCGCAGCGGGGACTGCCGCCAGATGGAGAGCAGCTGGCCGGCCTCCGCGGTCAGCCGCAGGGCGGCGCCGACCGTCCGGGCCTCCTCCTCGCCGCCGAAATCGGTCCGCCTGCGCACTTCTTCGAGCGCCCAGTCGGCGCCGGCGAGTGCGGCGGAACCGCGGGCGCCTCGGAGCCCGGCCTCCGAAGTCACCTCGCTGCTGCGGCGCCGCATGACGCGGTGTCCGTAGACCCGGTCTACAGCCTTGCGTACGGAGTCCACGGCGTCGGCGACACCGGGCAGTGAGCCCAGGGCGACGAGGGGGTCGGCGGCGTTCGTACTCATAAGTAGGGAGGCTACGCGCAATGATGTCGCGCCCCACCTTCGAGTGGTCTTCTTCATACACACCCCCTACGCAATGCACCCACTCGATTACCTTGGGTGAACATGAAGATCGCTTTCGTAGGGAAGGGCGGCAGCGGCAAGACCACACTGTCCTCGCTCTTCATCCGCCACCTGGCCGCCTGTCGCGTGCCCGTCGTCGCAGTGGACGCCGACATCAACCAGCACCTGGGGACCGCCCTGGGACTCGACGAGGAGGAGGCCGCCGCGCTGCCCGCGATGGGCGCACATCTGCCGCTCATCAAGGACTATCTGCGCGGCACCAACCCCCGGATCGTCTCTGCGGAGACGATGATCAAGACGACTCCGCCCGGAGAGGGCTCCCGGCTGCTGCGCGTACGCGAGGACAATCCGGTCTACGGGGCCTGCGCTCGCCCGGTCCTGCTGGACGGGTACCCGGTCCGCCTCATGGTGACCGGTCCCTTCACCGAGTCCGACCTGGGCGTCGCCTGCTACCACTCCAAGGTCGGCGCGGTCGAGCTCTGCCTCAACCACCTCGTGGACGGCCGTGACGAATACGTCGTCGTCGACATGACGGCGGGCTCGGACTCCTTCGCCTCCGGGATGTTCACCCGGTTCGACATGACCTTCCTGGTCGCCGAGCCGACCCGCAAGGGCATCTCCGTCTACCGCCAGTACAAGGAGTACGCACGGGACTTCGGCGTTCCCCTGAAGGTCGTCGGAAACAAGGTGCAGGGCCGGGACGACCTGGACTTCCTGCGCGCGGAGGCGGGAGAGGACCTGCTTGTCACAGTAGGGCACTCCGACTGGGTGCGGGCGATGGAGAAGGGCCGCGCGGCCGGCTTCGGGCAGCTGGAACCGGAGAACGCGCGAGCGCTGCAGACCCTCCGCCAAGCGGCCGACGCGTCGTACGAACGCCGGGACTGGGAGCGCTATACGCGCCAGATGGTGCACTTCCATCTGAAGAACGCGGAGAGCTGGGGAAACACGAAGACGGGCGCCGATCTGGCGGCCCAGGTCGACCCCGCTTTCGTGCTCGGCGACGAAGTGCTCGCGCCTCAGCCCGGCTAGACGCCCCGCGCGCCGTGCGGGCTAACGATGCTCAGCCACAGCCGGCTTGACCGGCTCGGCAGCCTGGAGCCGGGCGGCCAGGAATGTCTTCCAGCCCGGCTTCGGCGCCTCGCCGACGCCGAGAGTGCGCAGTTTCGCCAGCACCGAGGGCTCCTGGACGTCCAGCCAGTCAACGAGTTGCCGGAAGGAGACGCACCGCACATCGCGTTGGTCACACACCGACTCGATTGTCTGCTCGAGGGCACGCATGTACGTGCCACCGTTCCAGGACTCGAAGTGGTTGCCGATGATCAGCGGGGCGCGGTTCCCCTTGTACGCCCGGTCGAAAGCCTGGAGCAGCCCGTCCCGCAACTGGTTGCCCCAGTACTCGTGCATGGACGGGGAACCTTGGGTCGTGCCGGACTGGTTGACCATGAAGTTGTAATCCATGGAGAGCGTCTCGAAGTCGCGGCCGGGCAGCGGGACAAGTTGCAGCGGAATGTCCCACAGACCGCTCGCGGCGTCCTTGCCCGGCCAGACCTGGTTGCCGATGCCACTGGAGTCGTAGCGGAAGTTCATCTCCTTCGCGGCCGGCATCATGTTCTTCTGCCCCTCCAGACAGGGGGTGCGGCCACCGATGAGCTCCCTGTCGTAGTCGAAGGGCAGCGGCTGCTCCGCGTTCAGGCCCGAATTGGTCTTCCAGTTCTTCACAAAGGACTTGGCCTGGCTGATCTCGCTCTTCCACTCGTCGACCGACCAGGTGCCGACACCGCCGTCGGTGCCGCAGAAGTGGCCGTTGAAGTGCGTTCCGATCTCGTTGCCCTCCCGCCAGGCGGCGCGCAACTGGGCGAGGGTGTCCTTGATGCCCTCCCTGTCGTTGAAGCCGATCTCGGATTGGCCGGCCTCATGCCGCGGCGCCGTGTAGAGGATTCCTTTCTCCTTGGGCAGCAGATAGACGCCGCTGAGGAAGTACGTCATCTTCGCGTTGTGCTTCCTCGCCACTTCACGGAAGTGGGAGAACAGCCTCTGACCGTCCTCTCCGGCACCGTCCCAGGAGAAGACGACGAACTGCGGGGGCGTCTGCCCCTCCTTCAGCCGCTCGGGTTCGGGCAGTTCGGGCTGCGGCCCGGTGTACGCGGTGGAGCCGTCACCGATCAGGCGTACCGAGCTCCTGGGGCCCTGGGCCGCCTTCTTCCCGCCGGGACCGCCCGCGCCGCCCGGACCACCGGGGGCAGAGCAGGCGGCGAACACCGCGGCGGTTGCGGCGGTGGCGATGCCGAAGGCGGCCCTCTTCGTGGTGACGATCATCCGCACACCTCTCCTTCAGGTCCTCCGCGTTGAGTGCCGACGCGGCGCCGCCAAGGTCGCATCACGACCGCGAAGAAGAAATGTGACAAGCCGATCAAAATGACCATTCATTCCAACAGGTGAAGCACTGCCCCATTTGCCCCTTTCATCCATTCTTGTTCTTTACTCTGCATTACCATTCATTTACCGAGAGTTGATCATCCCGCCGCCCGAAGGAGACGGGAATGCCCACTTGTTCCCCCGCACGCCTCGACCGCGCACACAGTCCGCCAAGCCCTCAGGGCAGCCGCCGCTTCCGCATCGCGGGCGCCGATCTGTCCGCCTCCGTGTCCGTCTTTCTGATCGCGCTGCCGCTTTCCCTGGGTATCGCACTCGCCACCGGCGCCCCGCTTCAGGCCGGGCTGGTGGCCGCCGCGGTCGGCGGCCTTGTCGCCGGCCGGTTCGGCGGGGCTCCGCTCCAGGTGAGCGGCCCCGCGGCCGGACTCACCGTGGTCACGGCCGAACTGATCCAGCGTTACGGCTGGCGCACCACCTGCGCCATCACCGCGCTGGCGGGCCTTGCCCAACTCGGTCTGGCCGCGCTGCGCGTGGCCCGTTCCGCGCTCGCCGTCAGCCCGGCGATCGTGCACGGCATGCTGGCCGGCATCGGTGCCACCATCGCCCTCGCCCAGCTCCATATCGTCCTCGGCGGTACGCCGCAGAGCTCGGCGATCGACAATGCTCTCGGCCTGCCCGCCCAGTTGGCCGCCTCTCATCCGGCCGCGCTCTCGGTGAGCGCGCTGACGATCGCCGTACTGCTGCTCTGGCCGCGCCTTCCGGGGCGTACGGGCCGGATCGTGCGGAAGGTCCCGGCCGCACTGGTCGCGGTGGCGGTCGCCACCGCCCTGGCGGCGTTCGCCGGACTGAGCCTGCCACGTGTCGATCTGCCGTCCTGGCGCAGCCATGCGCTGTCCGGCCTGCCCGAAGGGCCGGTGCTCGGGATCGCCGCCGCGGTGCTCACCATCACGCTGGTGGGCAGTGTGGAATCGCTGCTCTCGGCGGTGGCCGTGGACAAGCTGACCGCCGCCCGCAAGGTGCCCGCCGTGCGGATTCCGCGTGCCGACCTGGACCGGGAGCTGGCGGGGCAGGGCGCGGCGAATCTCGTGTCCGGGGCGCTCGGTGGCCTACCGGTCACCGGGGTCGCGGTGCGCAGCACGGCGAATGTCTCGGCGGGCGCGGTCAGCCGCAACTCCACGATGCTGCACGGCGCATGGATCGTGGTGGCCGCGCTGCTGCTGGTGTCCGTGCTCGACCTGATCCCGCTGGCCGCTCTGGCCGCACTGGTCATGGTCGTCGGCGTCCAGATGGTGAGCATCACGCATCTGCGCAGCGTCAGGCGGAATCGCGAGACACTGGTGTACGCGGTGACGCTGGTTGCGGTCGTGTTCGCGGGAGTGCTGGAAGGCGTGGCGATCGGGATCGGGGTGGCCGTCGCGGTCGCCCTGCACCGGCTCACCAGGACCCGGATCACCGTGGCGCAGCACGACGGCCGCCATGTGGTGCGGGCACGGGGGCAGTTGACCTTCCTCGCCGTGCCGCGCCTCAGCCGGGCTCTGCATCAGGTGCCACCGGGGGTGCCCGCCATCATCGAGTTGGACGGGTCCTTCATGGACCATGCGGCGTTCGAGGCCATCCAGCATTGGCAGGACACCCACGTCGCGCACGGTGGCCGGGTCGAACTCACCGGAAGGTCCGGCGGCCGCATCGCGGAACCGGCCGCGCACTCCTGTTGCCGGCCGTGGACCCCCTGGCGCAACCATCACTGCCACGAGGCGAAGCCTGCCGCACGCGGACCGGCCGGCCGGCGCCTGGCCAGCGGGCTCAGCTTGTTCCAGCGGAACACGGCCCCGCTGGTGCGCGACGAACTGGCGCGGCTGGCCCGTGAGGGGCAGCAGCCCTCTCAGCTCTTCCTCACCTGCGCGGATTCCCGCCTGGTCACCAGCATGATCACGGCCAGCGGTCCCGGCGACCTCTTCACCGTGCGCAATGTGGGCAATCTGGTCCCTCTGCCCGGCGAGGAGAGCGGCGACGACTCCGTGGCGGCGGCGATCGAGTACGCGGTGGAGGTGCTGAAGGTGGAGAGCATCACCGTGTGCGGGCATTCCGGCTGCGGCGCGATGCAGGCCCTGATGAACACACCGCTGGAAGGCGGCGAGCCGACCCCGCTGCGGCGCTGGCTGCGGCACGGGCAACCCAGTCTGCGCCGGATGAGGAGCCGGCACCACGCGTGGGCGCGGATTTCCGGCCGGCTTCCGGCCGACGCGGTGGAACAGCTCTGTCTGACCAATGTGGTGCAGCAACTGGAGCATCTGCGGGCCCATGAATCGGTGGCGCGGGCCCTCGCGGAGGGCAGGCTCGAACTGCACGGCCTGTACTTCCATGTCGGAGAAGCACAGGCCTATCTACTGACCGGCGACGACACCGATGAGGTCTTCGACCGGGTCGGGCCGTCCCACTCCATCGCGGAGTCGCATGCCTGAAGATGCCCGGTCGTAACCGAACGCGCCTGATCGCGACTGAACCACTCCCCTCCCCCGTCCGTGAAAACTTATGACCTCCCCTCCGCACCACCCGGCGACGGGGAGATCATAGGTCTAAACCAATTTCCCCGAAGGCTCTTGTCACCCGGGCATCTGCCTGGTGAGCTATGGCCTGGGACACATCGGACGCCCCGGGAAAGGGAGATGTCGTGAGCAACGAAAGCCTGGCCAACCTGCTGAAGGAGGACCGACGGTTCGCACCGCCGGCCGAGCTGGCCGCGAACGCCAATGTCACGGCCGAGGCGTACGAACGGGCCGCGACGGACAGGCTGGGCTTCTGGGCCGACCAGGCCCGGCGCCTGACCTGGGCCGTCGAGCCGACCGAGACCCTCGACTGGAGCAACCCGCCATTCGCCAAGTGGTTCGCCGACGGCCGGCTCAATGTCGCGTACAACTGCGTGGACCGTCATGTCGAGGCCGGCCATGGCGACCGGGTCGCCATCCACTTCGAGGGCGAGCCCGGCGACAGCCGCGCCATCACCTACGCCGAGCTCAAGGACGAGGTCTCCCGCGCGGCCCACGCCCTCACCGAGCTGGGAGTCACCGCGGGCGACCGGGTCGCCGTCTACCTCCCGATGATCCCCGAGGCCGTCGTCGCGATGCTCGCCTGCGCCCGCATCGGCGCCGCGCACTCGGTCGTCTTCGGCGGTTTCTCGGCCGACGCACTGGCGACCCGTATCGAGGACGCCGACGCCAAGGTCGTCATCACCGCCGACGGCGGCTACCGCCGCGGCAAGGCCACCGCGCTCAAGCCCGCCGTCGACGACGCGATCAACCACGTCGACCGGGTCGAGCATGTCCTGGTCGTCCGCCGCACCGGCCAGGAGGTCGCCTGGACCGAGAGCCGGGACATCTGGTGGCACGAGATCACCGGCCGGCAGTCCGCCGAACACACCCCCGAGGCCTTCGAGGCCGAGCACCCGCTGTTCATCCTCTACACGTCCGGTACGACAGGTAAGCCGAAGGGCATCCTGCACACCTCCGGCGGCTACCTCACGCAGACGGCATACACGCACCACGCCGTCTTCGACCTCAAGCCGGAGACCGATGTCTTCTGGTGCACGGCCGACATCGGCTGGGTGACCGGCCACTCGTACATCGTGTACGGGCCGCTGGCCAATGGCGCGACCCAGGTGATGTACGAGGGCACGCCCGACACCCCGCACCAGGGCCGGTTCTGGGAGATCGTGCAGAAGTACGGCGTCACGATCCTCTACACCGCGCCGACCGCGATCCGTACGTTCATGAAGTGGGGCGACGACATCCCCGCCAAGTTCGACCTGAGCAGCCTGCGCGTCCTGGGCTCGGTCGGCGAGCCGATCAATCCCGAGGCCTGGATCTGGTACCGCGAGCACATCGGTGCCGGAAAGTGCCCGATCGTGGACACCTGGTGGCAGACCGAGACCGGCGCCATGATGATCTCTCCGCTGCCCGGTGTCACCGAGACCAAGCCGGGCTCGGCCCAGCGCCCGCTGCCGGGCATCTCCGCGACCGTCGTCGACGACGAGGCGAACGAGGTCTCCAACGGCGGCGGCGGTTACCTGGTCCTCACCGAGCCGTGGCCGTCCATGCTCCGCACCATCTGGGGCGACGACCAGCGCTTCATCGACACCTACTGGTCGCGCTGGGAGGGCAAGTACTTCGCGGGCGACGGTGCCAAGAAGGACGACGACGGCGACATCTGGCTGCTCGGCCGGGTCGACGACGTGATGCTGGTGTCCGGCCACAACATCTCGACCACCGAGGTCGAGTCAGCCCTCGTCTCGCACCCGAAGGTCGCCGAGGCCGCGGTCGTCGGCGCCACCGACGAGACCACCGGGCAGGCCATCGTCGCCTTCGTCATCCTGCGCGGCACCGCCTCCGAGTCCGACAGCCTGGTCGACGACCTGCGCAACCACGTCGGCGCCACCCTCGGCCCGATCGCCAAGCCCAAGCGGGTCCTTCCGGTGGCCGAGCTACCCAAGACCCGTTCCGGCAAGATCATGCGCCGGCTGCTCCGCGATGTCGCCGAGAACCGCGAGCTGGGCGATGTCACCACCCTCACCGACTCCTCGGTGATGGACCTGATCCAGTCGAAGCTGCCGAGCGTCACGAGCGAGGACTGACACCCCGCATCCACTCCGGAGAGCACTCGGCGCACAGCGCGCCGGGTGTTCTTTGTGCACGTAAAGTGCACATCACCGGATACGCCCCTTGCGCGCTTAGGTAAACTAATAAAACAAGGTGCGCCGGGAAGTCTGGTCGGCATGTGCTCTGTCATGCCCGCCGAACGTACCGGAGGTCGTCACCCGTGGCCGCGCCCACCATCAGCAACCGCAAGTTCCTCGGCCGCCTGCCACTTCCCGAGCGGAACTTCATCGCCGACGCCCTCCGGACCGAGACCGTCGGCGGCATGGTTCTGCTGCTGGCCGCCGTTGCCGCACTGATCTGGGCCAACTCCCCGCTGAGTGACAGCTACGCAGCCGTGCGCGACTTCCACATGGGCCCTGCCGCCCTCGGCCTCGACCTCTCCGTCCAGCACTGGGCCGCGGACGGCCTCCTCGCGATCTTCTTCTTCGTCGCCGGAATCGAACTCAAACGTGAGCTCGTCGCCGGGGAACTGCGCGACCCCAAGGCCGCCGCCCTTCCCGTCATCGCGGCCGTCTGCGGCATGGCGGTGCCCGCCGTCGTCTACACGCTCGTCAATACCATCGGCGGCGGCTCACTGGACGGTTGGGCGGTTCCCACCGCCACCGACATCGCCTTCGCGCTCGCCGTCCTCGCGGTGATCGGCACCTCTCTGCCGTCCGCACTGCGCGCTTTCCTGCTCACCCTCGCCGTCGTCGACGACCTCCTCGCGATCCTGATCATCGCGATCTTCTTCACCGACGAACTGAACTTCGCCGCCCTCGGCGGCGCAGTCCTGGGCCTCGCCGTCTTCTGGCTGCTGCTCCGCAAGGGCGTGCGCGGCTGGTACATCTACATTCCGCTCGCCCTGGTGATCTGGGGGCTGATGTACAACAGCGGCGTCCACTCCACCATCGCCGGTGTCGCCATGGGCCTGATGCTGCGCTGCACCAGGCAGGAAGGCGAGACGCAGTCGCCCGGCGAGCGCATCGAGCACCTGATACGGCCCGTCTCCGCGGGCCTCGCCGTGCCGCTCTTCGCGCTCTTCTCGGCCGGCGTCGCCATCTCGGGCGACGCTCTCGCCGACGTCCTCACCAAGCCTGTGACGCTCGGTGTCGTCCTCGGCCTGGTGGTCGGCAAGGCGCTCGGCATCTTCGGCGGCGCCTGGTGCGCGGCCCGCTTCACCAGGGCCGAGCTCAACGAGGACCTGGCCTGGCCCGATGTCTTCGCCGTCGCCACGCTCGCCGGTATCGGTTTCACCGTCTCACTGCTCATCGGCGAACTCGCCTTCGCCGGGAACACCGCCCTGACCGATGAGGTCAAGGCGTCCGTCCTGCTCGGCTCGCTCATCGCGGCCGTACTCGCCTCCGTCCTCCTCAAGCTGCGGGTACGCGTCTACCGCGCCCTTGTCGACGAGGAGGAGCGCGACGAGGACCTCGACGGGATCCCCGACATCTACGAGGAGGGCAACCCGGCGTTCCACCTGCGCATGGCCGCGATCCACGAGGCGAAGGCCGCCGAGCACCGCAGGCGCGCGGAACTTGCGGGGGCGGCGGGCGCCGACGACGACCGTCCGGCATGATCTGAGATCGGATCCGAAAACAAAGTCTGCAGAAGACGACGAAGAGGGAGTCAGCGATGAGCGACCCCGGCAACACCACGGCGGCGGCCGGCACCGACCGCTCGCTCGGCCAGTTGGTCGCCTCGGCGACTGCCGAGATGTCCGCATTGGTGCACGACGAGATCGCCCTGGCCAAGGCCGAACTGCGGGAGGACGTCAGACGCGGTGCCATCGGCGGTATCTCCCTCGGGATCGCCGGAGTGTTCGCGCTCTTCGCGCTGCCCGTGCTGAGCTTCGCCGCCGCGTACGGCATCCACAACCTGGGCCTGGCCCTCGCCTGGTCGTTCCTGATCGTGGGCGCCGCGTACCTGGTGCTGGCCGCCGTGCTGGTGCTGGTCGCCGTCAACAAGTTCAAGAAGGTCAAGCCGCCGGAGCGGTCCATCGCCTCCGCCAAGGAGACCGCCTCGGTGCTCCAGAGCGTCAAGCCCCACCCACGCCCGGCCTCGCAGGCGATCCTCGACAAGGGGACCACCCAGCACAAAGCGGTCACCGACCAGCCCGGCCCTGTGGCACGCTCGTCCGTATGACGGCCCCTGATACCACCCCTGGCAGCCCTGTCCGCATCGACGGTCCCTGGACCCACCGGGATGTGGCCGCCAACGGTGCCCGCTTCCACATCGCCGAGCTGGGCGACGGACCGCTCGTGCTCCTGCTGCACGGTTTCCCGCAGTTCTGGTGGACCTGGCGGCACCAGCTGACCGCGCTCGCCGACGCCGGTTTCCGTGCGGTGGCGATGGATCTGCGCGGGGTGGGCGGCAGCGATCGTACGCCCCGGGGTTACGACCCTGCCAACCTCGCCCTCGACATCACCGGCGTGGTGCGCTCCCTCGGCGAGCCGGACGCCGCCCTGGTCGGCCACGATCTGGGCGGCTATCTCGCCTGGACGGCCGCGGCTATGCGGCCCAAGCTGGTGCGCCGTCTCGTCGTCTCCTCGATGCCGCATCCGCGCCGCTGGCGCGCGGCGATGCTCTCCGACTTCTCCCAGTCGCGCGCCGGGTCGTACGTGTGGGGCTTCCAGCGCCCCTGGCTGCCGGAGCGTCAGCTCACCGCGGACGACGGCGCGCTGGTGGGCCGTCTGATGCGGGAGTGGTCCGGACCACGGCTGCCCGAGGACGAGGTGGTGGATGTCTACCGGCGGGCGATGTGCATTCCGTCGACGGCGCACTGCTCCATCGAGCCGTACCGTTGGATGGTGCGGTCGATGGCGCGCCCCGACGGCATCCAGTTCAACCGCCGGATGAA